>DASYIM010000001.1:0-14972 GCA_035997625.1 Gemmatimonadaceae bacterium
GACGACTTCGGTGGACCAAATACTTCGACCATCAAGGCGCTGCTGCCCGCCGGTAACTTCCTGCTCGGGGCGAACTCGTACGATCCCAACGTCACCGGTTCCTACACTCTCGCGTCAGCCACCACGGCGGCGCAGGTGACGAACTGTGAGGATGTATTCGTGGTGCCCGGCATCACTTCCGATCAGACTCTCCAAACGACCGATTGCACCGCCAACGGAATCCTGGCTGACGACTACGTGATCTCCCTGCAGGCAGGACAAGCGATCACCGTGAGTATGAGCTCCACCGCCCTCGACTCGTACCTCGAGATCTTCGCTGACGGGAATCCCCCCGCCTTGTTGGTGTCGAACGACAACATTGATGGGACAACGCAGAACGCCCGCATCGCGTTCTCGTCGCCCTCGGCCGGCTTCTACATCATCAAGGCCCGCGGCAAGGCGGCGGGTGTCACCGGCGCCTACACCATCGCGGTTCAGTAGGTCGGCGTAGCTGTGTCAGGGCTTCTTCGCGCTGGAGTCCGGCGCGAAGAATGGCGAGCGGAGCACGGGACGATTCTGATTGTAGGAGCGTCGAGTAATCAGGGCGACCGTGCTGTCTCGTCCCAGCCATTTCTCAACGCTTCCGGAATCGAGCAGCTTGTACCTGCGCGCCAGCTCGGCCCGATACCATTTCGCCGGCAACAACGGTACGGTGACGACAGTCACGTCTTTGCGCGTTCCCTCGGCCTGCTGCAGATACCAAAGGGGATAAGTGTCGTTGTCTCCCAGGGCGAGGAAAACGCCCGAGGGTGGGACCTTCGACAGCATTTCGGACTCGTCGATGCGCGCGCGCATTTCGACGGGGTCGGTTCGGCGATCGACAGCGGTCCAATTGAGCAACGCGGGCGCAAAAGGCATCACCAACGCCACGAGATTGAGCGGCACAAACAGTATCCGCGACAGACAGATCGCGCCGTAGCCCGCCCAGAGTCCCCAGCAGATGAACACCCAGAAAAAGAAGTAGTCTCTCTCGCGCGCTTCGCGCAGGGCGTTCGCGGGCAGCAGGCCCCCGCCGAAGGACGGTCCCGCCCGGAGATTGAGATAGATCACGACTCCGAGGAACGAGACCAGAATCAGCAGGGCCAGGGCGCGCCAGCTGCGGCGATCGACGTTGCGATGAAAGGCAAAGCCGCAGAAGCCCACCACGGCGTAGAGAATGGTGATTGGCGTGCGCCACCAACTGGGCGGCGCCTCTGGTGCCAGGCCTTTGGCAAATTGCCAGTCCGCGTACTCGAACACGTTGCCCAACTGAAGATAGAACGGCGCGCGCCGGGGCCAGACGGGCGGGACGTCGTATTGACGACGCAGCAGAACGTCGACCAGCGAGCCCATGGTAGATGGATTCCCCTGATTGATCGCCGGATCGTGGCGGGCCCGGATCAGCAGGAATGCGACGCACGTCATCCCCACCAGCGCGACGAGGATCGAAGCACGCAACAGCTTGGCGAAGGAGTGCGCTTCACGCCGGCCATCGACATAGCGTCGCCCCACCGGAACCGCGAAATAGCCATCGCCGGTGCTGAAGACGAGGAGAATCGCACTCGGCACTACCAGGAGCGCGATCAGGTGCAACGACCAGGAAAGCCCTGCCAGATACGCGGCAATCAGCGCCCACCGCGCGTCTGAATCCTTTCCCGCCCGGTCAGCGGCCCACAGGATCATGCACCCAAAAAGAAACGCGACGGCGTAGACCTCCGTCTCCGTCGCGTTGAGCCAGACGGTCGACATAAGACCCGCTGTCAGCCCGGCTGCGGTTGCCGCAAAGCCGTCTTCAGTCCATTCGGCGATCAGGCTCGTCAGGATTCCGCAGCCAAACGCGGTACAGACGGCCGAGAGGAGGTTTATCGAGCGGGCAAACCCGAAGATGGAGGCGAAGAGCAGGCTCCAGGTTTTCCCGATCAGTATGTAGAGCGGCGTGCCGGGGGGATGCGGAATCCCCATCGAGTGAATGGCAGCTAGGAACTCGCCCGAGTCCCAGAGCGTTACGCTCGGGGCAAGGGTGAGCATGTACACGAAGAGCAGTAGTACGGCGGTCGTCCAACCCGGCGAAGGAAACCGTCTTATTGGGGGCGCCTCGAAGAAGGGTACCGTTGCAAAACTAATTTAGCGGCTCGGGAGTTGCCCGCCGTGAGCCATCGAGCCTGGACCTGAACCACCTCGACTCGGCGGGAGGACTCATTTACGCGATTACCCACGCCTCGGCGGCCCTGGCGCTCAAGCGCAAATTTCCGCGGGTCGGCTTGTGGCCGCTTCTGATATCGGTTCAAGTCGTCGAGCTGCTCTGGATTCTCTTCACCTACCTCGGAATCGAGCACTCTCGCGTGACGCCGGACGCCATACATCTCGATTTCCTGCCCTACTCTCACTCGGTTACGACCGGGGTGCTCCTGGCAGCGATCGCCTGGGGATTCGGGAAAGCGGTCCGGCGTACCAAGGTCGGCACCGCCATCGCGCTCGGCATTCTCTCCCACATTGTATTGGACATTATCCATCACGAGCCGAACATCGCGCTCTTGCCGATGCAGTCGGGACCACGCTTTGGACTTAACCTGCAGGGATATCCGGTCCTGGATTTTCTGGTCGAGCTGGCGTTTTGTATCGTGTGCTGGGCTTATTTCCGCGGCACCAGAGGGCTTCTCATCGGCCTCGTGATTTTCAATCTGCTCAACATCCCGCTGATGTTCCCGCCACAGGGGGCGTTTCTGCCGTTGATGGTACATCACAACGTGCTGCCGACACTGATTCTCATTCAGGTGGTCGCGACGTGGCTGCTGGTGTGGTGGCTCGGCAAGCGGACGGTGATCCTCGAGGATGCGCTGCCGGGATCCGCAGACACCACTGCCCCGCGATGATCACTGAGCGAGGAGCTCGGATTCTTCGGGAGTAAGGGCCCAGGCGGCGTCGAGGGCAAGCCGGTTGGGGCGCACCTGGTGCACCCGAAAGATGCGAGCGCCGGCAAAGAACGCGACGACGTTTACGCCGACAGTGGTCATGTCGCGATCCTCGTTGCTGATCGCCTGCGGCGCGAGCGTCGTGCCCCCGAGGGGACTGCCAGAGCCCGCTGTAAACCGGATCAGCTCGGCAATGACGCGCTTTCGCGACGCGGCGAGAAAAACCGGGTATCCCAGCGCAACCAGCCTCGGGAGCTCCACCAGCGCGGCGAGCGAATGTCCGGTCCTCTTGGAGAAGCCGACCCCGGGATCGAGGGCAATCCGCGCAGGATGCACGCCTGCGCGCTGCGCGGCCTGGACCCTGTCTTCGAGCTCCGAGATGATGTCGCCGACCGGATCTGGGCCATAGATGGCGTTGTCGTAGCTTGCCATCTCTGCGACGCTGCCTCGGGAATGCATGATGACGACGTTGCAGCCCGCCTCCGCGCAGACGGGCGCCATCTGCGGGTCGAGCGACATCCCGGACACGTCGTTCACGATCGATGCGCCCTCCGCGAGCGCCGCTTTTGCGACGTCCGCTTTCACTGTATCGATGGAGATCGGGACATCGTTCCAGCGCGAGCGGATTCCGCGGATCACCGGCAGCACGCGCTTGAGCTCTTCGCGGGCGGGAACCGGGGCGGCTCCCGGACGAGTCGACTCGCCACCGACATCGATGGCGTCCGCACCCTCCGAGATCATGCGCGCGGCCTGAGCGATTGCCGCTTCGGTGGAAACAAAATTACCCCCGTCGCTGAAGCTGTCGGGGGTAACGTTGAGAATTCCGAAAATATTTGGCCGCTGTGACTTTGACGGCCAGGCAAAGCTCACGCGGGCGCTACCTCCGGGCCTCCGAAGAGAGGCGGCTTCGATGGCTTTGGATGCATCACCGGCGCGGCGGTCAACGCCGGCGCCGAAGGTGGCGGACTCACCGGACGCGGCGGAAGCGTCTCACCGCGCGCGAGAGCCGCCACGTCATCGCCCGTCAACGTCTCCCGGTCGAGCAGAGCCGCCGCCACAGTATGCAGAAGATCCATGTGCTCCTGAAGCACCGCCGTCGCGCGCGCGTACGCTTCCTTGATCACGCGTGACACCTCGGAGTCGACTAGCTGCGCCGTGCGCTCCGAGACTTCACGCCGCGTCTGCAGCTCGCGGCCGAGGAAGAGCTCCTGCTCGTTGTCGCCAACGAGCACGGGGCCAATCTCGTCGGAGAGTCCCCACTGAGACACGTACCTGCGCGCCAGACCCGTCGCCTGCTGGATGTCGCTGGCAGCGCCTGTCGTAACGCGATCGCGGCCGAAGACCAACTCCTCGGCCACGCGACCACCATACGCTTTTACGAGATTTGCCTCGAGCTGCTCGCGGGTTACGGAAACGCGATCATCCTCGGGCAGGGTCCACGCGACTCCAAGCGTGCGTCCGCGCGGAACAATGGTGACTTTGTGCAGGGGATCGTTCCCCTTCACCTTGACCGCGCAGATTGCGTGGCCACCCTCGTGATAGGCGGTGAGCTTCCGTTCCTCGTCCTTCATTACCATAGACTTCCTCTCGGCGCCCATCATCACCTTGTCCTTCGCGTCCTCGAGATCGGCCATGTAAACCTTCTCGTGGTTCCGCCGGGCAGCGAGCAAGGCCCCTTCGTTCACGAGATTGGCGAGATCCGCTCCGGCCATTCCCGGTGTGCCGCGCGCCAACGTCGTGATCTCCACATCCTCGCCCATCGGCTTGTTGCGGATGTGCACCCGGAGAATGCCTTCGCGTCCGCGCAGGTCCGGCAAATCGACCACGATCTGCCGGTCGAAACGGCCAGGGCGCATCAGCGCCGGATCGAGAACGTCGGGACGGTTGGTCGCAGCAATCAGGATCACGCCGTCGTTGGACTCGAATCCGTCCATCTCGACGAGCAGTTGATTGAGCGTCTGTTCGCGCTCGTCGTGACCGCCGCCCAATCCGGCGCCGCGGTGGCGGCCGACGGCATCGATCTCGTCGATGAAGATGATGCACGGTGCGTGCGCCTTCCCCTGCTCGAAGAGATCGCGAACCCGACTGGCACCGACGCCGACGAACATCTCGACGAAGTCAGAGCCGGACATCGAAAAGAAGGGCCGCCCGGCTTCACCGGCGACCGCGCGGGCCAAAAGAGTCTTGCCGGTGCCCGGAGGTCCGACCAGCAACGCGCCCTTCGGCAAGCGTCCGCCAAGCTTGGTGAACTTCGCCGGGTCCTTCAGGAACTCGATGATCTCCTGGAGCTCGATCTTGGCTTCGTCCGCGCCGGCTACGTCGTCGAACGTGACCTTGGGGGTGTCGCCTGTGAGGAGCTTGGCCTTTGATTTACCGAAGCTGAAAGCCTTCGCCCCGCCCGCCTGCATTGAACGGAAGAGGAAGAACCAGATTCCGAAGATGAGCAGGTATGGGAACAGTCCAATGAGAATCGTAGTGAACGAGGCGCGCGGCTCTTCCGCCTGAATCTGGACGCCGTGCTCAGTGAGGCGCTTCACCTCCTCGCTCGAGTTCTCCATCGGGAGAAGAACCTTGAACTTCTGAACGAGGCGTCCCCCCTTCACCGGCACCTTCTGCTTGAAGTCGCCAGTTACCAGCCGGCCACCCTGAATGGTGACCTTGTCGATGTTGTTCTTCTCCAGCTGCTCGCTGTATTGCGGCGCGTAGGAAATCTCGGGCGCCGCTTCCGATCCCTTCCCCGAAAACTGGATGATCGCGACGGGCACGAGTATGACAAAAACCCAGAACGAGAGCTGCTTGGAAACCTTGCTCCAGTTCGTCGGCTTCTTGGGTGTTTTATTCGGCATTTGTATCGGCATTTACTGCAAGCTCGCTATGTACGGCAAATGGCGGAAATTCTCCGCGTGATCAAGCCCATATCCAACCAAAAACTCATTCGGCGCATCGAATCCAACGAACTTCGCTTCGAACTTCAGTCCTTCGGCGATCCGCTTGTGCAGGAGCGCGCATATCTCCAGTGACCGCGGTTTGCGCTCCTTCAGTATAGTCATGAGACGATTCAAAGTGCGCCCCGAATCAACGATGTCCTCGACTAAAAGAATGTCTTTCCCCGCCAGCTGCGTCTCCGGGTCATACACGAGGTTGACGGTGCCACTTGACACGGTTCCATCCCCGTAACTGGACGCCACCAGGAAATCCACCTGCAACGGACGAGTTATTTCACGTACGAGATCGCTGAGAAAGATGAAACTGCCTTTGAGCAAACCGAGCACCAGAAGATCGCCATCCGGATAAGCTTTCGTGATTTCTCTACCGAGCTCACCAACCCTTTTCGCGATAGTATCTTCGCCAAAGGCGACGCGCTTGACCGCTCTTCCGGAGAGCCGGGGATCCGCCACCGCAACGACGGGCTTGACGCTGCTCGTCATGCGAGCGCGACCTGTTGGGGCGACCGCGTCTTCCCGCGAGCAGTCGCCCGGCGCAACAGCATATGGTCGCGCCTCATCACAATCTCCACTCCGCCTGAAAGCTGAATCGCCCCCCCGGTTGCACCCTTTATAGTAAACTCAGCCGCCCGGTGAGTTCCTCGCCGATCCATCACTACACTGGCCCGTGCGGCGAGCGCCGGCCACAGCACTCGCAGGGACTCCGCGTCGTAGCCGGCAAGGCTTGACCGACTGATCCGGAGAGCGCCGTCGCGCTCTTCGGTGGCATCGAAATTCGGCAACAGGTCGTCGAGGGAACGGCGCCAGTCAGCTGATTCGCGGGCCAGTGACAGGAGCTCGGTTGGGAACCCGGGATTCTGCTTCACGATCGATGGCAGAATATCGAGTCGAATTCGATTGCGGAGATGGCGTCGATCCAGATTGGACGGATCATTCACGAAGGGCACCTCGTTCCGCTCCGCGTATGCGGCCAACGCAGCGCGAAACACATTCAGGAACGGCCGCACGATCGCCGACTCGGCGTAGAGGCCCGCCAGGCCTCGGGGGCCTGCTTGCCTGAGGATGCGCATGAAGACCGTCTCGATCTGATCGTCGAGAGTATGGGCGGTGACAACGACTGCGTCGCGCGTGGCGGCAACCTGCTGCAGGAACTGCCACCTGGCGCGTCGCCACTCTTCTTCGCGCCGTCCGACGGTGGAGGCACGTCCAGTCACACACAGGAAGCCAGTCCGAAAAGCGCGCCGGGCAACGAGAGAAGCCGCTCGACCGGCGGCGCGTCCCGTCCCGTGATCGAAGGTGGCTACGATGATGTTTCTGCGCACCCGCGCAGGCAGCCGCGCGGCGGCGGTGAGCAGCACCATTGAATCGAGTCCACCGCTGATTGCCAACACGGCGTTGCCACACGCCGCGAGAGAAGTCTCGACTGCGTTTTCAGTTGCGGCGCCTTCAACGAAAGCGGATCCCATGATACTTTTAATTTACCTACTCACGGGGGAGCTCTGCTTGGAGACGCACGGTCCGCTGGGAACGCTTTGGGTATCGCTCGGTCTGATCGCCTTTTACACCGCGCTGATCTGGCTGAACACGCTGCTTGGCTTTTTCCTGACGCCGCTGCTCACCGGAGTTCCGCTAAGCTGGCTGATAGACTGGCGGAAGCGTCGCAAGGGCGAGCTGCCGGAAGCCTCCGAAGCTGAGACCTACCAGGGATAGAGCGCCTGGTAGTAGGCGCGATTGCGTAGGATGATCCGGACGTAGTCGCGAGTCTCAACGAAGGGTATCCGTTCCGTGAATACTTCCGGATCGTTGGCGCCCGCCTTGGTGGACCACTTCTCTACTCGCGACTCACCGGCATTGTACGCGGCGAGAGTCTTCACCACTTCCGGATACTTGCGCACGAGCCCGCTCAGGTGCGCAGTGCCGAGTTTTATGTTGGTTGCCGGCTGGTAGAGAATATCAGGGTCCCACGGACCGATTCCCTTGGCCGCAGCGACATCCTTCCCCACTGCCGGCATCAGCTGCATCAAGCCCCGCGCACCGGCGGGTGAAGTCGCCTGGGGATTGAAGTTCGACTCCTGGCGAATGAGCGCGGCGACGAGCACCGGATCGAGGCCGTTGTCCTTCGAGCTGGAGATGAGCGTCTCGCGCTCGAGCACCGGGAAGTACAGGCGAAAGTTGTCCGGGCTCTGTCCAATATCGTCGATTGCCCGGCGACCGAGCGCGATCGATCGCGACGCCTGATCGCCGCCGGCCAACGCGTGGGCCGTGGCAACCATTCGCGTGGGATTCGCCAGCGCGTCCTTGAAGAGTCGATCATTCTCGAAGCCCGCCTCGACATCCATCCCGACGTCTCTCAGTCCGACCACGCGGTTCAGCGCTGAATCGACAGCGGGAATCCTGGCGTAATTCGGACTCGAGCGATCCGCGGCAACGAGCGTCGTGTCGAGTCGTTTCGCGGCGAGAACCGCATAGTAGCTGAGCGGATCCGATTTGACGATGGAATGCCAGCGAGCCCTGCTGCGCGTCTTGTCGCCGAGAGCTGCGTAAGAACGTCCCGCCCAGTACTGAGCGGCGAGGGCTTCGGTACTGTTCGAATCGCGCGCGACAAGTGAATCCAGTTCGGCGGCCGCGCCTCGGCGGTCGCCCTGGATGTAGGAGATCATTCCCGCGCGAAAGCGCGCGTTGGTTGCGTGACGGCCGGTGGGAAACCGCTTCAGCATCGCCATCAGCGTCTGCTTGGCATCCTGATCGCGGTTTTCATCGGTGGCGAGGTCGGCGAGGAGCAGCATCGCGGATGCGGCGCTGGTGTCCTTTGGAAACGCGGTGGTGATCGAGCGCAACGTGGCTCGCGCCGCATCGGTGTTGCCGAGTGCAACCTGAGCGCGCGCGGTCTGATATTGAGCGGCAGCGGCAAGGTTGGCCGGAGAGCGGATCTTCGCGAACTGGGTCACCGCCTCCGGATATTTTCTGAGACGAAACAGCACCGATCCGTAAGCGACGTTGTCGGAAACGTCTCCGAGACCGGCGGCGAGAGCCTTCGCGTATCCGGCGGCGGCTCTATCCGGCAAGCCTGATTTGTTCGCCCCGCGAGCAACGACCAGCTCCTCGGCCGGCGTCCTCGTGGTGAACACCTTGTCGAACAGATCGATCGCTTCCCTCGTGTCCGGCGAGTTGCTGGAGCTGGCGATGAAATTCCGCAGCTCACTGCGGGCGGCGGCCCGCGATGCATCGTCCGACGGTGGATTCACCCGCAGGCGGAGCGCGTCCAGCCTTGCCCCAAGCGCGTTGTAGGCGCGAATCGCGCCGGCGAAATCCCGGGTGCGCTCGCGCGCGATTGCGTCCGTCCAGCGGATCCGGTCGCGAGCGACGTCGGTGCGCAGCCTCGCATAGTAGCTCGCGCGCACGGCGCTGTCGCCCGTGACTCCCGCAGCCCTCAGGTAGAGCCAGTCAGACAGTTGGGGCAGTTTCTGCGCGGCAGCTTCATACGCCGCGCGCGCCGCATCGAGGCTGTCGGCCCGATCGAGCTCTCGCGCGCGCACCACGAGGGCCCGGCTGTCGACGGGCAAGACGTGCTGCGTCGTGTCGCCCGCCAGAACGGCGGCGGAATCTTTTTGACTGGGAGATGGATTTTGACACGCGGTCGAAGAGAGTACGAGCGCGACGAGGGCCGGAAGAAGTGGAGCTATCGCCAACGTGTATGATCTCCAAGCAGGAGTTTGTTTGCTTCTTCGGGACCCCAGCTCCCCGCCGAATACTTCGGCAGCGAGGTCGCGGGGTGTTTGCCCCAATAATCCAGAAGCGGGTCAATGATCGACCAGGCCATTTCTACTTCATCGCTGCGGGTGAAGAGCGTTGGATCGCCGATCATGCAATCGAGGAGGAGGGTCTCGTACGCCGGATGCGCGTCGTTGCCGAACGCTTCGGCGTAGGTGAAATCCATGTCGACGGGGGTGATCTCGAGACCGGGAGTGAGCTCGTGCATCGCTCCCGGCGTCTTGACCTGGAATCGCAGCGAGATCCCTTCGTCCGGCTGAACACGCAGCGTAAGCACGCTAGGCGACATTTCCTCCACAGCTTTCTGTCCGAAAAGAAGCAGCGGCGGCGATCGAAACTGAATCGCTATCTCCGAGATCCTCTTCGCCATCCGCTTTCCGGAGCGCAGGTAGAATGGAACTCCTTTCCAACGCCAGTTGTCGATGTCGATCCGCATCGCCGCGTAGGTCGGAGTCAGCGATTTGCCCGGCACATCCGGCTCGCTCGTATATCCCGGAACCGACTTTCCATCGAGTGTGCCACCGTCGTATTGCGCGCGCACCACGGCCGGCTCGCAATCCCCTTGCACCAGTGGTCGCACTGAATGGAGAACCTTGACCTTCTCATCTCGCACGGCATCTGCCGTGAAGGAGCTGGGTGGCTCCATCGCAGCGAGGGTAAGGAGCTGGAGCAGGTGATTCTGGAACATGTCGCGCAGCACGCCAGCCTCTTCGTAGTACTTGCCACGGCCTTCCACGCCCACTGATTCCGCGGCGGTGATCTGGACGTGTGAGACGTAGTGCCTGTTCCACAAAGGCTCGAAAATCGAATTGCCGAATCTGAACACCAGGATGTTCTGAACGCTTTCCTTGCCGAGGTAGTGATCGATACGATAGATCTGGTGCTCACCGAACTGGTCGAGCACCAGCCGGTTGAGAGCCATTGCCGACTCCAGACTGGTTCCGAACGGCTTCTCGATCACGATTCGGTTCCAGGGTCGCTCCTCGTAGGAATGCGTTCGCCGCGCCAAACCGCTGGTGCAGAGATGCTTGAGGGTCGTCGCGAACACGCTGGGCGGGATCGCCAGGTAGAAGAGGCGGTTTCGATCCTCCTCGGCTGATCGCGACTCGATCTCCGTGAGCCGCTTTTCGATGTTGGCGTAGGCGTCGTCGCGCGTGAAGTCGCCGCCGGCATAAAAAGTCCGCTGACAAAGCCACTGCCAGACTTCGTCGTTGACTTTGTGAATCTCGTCCGAGCGCGACATGGCTTCGCGCATCATCGCGCGATAGCCGTCGTCGGTGTTCTGGTCGCGAGCCACTCCGAGCAGCGCGAAATTCTCGGGCAACAGCTTCTGCTCGGCCAGGTAGTAGATCGCCGGAATGAGCTTGCGCTTGGTGAGGTCGCCTGCCCCACCAAAAATCACCATTGTGCATGGGTCCGCCTTGTCGCGTCTGCCGCGGCGACGCGGGGCACGAATGAGGGGCACGGCATGGGGCGTCTTCATGACTTCTTTACCGCGTGACCGCCGAATTCGTTTCGCAGCGCCGCGATGACCTTGGCGCCGAAGGAATCCGTCTGGCGCGAGCGGAGGCGGGTCAGGAGCGAGAGCGTGATGACGGGCGCCGGCACATCGAGATCGATCGCCTCCTGCACCGTCCACCGGCCCTCACCGGAATCCTCCACGTACCCGCGCAGTCCGCTCAGGTCGGCGTCCTTTTCGAACGCCAGTTCCGCCAGCTCGTTGAGCCACGACCGCACTACGCTGCCGTGGTTCCAAACCGCCGCGATCTTATGCAGGTCGAGCTTGAAATCCTTCGACGCGTGGAGGATCTCGTAGCCCTCGGCGTACGCCTGGAGCGTGCCGTACTCGATGCCGTTGTGCACCATCTTCACATAATGGCCGGACCCCGGCGGTCCCATGTGCGCGTAGCCATCGGCCTGCGCCAGAGTCTTGAAGATCGGCTCGCACAATTTGAAGGCTTCCGGCGAAGCGCCGATCATCAGGCAATAGCCGTTGGCCAGCCCCCAGATCCCGCCGCTCGTCCCCGAGTCCACCAGGTTGATTCCTTTCGCCTGCAGTTCCGCCGCGCGGCGCATCGTATCGTGGAAGTTGGAGTTCCCGCCGTCGATGATGACATCGCCCTTCGAGAGTCCTGGAGTGAGCTGGGCGATGGTCTCGTCCACCGGCTTCCCCGCCGGGACCATGATCCAGACGATGCGCGGCCCTTTCAATTTCGCGGTGACGTCGCTGAGATCCTTCGCCCCTGTCGCACCCATCGACGCGTACTTCTGAGTCGTAGCCGTGGTGCGATCCCAGACGACGACTTCGTGACCGCCCTTCATCAGCCGCTCCGACATGTTGCCGCCCATTCTGCCGAGGCCGATCATCGCCAAGCGCATTGCCTATGCTCCGGTAAGTTCGAGGTCGAGAAACCGCTCCAGGTCGGAGCGCAGCTGATCCGCGGATTTGAAATGGATCACGTTCATGCCGAGTGAGCTGGCCGGCGTCAGATTCTGCTGGCGGTCATCGATGAATAGCGATGTCTCCGGCGTCGCGTGAGCTATGCCAAGAGACCGGTGGTAGAACCGGCGAATCGGTTTCCGAACACCCAGCCAGCACGAAGAAATGAAGGCTTCGAAGATCTGCGAGATTCCGAAGTGCTCGATACGATAGATGTTCAGGTCTTCCGATTCGTTGTTCAGCGTCATCAGTGTGAAGCGCGGATCCTTCGACAGGGCCCGCGCGATGCTGATGGTGTCCTCATTCGGGACGCTCTGAGCGCGCATGAACTTCCGAAACACCTCGCGCGAAAACGGACGCTCGGTGTAGAAGACGGCGATATCGAGGTACTCGTCGAGCGAAATTCGCCCCTCCTCCCACTCACCAACCACCTCTTCGTGGCGCCACTGGAAGTCATCGGCATTGAGATCGAACTGCTTGACGGCGGCCTGGCGTTGTTCGCGGTCCCAGCCGTTAGAGCCGAGCACTCCGCCAATGTCGAAGAAGATGTGGCTGACTTCCGTCACTTGATGAGTACCGCGCGCGCGGGAGCGCCGTCGCATCCTTCGAGGCGCAAAGGAAGGCAGATGAACTGATACTCGCCTGGCGGCGGCGCCGAGAGGTCCAGCCCTTCAACGATGACGACGCCGCTCTCGAGGAGTGTGCGATGCGTCCGGTGGTGCCCGGAGTGAAACTGCTCGATCGACAGGTAATCGATGCCGACCAGCTCCACGCCGTTGTCGACGAGATACTTCGCGCCGTCGGGCGCGAGAAACGTGTAGTTAGGGACGAACTCGGGGCTCGACAGAAAACCCGAGTTGCGGGTCTGCAGCAGAATGCGCCGGTGGCCCCTGATGGCGCGTGGGCGAAGCTCCGCTTCGCCAATGGACATCACATCACTGGCGAAATTCAGCAGGAGAGCCGGGCCGATCAGCCTCTCCAGCGGAATTCTGTCGACTGGCTCGCCGTCGTCGAAGAAGTGACGGGCTGCATCGGCATGGGTCCCCGTGTGCGAGCCGAACCGGATCGTCGAGACATTGGCGCTGGCGCCTTTGGCAACGGCCTGTTGCAGTGCGACGTCGATCTCGGGATTCCCCGGATAGACGAGTCCGCCAGTTCGGATCGGAACCGAGATGTCGTAGATACGGCTCACGGGTGGATGCGAAGCAACTGTCGTGCGCGGGTTACGATGGCAGGCTCGTCGATTCGCTCGCGCTGAGTATGAAGCGCGGGATTGCAGCCTCGAACGACGATCCGTCCTGCCGCAGAAGGCCATAGTGGCCCTCCATCCAACCCTCCCCGGACTTCAGGATACAGAAGCTCTGATACTCATGGACCGCGCCCGGCAGAATGGTCGGCTGCTCGCCGACGACTCCTTCGCCGATGACCTCGGTGTCGACTCCTTCACCAACCGAGTCGTGGATCAACCAGCGCCGGGTCAGCAGCTGGGCGGCCAGCTTGCCGACGTTCTCGATGCGCACGAAGTAGGCAAAAACGTAGTGGCTCTGCGACGGCTCGGAGTGGTCGCGCAGATAGACGGGACGAACCGTAACGCGGATTCCATCAGTTTCCTTGTAGAAAAAGCTCCGCGCGGTCATCAGGAATTCGCTCGGAGCAGTGACGGGATTCGCGCGATCATGGTTTCAAGTTAGCCGCTGCTGCGCGTTGCGCGCCACGTACCTCCGAAAAAGTACACGAGGCGCCGGCTGAGCCGGCGCCTCGTTGGTTCACGCGTCTGTTTGCCGGCTACCAGATCACCGGCCTCACAGAGTCAGGACGAACCATCGGATCGCCGGCCTTGCAACCGAACGCGGCGGCGAACTGCGGCAGATTCGACAACGGCCCGTTGGTTCTCCATTGTCCCGGAGAGTGCGGGTCGGTGTTGATTCTGACTCTCTGCGCTTCCGGCGTAATGTTCTGCCTCCAGATTTGCGCCCACGCCAGGAAGAAGCGCTGCTCTGGCGTAAAGCCGTCGATCAGCGGTGGTCTGCCTTTCTCGGCCAGCGCCTTCTCCATCGCTGCATACGACACCGACAATCCGCCGAGGTCGGCCAGGTTTTCACCGAGGGTCAGCTTGCCGTTGACGTGGAGGCTGTCTAAGACGGTATACGAGTCGAACTGCGATGCCACGAGGCCCGTCCCCGTCTTGAACTTCGACAGGTCCGATGCGCTCCACCAGTTGCGAAGATTGCCCTGGGCGTCGAACTGGGCGCCCTGGTCATCGAAGCCATGCGTCATCTCGTGTCCGATGACTGCGCCCATGCCACCGTAGTTCACGGCGTCGTCGGCGTTGGGGTCGAAGAACGGCGGCTGCATGATGCCCGCCGGGAACACGATCTCGTTCATCGACGGATTGTAGTAGGCGTTGACGGTTGCCGGAGTCATTCCCCAATCCGTACGATCGACCGGTTGTCCGATTTTCGATAGCGTGCGCTTGCGCTCGTACTCGCGGACAGCGACCAGATTGTTGAGGAAGTGTCCTGGCGCGATCGTCAGCGTCGAATAGTCACGCCATTTGTCCGGATATCCGATCTTGTTGGTGAAGGCGGCCAGCTTGCCCGTCGCCTGGACCTTGGTGGTGTCCGTCATCCAGCCGAGGGTCTGCAAGCGGTCGTGGAAGACAGATTCCAGGTTCCGAACCATCTCCAGTGCGCGCGCCTTCGCCTGTGGCGTGAAATATTGCGACACATACGCCTGACCGAGCGCATCACGCATTCCGGCGTCGGTCGCGCGGGTGCACCGCTTGTCGCGCGGCAGCATCTCCTTGGCCCCACTGAGGGTACTGGCAAAGCGGAAGTCCTCGTTGACGAACGGCGAGCTGAGGCTCGACGCCGCCGCATCCACGAG
>DASYIM010000002.1:0-13151 GCA_035997625.1 Gemmatimonadaceae bacterium
GTCCCGGCTCCAACGTGCAGGATGACATCGGCGCGCCTGACGCCTTTCGCCGCGAGCCGGTCCAGCATCTCGGCGGTGAAATGCAATCCGGCGGTCGGTGCCGCGACCGAGCCGCTCTCCTGCGCGTAGACCGTCTGGTACCGCTCCGCATCGTCCGGCTGATCGGCGCGCGTGATGTAGGGCGGGAGCGGAATGTGGCCGTATTTATCAATCGCTTGTTCGACCGGAATCCGAGAGTTGAGCTGCACCACCCGCGTCCGTCGCTCCGTCGTCGACAGTATTTCGGCATCGAAGCCGTCGGCGATCTTCACGACCCGGCCCGGCTTGAGCTTGCCCCCGGGGTGCACCATCGCCTCCCACATCGATTCGCCGAGTGGACGGAGGAGAAGGATTTCCGCCGAGGTCCCGTTGTCGCGCACGCCGAGCAGGCGCGCCCGGAACACCCGCGTGGTGTTGAGGACGATGGCGTCGCCGGCGGGGATGAGCTGCTCGAGGTCGCTGAACTGCCGGTGGTCGATGTCGCCCGTCGCCCGATTCACCACCATCAACCGGCTCTCGCCGCGACGCTCGGCGGGGAACTGGGCGATGCGATCCACCGGCAGCTCGAAATCGTAGTGGGAGGTGCGGGAGCCGTCGCGCGTCACCGGTGACAAATTGATGGAGGCCCTGTTTCTGCGGTCATGGTTTCTGATGAAAGCTATTCAAGCTGATTCCCGGCGTTGGATCTTCGCGCTCACGCTTGTTGCCGTCATCGGGTGCAGCCTGGAGCGCGAGCGCGCGATCGTCGGCGCCGACGGTCAGATATTCGAGTCAGTCGCCCGCGACCAGTTGGTTGGTCCGCGCGACACCCTCGGCGTGACCGCCAGTCCATTGCGCATGGATTCGCGGCCGGCAGGCGACAACACCGATCTTGCCGCGACTCCCGAGCGGCCAAAGCGACTCGAGCTTGGCGATTCGACCGACGTGATCCCGCCTGGTGTGACCGAGGTGATCGTCGAGCAGCGCAAGGGCATTCTGGCATCGCTGGGAATCGCCGATGGCGGCCCGTTCGACTACCCGGATTGCGGCGGGGCGCGAACCCGCCGCTCGCGCGATTCCACCATCACCCTGCCCGCGCCGAAGTGTCCGCCACAGGTCAGCCGCTACGTGACGGTCGGACTGCCGTTTCGCGGCGCTTCGCCGATTCTCGACAAGGTTCGCCCGCCTAATTCGCCGGCACCCGATTCAAGCGCGGAGATGTGGACGGTGCTGGTCACCGAGAGCTCGGTCGGACCGGGCGGCCAGCAGTGGCGGCAGTACGTGTCGCTGTTTCGGCGCGATCCTGAGACCGGGCGCTTGACGATGGCGGAGAGATTTCTCTTGTCGTGGGCGGAGTAGGCTCGGCGACGGGGTGTACAGAACCCGCTCAGGATCGTTATGCAACTCGGGGGTTGCGTAACATCTGGAAACGATGTAGGATTAGGCAACCCGGAGGTTGCATATGATCACGACGACTGAGGCCGATCGCATGGAAAAGACCGACACTGACCGCATCGAAAAGAATGTCCAGCTGGCCGCTCCGCGCTCGCGGGTGTGGCGCGCGATTAGCAACTCGAAGGAGTTTGGCGAGTGGTTCCGCGTCAAGCTCGAGGACCAGTTCGCCGAAGGGAAAACCGTCAGCGGTCACATCCTGCACAAGGGATATGAGCACATGACCATGGACATGATCATCGAGCGCATACAGCCCGAGCGCTATTTCTCATTCAGATGGCATCCCTACCCTATCGATCCAAAAGTCGACTACTCGAAGGAGCCGACCACCCTGGTCGAATTCCATCTCGAGGAGGCCGATGGCGGCACTGCTCTCAAAATCGTCGAGTCAGGCTTCGACCGGATCCCGCTCGCGCGGCGCGCCGAAGCGTTCAGAATGAACGACAACGGCTGGACCGGGCAGCTGAAAGCCATCGCCGCGTATGTCGCGCGGTCATAGCAGCGCCGCTGTAAAGCTGTCGGATGCGGCGCCGATCTTTGCGGCGCTGGGCGACGAGACGCGTGTCGGACTGGTCGCGCGTCTCTGCGTCGATGGCCCGCTCTCGATTACTCGCCTGAGTAAAGGGAGCGGCGTCACCCGTCAGGCGGTCACCAAGCAGTTACGCACACTCGGCAAGGCGGGTCTGGTGAAGGAGAGCAAGCGCGGGCGCGAGACGATCTGGGAGCTGGAGCCGAAGCGGCTGGAAAAGGCTCGCCGCTGCCTGGATCAGATCTCCGATGACTGGGATGCCGCCATCGGCCGGCTGAAGGCTTTCGTCGAGGACGAGCGCTAAGGCCGGATCTGGCCCTTGGCGCGTTTCAGGGACGCCGGCCTGTTGTGCGCGTCGAGCTTGCTACCGATCTCGACTATGAGCCTGGGCAGCAGCTCGACGTCCGCCAGGGTGGTGCGGAAGTTCACGATGCAGGCACGCAGAAAGTACTGGTCCCCGGAGTGCGCGTTTGACACGTACGCCTTTCCACTGAGGCGAAGCTGGGTGGCGATGCGCGCGTTGAGCTCGTTCAGGTAGTCGGTGATCTGACCGGCCTCCTTTGCGCGCTTCCGCAAATCCTCCGGAACGAATCTGAAGGTGGTGATGCTGAGGGAGTGCGTGCCCTGCTCGAGAAGCGGCTCAC
This sequence comes from Gemmatimonadaceae bacterium, assembly GCA_035997625.1. GTDB lineage: Bacteria > Gemmatimonadota > Gemmatimonadetes > Gemmatimonadales > Gemmatimonadaceae > UBA4720. The sequence goes on from DASYIM010000002.1 coordinate 2,644, forward strand.
TGCCGACGAACTTGTGGAGCCGTCGCGCCAGCTCGATGTCATCTGCGATCATGCGCCGGTAGCCGCTCGCTCCGCACTGCTGGAATCCGAGCCAGATCTTGAGAGCGCGGAAGCCGCGCGAATTCTGCGGCCCGTACTCGTAGTAGTTTTTCACTTCCTGGCCTTCATTGTCGTCGAATTGGTAGTACGACGGCTTGGATGCGAACGCGTCGTGCAGATCGTCGCGGCGGCGAACAAGGGTGCACCCCGCCTCGAGCGGCGCGTACAGCCATTTGTGCGGATCGATGGCGATGGAGTCCGCAAAGCGGAGTCCTTTGAGATCCGCGCTCGCGTCATCGAGTGCGACCGCCGGTGCGCCGTAGGCGCCGTCGACGTGGAACCACAAGTCGCTCGCTTTGCAGAGCTGCGCGAGCTCCTCCAGTGGGTCTATGGCGCCAGTGCCGACGGAGCCCGCCGTACCGCATACCATGAAAGGAAGAAGTCCGGCGTCCCGGTCCTGGGCGATCTGCAGCCGCAATTCATCAAGCCGTATACGATGATCCTTATCCACGGGAATCCAGCGCACTGACGCGGTGCCCAACCCACAAATGTCTGCAGCTTTGCTTATCCAGGTGTGCATCTCTTCGGAGCCGTACACGACCAGGGGTTTGCTCCTGTCGGCAGCTACGCCGTGTGTCCGTATGTCCCAGGTCGCCTTCGCTTTCCGCGCCACGATGAAGGCCACGATGTTGGCCATGTTGCCGCCGCTGACGACGATCCCATCCCATGTTCCCGGCAGACCCATGAACTCCGACAGCCAGCGGATGCATTCGTTCTCGATCTCGGTCGCGACCGGCGACAGCGCCCACGCGCCGCAGTTGGGATTGACCGCCGCGGCGAGAAAATCGGCGAGCGCACCGATTGGCGCTCCCGATGATGTGATGTAGCCCCAGAAGCGCGGGCTGCCGTTGTGGGTCGAGTGCTGGAAGAAGACCTTCTGAAAATCCTCGAGCACGCGCGCAATGTCGGTCCCGTTTTCGGGGAGCTTGCGCGTGCCGAGCACTTTTCGAAGCGCGTCAGGCAAGAGCGGAGAAGCTGTCGACGCCGTCGGCAGGTGCGCGTAGAAATCGGCGATGGCATCGACCAGCGAATGTCCGATCTCGCGGAACTGCTCGGGCGGCATGTCAGCCGGCGCCGATCGACTCATGATCGATTCCGACGATGACGACGAATTCCCCGACTTCGATTCCGGCTTGGCGCCTGATGACTTGTTACGGCGAACGCTTCTTGATCGCGGCAAGCTGCTCACTCACTTCCTGGGGAAGGAACATGTCGTCAGAAATACTGGCAATCTCTTCGGCCTCGCGCCATGCATCCTCCAGCTGTTTCAGCTCTCCATCCAGCGCGCGTCGCTCGGCGCCCTCGTGCGATGCCATCTCCAACGCCAGTCGCATCTCCTTGGGAACCTGCTTCAGCAATCCGTCCGGCCCGCGGTTTTTCCAGCTGCTCCTGGCAAATCTCACTGCATTCTCGAAGGGCATCGACGCATCTTCGTATTCAGTGGCAAGCTTCACCGCCTGGTCCACCTGTTTGGCGTTCGCGCCGTCGTGATTGATCAAGGGCAGGATCCTGGCGGCGGCCTGCATCGCCGCATCACCACGAATATCGGTCTGACCATGATCCCTGGTGTACTTCCACCATCTTGATCTGCGGTCGGCAACAACCCGGTGCCTGATTCGGAGGCCCCATTCCTCGCCCGGTCCTGGCGGCAGGATTACGGTCTGTTCCGGTTCGTGTGCGCGAACGAGCAGGGGTCGTCCAGCGTTGTCGCGCACCCGGGCGACCACACGATATCGCGAATACAAGCCAATGCTCCAGGAGATAATCGGGAACAGATTCAGGCTGCCTACACCGATCGCCACACTCACTGCGCTCTGGACGAAGGGCACCGATACCGCCGCCAATCCCATCGCGCCGACACGCACGTAGTTTCTTCGCCGGCGCCTGCCGAACTGGTCTCCGTAACGCCAGGCGGCGAACTCCGGTCGCAGCGGCTTCCCGATTCTCACCAGCTCCAACCCTTCCTTGATGCGGCCCAGTCCGATCTGGTCGGTCGAGACGCGTAACTTTGTGCCCCGAAAAGACCGTTCGCATTCCTCGATCGCTTCCCACCGCTCCTCGATCGGAGTGAGGTTCCACCGCTCGCACTTCCGGCAGACCGCCCACAATCGGCCCTTTGACGCATCGAACGCGAGCCGGCGCCCAACCGGAAAATGCTCGACGGCTTCATTCGACCCGAGGCTCGTATTGCAGAAGAGACAGGTGGAGTACATCGAGGCAAAATCTATCCTTCTGCCGGGCCTCTTTTGTGCAAGAGGCCTCGACCCGATGATGAATGCTCGCCGGGTAGTACTCACCGCCACGATTCTCACCAGCTCTTTGGCGGCGTGCGGATCCGCCCCCAATAGTCCCGAACCAGCCCCGACCCCCAGGGTCTACACGCCTCGGGCGGCGACGCCCGACGAAGAGACGATGCTGATTCGCGCCGACTCCGAGATTTTTGGCGCGGTGGTGCGCGCCCAGCTTCACGCCGGGACCGACGAATATCCATTCCGGATCCGGGAGCTGAGATACGACCCGCGCCCCTACGGCACGCGCAACGGCTATCCCGAGATGCCTGCGGGAGTGCAGGGAGTAGCGCCGGAGCTGTATTTCGCCAAAGCCGGTGGGTCGGCGATCGATCGAATCGCCGAGAATCGCAAAGTGATCCTCGAGTTGAACAACGTTCCAGCGGGGAGTCCGTTCAACTATTCGCAGTGCGCCGGCAGACAGGTACCCACGCCGCCGCCGCCCCGCGGAAAATCCGCGACCCGCGCGAAGTCGACCGACGTCCACTCTGGCTGTCCAAAGAAGCCGGAGAGCTACCTGACCGTCGGCCTACCGTTGCGCGGACAGCCCGAAGGTCTCAAGCACATTCCCAACACCCAGGGCGAAAACGTCGAATTCGACGGCGATGTGTGGACGGTCCTCGTCGACGAGTTCACGACTGGTCCGGGAGGATGGCGGCGCCTTCAACACGCCTGGATCTTCAAGCGGAGCCGCTGGAATCACCGCCTCGACCTGGCGGCAACGATTCAGACCGCCGTCGTCGAGTAGCGCTAACGACGTCCGCGGCGCGTCGGCACCTCGAACGGCTTGATCGGCAGGACGGCGTTTAGTTTGAAGTCGATCGGATACTGGACCAGCTGTTCGATCTTGTGACCCTCGAGCTCCGCCGGATGGAATTCCATAAGCTTTACCGCCGCCATCGCCGCGTCAGCGAAATCCTTGTACGTCGCGTGCATACATACGATCGACTCCGGCTTCGCCTTGCCGGTGGTGTCGACGATGAACTGGACGAGAGCAGACCCGCTCTGATTCGTCAGCTTGGCGTTGCGCGGATAGACGTAGTTCAGCGATTTGGCGAGGGCGATCGGCTTCTGATTGACCGGGCCCTCCCGCTTCAGCTCGTCGTCGGTGAGCGTTTTTGCCGCGACGACGCCCTTGGCCAGCATGTCGAGGAACTCTTCCATCCCGTCCTTGTCGGTGACGATCTGTCGCGAGGATCCGCCCGTATCGGCAACGGTCACCAGGTAACCGACCGTCGCCGAGTCGGCGGCGAAGGGTTGGACGAGGATCGAATTGCCGAGGACGTACCGCATCCGGGAAGGCTTGTCGAGATCGTTGAAGAGATTTTCCTGCCACGACTTCACTGAGTCGGGGCCGAGCTCGTCGCCCATGAGTCGGGACGTGTCGAGCTGCGAATAGAGCCGGAGGGTGTGCAGCGACGAAACGTCGACGCGAGCGCGGAAGCGGCCCATCCGGATGGAGCGGACCTCGCGCCAGTTGGTCTGGGCAACGAGCGTGCGCACGCCGAGTGGGGAAGCGGCGGTGAGGGCGAAGACGGCGGTCAATCCGCTGACCGCGATATTGAAGCGGTGTCTCATGAAACCTCCTGACCTCCGCGCTCGCCGTTCGCGGAGACTCTCTACAGCGTCAATTTAGAACGCAGACACTCGTTGGGTAGAGTGACTTTGGGTAGCGATTCCTTTCACCACTCGAAGGGCGTGAAAGCGGTTGCGAGAAGAGCGGTGAACAAAAGTACGGGACCGCACAATTGCTGGGCTACAACTCGTTGTGAGCAAATGACTTGCGCCGTTGGATGCCGAGGAGTAAATACTCCTCCTTCGGAAGCGCGGGTCCGCGCCGAGGTCGATAGCTAGTCGCTCCAGTACTCATTAAACCGACGCTCACCTCTGAGCTGCCGATCCGTCATCGCATCGACCAATACCTCGAACTCGCCCGCGGACAAGTGGGAGCAGGCGCGCCTGATCCGCTTCGATATGTCAGCGTGTACCATCTCCTTTCTCGTCGTGTCGACCGAGTCGTCGCCGACCGTTTCGTGCTGGCTCTGTCCTGCCACCCAACCGCCCATCTGTCTGTAAATTGTTCGATCCCGCACAATTGAGGCCAGACGACGGCGCGGACCCCGGTAATCAGATTCTCGCCCGTATTCCGTCCGCGGAGCGCGAGGCGATCGTCGAGTTGGCAGAGGAAGTGGTGTTTCCCGGCCGGCACGGGTTGTTCGACCAGGGTGATCAGATCGACCGCGTCTATTTTCCGCTGACCGGAATGGTGTCACTGGTGATCGTTCTCAGGAACGGGGCGACGGTCGAAGCGATGACCGCCGGCCGCGAGGGGTTCATCGGCGTGCCGCTTCTCCATCGGGTGACGACGGCGGGTTTCAAGGGAATCTGTCAGGTGGAAGGGAAATTTCTTGAGCTTCCCGCGGACGCGTTTCTGTCGACGATCGTCAGGCTGCCCGAGTTGACGCGACGGTTGCTGCGGTATGCCCAGTTCTCGAGCGAGGTCCTCGGGCAGTCAGCCGCGTGCAACGGCATGCACAGCCTTCAGCAGCGTTGCGCGCGGTGGCTGCTCGTGACGTCTGATGCGATTTGCGCCACGAATTTCACGCTCACCCAGGAATTTCTGGCGCAGATGCTGGCGGTGAGACGATCTGGTGTGACGGTGACGATGGCGGCGCTGGCAAAGCGTGAACTCGTATCGTATAAGTACCGCCAGGTCTCCATTCTCGACGTGGCCGGGTTGAGGAATGTCGCGTGTGAGTGTTACGGGACGATCAAGTCGAAAGCGGCGGATCTACTGGCCTGACCTGAGTGCCTAGGCCCAAATCTCCCTGACACTCTTCGGCGCATCACGCGCCGCTTTGTTGACGACGTCGATGAGGCGTGATCGCATCGGCTCGTTGGCTCTGTTGTACAGCGCCCAGCCGCCGAGGCAAAAGAACATCAGGCCAAACATTCCCCAATAGAATTTTGTCGGGTTGATCAGCAAGGGGAAAATCGCCATGAAGGCGTAAGGTAGCATCCTGACTGCATCGCGTTTGCTCAGACCAAATCCGATGCGGATCCTGCTCCCGGCCGGCGACCAGTCGACCGCTCCGAAACAAACCGGATTGTAAAAAGGGCTGACGGCGCCAGCCCAGGAAATCTGGAAATCGTGACCGGAAATTTCGACGACGAGATTTTGGACGTGAAATTTCCTGAGATCTTCAGGAACCGCCGAAGGTCGCCACTGCTTTCCGGCGACGCGGATGTTCTCGATTACATCGGCTGGCGAGAGTGGCGACTCGATGCAGAGCGCGTCGAGAGTGTGGGGCTTGAAAGAGAGTCTGCTGCTGATGGCTCGTGGCAGATTCGGCTACTCCCGGTGGAAAACAAGAACGCTCGGGGCAGTGCCGACCTCGACTCTGCCGGCGTCCACGAGGATCCCTTTCAGCGTATTGGCGTTGACGAGCTTGCCGTCGAAATTCGACATGAACTGACCACCGGGCTGCGGAACGGTGACGGTCGTGACAAAGTTCAAATGCACGCCGGTTTCGTCTGACTTTCCGCCGATCGTGCTCGTACTGCACGGGCCCGCTTCACCGCAGCCGTTCGCTGAGCCCGTGACTTCGGTACCCGTCGCAACTAGTGTCATCTCGAGAAAGCTGCCGGGAATGGAGAAGTCCAGGGCCCATTTTCCCGCGACGAGCCCCGGAGGGACGGGAGCTACGGAATCGGAGCAACCTTGGGCGGCAAGTGCGACGGCGACTGCGAGTACTGACAACACATGGCGCATAGCAGAGTCCTCCTGGAGGAATGAGCCCGGCAACCCGGGCGTGTTTTCTTTCCTCTACTCTGCGGCGGAATACTCGCGATGGCAATACTTTGTGGCTGAAGGCCAGGTAGAGGCCGCTGCTATCGATGGGGTCCCAAGCCGATCGTCATCGTGACGAAATCGCTTCTCCACTCGAGTCCTGTTTCGTGCGCGCGTCTCAAGTCGGTTCCGAAGATCAGCCAGCGCCCGTCGCGCGGGAGCGCGATGGCGGCGTGGCCGCTGGCGTCGGTGGTGACGAACACGTTGCTCGACTCCGCGGCACCTTCCCGGCGAGCACCGAGCTGCAATCCGGCGAGTGGGACGCCCTGGCGCAGCACGAGGACGGGAAGGGTTTCGCCGGCCCTGACATCGGTCGGATTTCGCCGGGGAACGATCTCGAGTCCGAGTCCAAGCGGAATCGACCAGCTCGTGTCAGTGACGGGCGTACCAACCCGCACGAACGTCGTCGCGTGCTTTACGTAGCTCTCGCGCCATCGCTTGGGGGACGGAATGCTATCCCACTGCGCGCGGATGGCCGGAGACGCGTGAATTTCCTGGTAATACTCGTCGATCAGCTTCGGATCCAGCAGCAGTGTGCGCGGCGCCAACTCGATTCCGATGGTGCCGACACCCTCGCTTCTGGGCGTCCATAGGAAGCGCAGCGACTTCGGCCTGGCGATGCGCCTGGTGAGCTTCTCGATCGTCCCGCCGATGCGAGCGCTGGCTCTGGCGACGCGTTTGCGGTCGATGGCGAAGTCGTCGGCGGGGAACGCCATTCCACTGGTGAGATCGAGTGCCACCGTTTTGTTGACGGCGAGGTGCATGCTTGCCGGAAGGATCCACGTCTCGTGCGCCGCGGCGAGGCCGGCAGCGAACAAAACGGCGAGGACGCCAACGAGCGCTGCGACGAGAAGGTGCTTCACTGAGATGAAGTCGTAACCTCCCATAAATGCAAATCTAGAGCGGTGTAATGCTGCCGCAATGTTCCGCGGCACCGTCATTGCTTCGGTTCCGGTACCCGTACCCAGAACATGCACATACTCAGCCTTCCTTCGCGATTCTCAATCGCATTCCTGGCCATAGCGTTTCCGTTACAGGCGGTCGGTGCGCAGGTAACGCTTCCCTCTCAGCCCCCGCGTGATACCGCGCATGGCGCGCCGCTCTTCACCAGTCGCGACGCCATCAGAGCGGTGGGCTTCGCCGGTCTTACCGTCGCGATGTTTCCGCTCGACCGGGCCATCGCGCACCGGCTTACCGACGAGCACTCAGAAGCCAACAAATTCCTCAACACCTCATCGACGGGAGTCGAGCTGATTGCCGATCCGGGCTCGATCATCATCGGGGCGAGCCTCTATCTGTTCGGACGATTTACCAATCACCCCGACATCGAGGACCTCGGCTGGCACGGCACCGAGGCGGTGTTGTTGGGTGGCGCGACGGCGTGGGTGCTCAAAGGACTCGCCGGTCGGGCGCGACCATTCGTTACCGGGGACACCACCGCCCACGACTTCAAGTTCGCCGGCGGTTTCGGGAATGCGGATCGCCAGTCATTTCCGTCCGGTCACACCACCGCCGCGTTCGCCGCCGCCTCGGCTGTCACCAGCGAAGCAGAGCGGATGTGGCCGGGCCACTTCTGGCTGGTCGCGCCGCTGATGTACGGCGGCGCGAGTCTGGTCGGATTGTCCCGCATGTATCACGACAAGCATTGGGCGAGCGACGTCGCACTCGGCGCGGCGATCGGGACTTTCAGCGGACTCAAGGTCGTGCGTTATACGCACGCACATCCGCAGAATTTCCTCGACCGCGCGATCCTTCGTGTCGACGCGATGCCCGCTCCCGACGGTACGCGTGCGGCGGTCGTTGTCTCACTTCCTATGGCCGGGAACTGAAATAGATTGCGAATCTCGAACACTATCGGTAGCGAGGACATGAGAATGAAACTGCACCTCACCGCGGCGGGTTTCGCCTGTTTGATCGGGTTGCCGGCTGCGCTGCAAGCCCAGATCCTGGAGACAGAAACCGCGCGTCCCCTCCGACGGGGTGAGATCGAGATCGGAGCGGGTTACGAGCTCCAGCACTCCCGCGAAGGCGACGAAGTCGCCATTCCGCTCGGCTTCGAGTTTGGTCTGACCAATCGGATCGGCCTGTTGATAGAGCCGGTGCCGTATACCGCGATCAGGCCCGAGGTCGGCGACTCGGCCACCGGCCCGGGCGATCTGGAGATCACGGCGAGCTTCCTCGTCAGGCATGAATCCGGAAGTTGGCCCGCGCTCGCACTGGCGTTGGAAGAGAAAGTACCGACTGCAAAGAACACCCTCATCGGGACCGGCAAGGCGGATCATACCGCCTACATTATCGGTAGCAAGCGGTTCGGCAATTTCGACGTCCACGCCAACGCGGGCTACACGATCGTCGGCTCGCCAAAGGGTCAATCGCTCAGCAATCGCGTTTCCGGCGCTCTCGCCACGGAGTTTGCGCTGAGGCGATCGACGAGCCTCTTCGCGGAAGTGCTCGCGTCTACGTCCGCCGGTGGCGGAGAAGGTGACACCACCACACCGGGAGCGACACCGTCGCCCGAGGTCTCCGGAGACGAATTCATGGCCACGCTCGGGATATCGCACTCCTTCGGTGGCAGGACGCGCTACTCCCTGGGAATCACTCGCGACAACGCCGGAGCGATGCAGGTGCGGCCCGGGATTACTCTCTGGTTCCGTTGAGACCTGACTGAGGCAGATGAGGCAGGAACTCGCACCCGCGAGCTGAAGACTTCCCAATACAGGCACGGCCGGCGTCGACCGCCGCCTCCACGCTCCTGAATCCAATCCTGGCGCTCGGCAGCTCGACGTGCGGCCAGTCCCAACTATAGTCGGGCCTGCCGAGTATCCGGAAATCGTCGTCCCGGAATCGCCTGACCCAGCTTCGGAATGCGATCCAGCTCCGGCGCGTCGCCGGATTGCCAAGATTTCCGTCACCGATCCTGATGTCGAGCGCCCGCCCATAGGAATGAAGTGACGTAAGCGTGTGCGTCCGACCGCCACCACCCGCCATGACAAGCGCCTCCTGCTCGAGTGAGCGATAGGTGCTGGCGACATGAACGGCGAACCCGGCGCGGCGCGCGGCCGCCAGCATCTGATTCACTTCGTCCTGAACATCGGGATCCATCGCACTGATTGCGCTGGTGCTGACCAGCGACGAAGCGGGGAACGAGCTCCGCCTCAGCGTTCTCGTCCGCCGCTCCAGATCATCCCACGATTCCCCAGGTCTTCTTATCGAGACGAATCCGACTCGATAGGAGCTCACATAGCAGGTCGCGCACGGTTTGAGTTTCGGGTCGTATTTCAGCAGTCCGTCCCTGGTCGAGTCGGAGATGTAGAGGTGAGAAGGATCCGTAACGCCGTATGTATCGCGCAGGATCGTCCGCGCCTCGTCGCTCAGTCGCCCGACGAAATAGTGCGGCACACCGTGAGCGTCGCTGCCTGAGTAATCGAGTGCTCCGGTTCGAATGTCTGCCGTTCCCGCGCCGCTGTCACTCGTATCCGCATTCGGTCGAGCGTGACCCTTCGCGGCGCGGGCGGTCGATGTTCTCCCGCAGCCGTTCTGCGAGAGGACGAATACGAAAGCCGTGATCGACAGAAATAATCTCGACGCAGACATCAGATCGTCCGTAGCGCTTCGATTGCGCGGCGCTGGGTGATGGTTCGCGCGACCATGACTGCAACCGCGGTCGACACCGCACCGGCGACGATCAGCACAACCAGATAAGACCACGGAATCGATAGCGCTTCCGGGGCAGGATCGAAGACTCCCGTCAGCACCTTCACCAGGATCTTGGCGATTGCGAATCCGGTGGCGAAGCCGAGCACTATCCCAGCGCCGAGTATGATGAGCGCCTCCGTCCAGAGAAACGCACCCAGCTGACGCGGCGTCGCGCCCATCGCCGCCAACAGCGCGAAATCGCGCCGGCGCTCGATCATGCCGAGTCCGAGTACCAGACCACTGGCCCCGGCGATCAACAGGATCGCAAAGGACAGCTCGATCCAGGTGAGTCCATGCAGGTCGACCGCGGTCAGACTCGAGCTGATCGTTTTAAGAACCGAACCGAGATCCGTCACCCGCGCTCCCGGCAGCGTCGCCGCGATCGGCGTGATTCGCTGGGCCAGCTGCGCCGGCGGAATCGCGCCGCGAACGAGCACGAGCTCCCGCGCCGAGTCGCCCGTCTGCTCGCCGACGTAACTCCCGTTGGCGAGTATGAACGAGTCATGGGGCGCGGTGGGGAACTCGCGCACGACTCCAACAAAATGGAAGGGCACCGGGTGGTACTGGTGATCCTT
>DASYIM010000003.1:0-19122 GCA_035997625.1 Gemmatimonadaceae bacterium
AGCGCCCGCAGCGCCCGCGGGACCAACTGGGCCTGCGAGGCCGATTGCACCTGCAGCACCAGCAGGGCCAATCGGCCCTGGTACTCCCGCACCAGACGTGCGCCAACTGAGATAGATGTGGCGCTGCGTTGCGCAGAATGCTTTGAGTCCCGGCTCTTTGATCAGGTAAACCACACCTGTGCTGGCAACGTAGCAAGCCTCGATAAGCGAGTCGGCCGCAACGCTCTGCGCAACACTCTGGGACGGAGCCGTTCCGGCTTGGGACAAGCCTTTGACTGGCAAGGCGGCCAGAGCAATCACGACAAAGGCGGCCAGCGACAAGGACGAAGTTGCCCTGGTCAGTAATAGGGAGCTGAAGGGGCGGGTTAGGTTAGGCATCGCGAGCACCTAATTCGAATTCAGGATTTCGTACATTCTTCGCTCGATGTAATCGAGAGCGAGACCAACCGGAGTGAGCTCAATCGCTGGGATGTCACTCAGCTTGGCGAGCAGGGTCCGGAGTTGAGCAAGTGCTGCGCGGGATGAGACGACCTTTCCCGCCAGGAGTTGGTCGGCGAGATGGTTTACCGCCAATACTGCCTGACCTCGCAGAGATGGGTCCGCCACGCCCTGAGCAAAAACGTCAGCGGCGTCATGAAGCTCGGGAGCCAGCACGGCCAAGCCGCTGACCGTTAGCTCCGGCTGTGGGGGGGATTGTCGCCAGATTGTCCTCGGCCCGGTCGGCTCCCCGCAACCGGTCATGGCGACAAAACAAGCAATCGCAATCACTGCGACAAGACGAGACCTCATGCCAAGCTTTTTTGTGCGTTCGGGGGGCAGGTGTCTCATGATCCGGGTAGGTGGATCGACCCAGACACATGCGTCCAAGCCGGGCTTAAGGGGTTTTTGCTATCAGTATTACTACTATAGAAGAGACGAGATTCCGGTACCGATCGTCACGGCTTTGTGAAAGATTTCCGACACTCGACGCCTGTTTAGCGAAAGGCCGTCCGCATAGAACGGTCTGGCTTAACCGGTTGTTGTATAATGAGTTACATAGCCGCGCTCTCCTTGCGGGCCGTGATATGAAATTGCCCCTACCAGTTTTCTGCGCGGGAACAGATGTGGCGTGGGGCAAAGCGCCGATTGCGCGCTGGGGACTGCGTTCTGACTCTGCTCGACCTGGTCGAGCACCTCGGCGCGCTAGTCTTCTGTGGGGTTGTCCGCAGCTCGGGAGATTGGGCGGCGGTTATTTCTTCTCCGCCAATTCCTGATCCTGCAACGCCATCCACGGCCTGAACAGCTTCGGTTCGCCCTCTCCCAGTAGCTCTTTCATCTTCGCGTTCGGCGTTCCCAGCACTTCGCCCGTGACGGAGGCGGTGGCCATGATCGGCTCCATCAAATGGCCGATGTTGGCAAAGTGCTCGATCGCCGCGTCGGCGTCGCGGTAGCGCTCGAACACTATTGCCTCGCTCTCATCCTCGTTGAAGAAGATTTCGTATTGGAGTGTGCCCCGATCCTTGGTTCGCACGATCTCCATGGCCGCTTCCGTCAGGCGCTTCCATTCCTCGACCTTGCCGGGATGAAATTTCACTCGTGCGATTCCTTTGATCTCGTCCATCGTTGCTCCTGTTCGAAGTTCCCGGCCCAACGGTTTAGCCGCCGCTTGCTTCCGGCCCTGATAGTGCGAGGCGGCAATTTCGGTTCCCAACGTTGTAAGCGCCGCCGCGAGGACGAGTAACGACGCATCTCCCCGCCTGCGGTCTAACAATCGTTGAAGCTGGCGAACGATCGTCGGATTGCGCGCTGCTTCGCCGCGCGCTCTTATTGGCTGGTTCGCAGCTTAACTCGGACTTTAGGTGGACATCGAGGTTCGTTGCAACGGAGATCAGCACCAACTGCCCCAACTTATAGTTTCGAGTCGCGCCGATTGATGATTTCGCTGCACAGACTTACTGGACAGCTCACGGGCGTGTGCTTCGCACTTTCGCTCTTCCGCTTCGCGCCCATTACGGCAAAAGCGCAGGATCCGCAGTGGCCCGCGGGCGCCGCCGTTTATCTGCGGCAAAATACCGCCGCCCTCCGCTCGATCAGTCCGACCGACGAAGACTTCTCCGACCTATTGCCGCTCGCGCGCGCGATCGGATCTGCTCGCGTGGTTCAGCTGGGCGAATCCAGTCACGGGGCGGGCGAGCAGTTTGAGGCGAAGGCGCGCTTGATCCGATTTCTCCACGAGCGCCTAGGGTTCGACGTCCTCGTCTGGGAATCGGGATTGTTCGACTGCCGGGTTGCGAACGGCGCCCTTCATAGCGGAACGGATCCCACAGCCGCCGCGAGCCTCGGCGTGTTCACCATCTGGTCCGGCACCCGCGAGGTCAGGCCGTTGCTTGAATACGTCCAGGCAACGCTGAAAACTTCGCGTCCGCTGGAGATCGCCGGTTTCGACATGCAGTTCTCCAGCTTCGGCGGCACGACGCACCTGCGGGACGCTCTAAATGCGTTCGGACGCCTTGTGCCGGACGAGTCCATCCGGGAACGCATCATTTCGCTGGGTGACCGTGCGATGCAAAGCTACCAGGCGCTGGCAGTCCGTTCGCCGCAGCCCGGGCAGCAGCGCGCGCCACTTTCCGAGTTCCTCGCCACGGTGGACAGTCTTCGCCGCTTGATGCAGAACGAGCGGACGCGTTTGGAGGCAGTGAACGGCCGCAGAGAGGTGGACTTCTTCCTGCACGTGGTCGATGACCTCCGCGAGTTCGGTCGCACGCAATACGAGCGTAACGCGCCCGAGACGCCGCGAACGGGTGCGGAAGCTTCGGCACTCCAGAATCTGCAGTGGAATCGACGCGACACGCAGAACGCAGCGAACCTGCTGTGGCTAATCCAAGAGTATTACGCGGGGCGGAAGATCATTGTGTGGGCACACAACGGCCATGTCATGAACGCGTATTACTCGGCGGATTGGATGCGGCTTTCAAACGAGCCGCAACCAGGCGGCATGCGTCCAACAGGCGCATTCCTGGCGGATTCACTCGGCGGCGAGGCGTACACGATTACGATGACCTCGTACAGCGGCGCTCATCGAACGCTTGCAGCGCAGACCCCGGAACAAGTCCCGCCGGCGCCGGTCGGAAGCCTCGAGAATTGGTTGCACCGAGCGGGGTACGCCTACGCGTTCGTAAACTTGCGGCCCCTTCGCGGTTCCGCATCGGACTCGCTCTTACGGGGGATGAGTATCCGTCTGCGCGGATCCATGTCCGAGAGTCTGCCCCATTGGCCGTCGGTCATGGACGGTGTCCTCTTCATCGACAAGGCGCGACCAGCGACTCCATGGGTCGCTCAGCCATCGACGGGCTCTCTCGTTCCCAGCCTGCATGACTGAGAAGCGGCGAGGACTGGAGCCAAGCGCCGATGTTAGTCGCCGTTTCCGGGCAGTTTCCGCTTCTCATGGGCGGTGAGTGCGGCCTCGAAAGTCTCTCCACGGCTGTCGAGCAGATCTCGCCTTTCCGCTCGCCTTGCCATAGCGAGTGAACCAGAGGCGCAGACCGCGGAAGCAAGGGCGAACGTTGGGGCGACCACTAGCACGTCTCCCAAGCCGAGGGACGCTGCCCTGGCGAAAAGAGCCGATAGCAGAAATCCACCCACGGCACCCCACCCTGCAAAGCGCGGAAGCGACATCTGATCAAGCGTGCGACCGCGCTCCGTCAGCGCGAGGACCGCGGAGAATGCGACCCCGGCAGTGAAGCCGAGTACACCGAAGATGAGAGGAAACGGCGCGTCGGCATTGATGCCAAACACCCAACGCGGCGCCATTCCCGCAACGGCCCATGCTGCTGCCCAAGTGAAGCCCATCCCGATTGCACCGCGAATGCGTCGCACCCAATTCTGCATGATCGCCTCCGATCCTGGCGCCGCGCACCTTCGCGGAGTCTGCATTCAGTTGCGCGCCAAGCTCTTTGTGGTGCAAAGTACAGTAGGATAGTAGCGCCCGCTACCTCGATCTCTGGAGTTACCTCTTTATCATACCCATCGCGTTCTCAATCGCGATTACAGTTTGTTTGACTGCGGCGGCAATCGTCACCCGTTCATGATGCCAATCGCACTCACGCGAAGCGTACCGCCCAGCATTGTCAATTGCGAGCTCACGCATCTGACCCGTGAGCCTATCGACCTCGCGCGCGCGGCCGAACAGCACGGCCTCTATGAGAGGGCGCTCGTCGCAGTGGGCTGTACTATCCAGCGGTTGCCGTCCCTGCCGGACCTGCCCGATTCCGTGTTCGTCGAAGACGCTGCGGTGGTGCTTCCGGAAATCGCTATCATCTCCCGACCCGGCGCCGCGTCGCGACGCCTCGAGGTGACCTCCGTCGCAGATGCGTTGCGGCCGCATCGTCCGGTAACGTTCATCGAGCCTCCCGGAACATTGGATGGCGGGGACGTGCTGGCGATCGGTTCCACCATCTACGTGGGTGAGTCAGCCCGAACAAATGCAGAGGGCATTCGACAGTTGGCGGATCTCGCTTCGGCCTACGGATATGCTGTGCGGCCGGTGAAGGTCTCCGCATGCTTGCATCTAAAGAGTGCCGTGACCCGAGTGTCGGAGGATGTCATTCTCCTGAATTCCGCCTGGGTGGACTCGTCGTCCTTTAAAGGCATGCATCAGATTGAGGTGCATCCCGACGAGCCATTCGCTGCGAATGCACTCTGGATCGGAGAACATGTCATCTACCCCCGCACCTACGACGAAACGCGCCGACGTTTGGAAGACAACGGCATCAATGTGCATTTGGTTGAGATGGACGAGTTGCAGAAGGCCGAAGGCGGGGTGACTTGTTGCAGTATCTTGATCCCGGCCTAGTGTCGCTCCAACCGACTCCTGCGCATCTGTTCAACCGGCTCGCTACTTCATGGAGCGACGGGCGATTGGATGATCACGAACCGCTCTCCATCCGGTGACACGTCGTACATCGTGTTCGGACCGATGTAATACCGCGCACGGAACAAGACTATTGGCGCGCCTACAGCCGGCGCTGTTTCGCCCCGCATCGGGTCGAGTCGCACCGCCACCAGCCTGCCGTCGTTCCAGTAGTACAATTCTCGCCCGTCACCCCGCCAGACAGGATGCGCGCCGCCGTTCGAAGTGACGGATACACGCCGTCCCGGCCGCGGATACGAATCGAGGTAAACCTCCGACCGTCCCGACTCGTCGGAGGTGTACGCGATCCAGCGCCCGTCGGGCGAGACGCGCGCTGCCGTCTCGTCCGCCGATGTCGCTGCGTACGGCCGCGGCGCCGATCCGTCCGCGGGTTGCACCAGGATGTCGTGATGGTTGCTGCTCGTCTCCTCGGTGACGAGCAACGCGCTGCCATCGCGCAGCCAGTCGCTCGCGAACTGTGTCCCCACGCGTGTTGCCAGTATGCTTGGGTGGCCCGCGCCAACCGGCCGCATCTCCAGATCCTTCCCATCTGGAGCGCTCACCGAATACGCGACGATCGCGCCGTCAGTGCTCCACTGCGGGTCGTTGCTGTCGTTTTCATCGTCAGTGAGGCGACGCGTCGTTCCGGCATCCAGATCCGTCACCCACAGATCGCTCGTATTCCGGCCGGTTCCGAAGGCGCCGTACGCCACCCGCCGACCATCCGGCGAAAATCGTGGCGTCCACGGACGATTCGCAGAGATCGTGCGTAGCGGGCGACCGGAACGATCGACGACAGTGAGAGACATGTCCTCCCCGCTCGCGGGCTCGCCCTCGCCGCCACCGTCGATCGTCTGGGCAACTGCGTCCGGTAGGATGGCGGGCACGCGATCCACGAATGGCGAGCGGGCCAGCGCCCAGCCACCCACGACGCCGACGGCGAGCACAACACTGATGGCGTACAGAGCCGCACGAGCGGATATCATGCGCCCGCGTGAGTTACCGGTGTTGCCGCTGTCCGATGGCAGACGCTTGGCGACGGACGGCGAACTGGCGGACGCGGCAAATCCGAATTCGACGCCCCCGCGGAGCGCCGCCGCGAACGCTCCAGCGCTCGGGAATCGGTCATCGGGTTCTTTTGCGAGAGCCTGCCGCACCGCGGCATCGAGGGACGACGAGACGTCGGCACGACGCGCAGCAAGCGCAGCGACCGGCTCATGCACCACCCCTCCCCGCATGTCCGGATGCGATGCTGTCGCGAATGGCGACTCGCCGGCGAGCATTTCGTGCAGCACAGCTCCGAGTGCGTAGACGTCAGTGCGCGCATCGATGGGCCGGTCGCCCGCGGCCTGCTCTGGCGCCATGTACGAGGGAGTGCCGAGCATGATGCCCGTGCGCGTGAGTCGTGCGCCGCCTGCCTGCTCGAGCGCGAGAGCAATCCCGAAATCGGCGACCAGGGCATGACCGCTTTGCAGCAGGACGTTCTCGGGCTTCACGTCGCGGTGCACGATTCCATGGCGGTGCGCATAATCGAGCGCATCCGCCATCTCGCGCACCAGCTGCAGGGCATCCTCGACGGGGAGCCGACGCTCGCGCGCGAGCCGCGAACGGAGCGTCTCGCCTTCGACGAAGGGCATGACGTACCACACCAACCCCTCCCCACTCCCCGAGTCGAACAACGGAAGGATGTGCGGGTGCTGTAGTGACGCGGTGACGCGGATCTCCTCGAGAAACCGCTCCGCGCCGACGGCTGCCGCGAGCTCCTCACGCAGCACCTTGATCGCGACCCAGCGGCCATGCCGAAGGTCCCGCGCCAGGTGCACAGTCGCCATGCCTCCGCGTCCGATCTCGCGGTCGATCTGATAGCGCCCCGCGAGTGCGGACGAGAGTCGCCCGATGAGCGATGGCGGCGCGATTCCGCGGGCCAGTATCTCGGCGGCTGGTCGGTCGAGGAAGTCGCGGGCAGGATCATGAACGGCGAGCAGTGATGCGACCTCGCGCCGGAGATGCTCGTCGTCGCCGCACGCCTGCGCAACAAAAGCATCGCGGTGTGCAGGTTCGCAGGAGAGCGAGGCACCGAGGATCGCGTCCACCACCCGCCACCTCTCGGGCGTCATCAGTGACGACGTGCGGTCCGCCCCTGGCTGTAGCGGCGGTGTGGTCATCGTTCGAGTTCGCGGCGGAGCCACATTCTCGCGATGGCCCATTCGCGTCCGATCGTAGCCGTTGACACGCCGAGTGCGTCCGCGGCTTCGGGGATGCTGAGTCCCGCGAAGTAGCGCAGCTCCACCAGCCGGGCCTTCTGGGGATCGAGCACCGCGAGACGAGCGAGAGCGTCGTCGAGTGCGATCACGTCCAGCGGGTCGATCGGCGTGCCCTGTCCTGGTCGCGCGCCGGACGTCGCGGCGAAGAAGTCCCCATCTCCCAGCGAGACCTGCGCGGCGGCGGCGCCTCGCTTGAGGGCGTGCCGCGCGCGGGCGTGATCGAGTAACACGCGCCGCATCATTTGCGCGGCGATGGCAAAGAACTGCGCGCGACTCTCCCAGCGCGCATCCTGCTGATCGCCGAGACGCAGCCACGCCTCGTGCACGAGCGCGGTAGGCTGGAGGGTGTGTCCCTCGTCCTCGCGCCGCAACACGAGCTGCGCCTGGCGGCGAAGCTCCGCGTAAACGAGCCGGACGAGCGAGTCGCTCGCCTCAGCGTTGCCCGCGCCCCACGCGCGCAGGAGCTCAGTGACTCCGTGCACCGAGTGCCGCGCGGAGCCGGCAGCGTCGGCGGGTCGCGCAGGGGAAGGCGTTGGGGCGACGTCCGTTGGCGTTATCGGCATGCTCACCCTGGTCGACATGTTCGGGTGGTGTCTCCCCAATTGGACAACACGCCCGCTGATTGGGTTTGACTGTGTTCTGCGCGCTATGGGAAGAGGCGCCAAACGCGCCGGTTCCCATCACAGGAGATACCAATGACTACGTCAGGCCAACGCGCTTTCGTTTCAGTTGCTGCCACAACGATCATCACGCTAGCGCTCGGCGCCTGCGCTCGAGCGCCATCGCGCACGGTACCGGACCCACTGACATCGACTTATGCTAGTCTGCTCACCATCCGCTTCGACAACTTCGCCCTTGAGAGGGTGGACGTATATCTGATCGGCGCGAAGCGCGAGTGGGTTCTCGGCCGTGTCGAGCCAGGAGCGATTGCGAGCCTGCGGATTCCCGAGCAGGCGCTCGCCGAAGGCTCGATGTTCGTACGGCTCGCAGTGCTCTCGGGTGAGCCGCTGACATTTGAGGCGGCGCGGAATCCGCGCGCCAGGCTGACGATCGCACAACCGGCATCCTCGATCCTGTCACAGCGCTGGAGCTTCTCTCATGGGGAGCTCACATCGCTAGGGCGATAGACCGCCAACGTACTACCCGGTCTTCAATGACCCGGCGGCCTTGTACGCATTGAGGATGACGCCGGACGGAAATGCATTCGAGTTGACGAGCTCGAATGCACGTGCCGGGGTTCCTTCCTTAAAGAAGCGCTTCCCAGTGCCCAGCAGGACCGGAGAGACGATCAGCAGGACTTCATCCGCAAGTCCATGCTCGAGCAGCGTCGACGTCAGCGTGGAGCTACCCGAGAGGACAAGGTCCCGGTCGCCCTGCGACTTGATGCGGCGAAGCCCAGAGACGATGTCCGGTCCAACTCCCTCGAACGGACCCCACTCGAGACTTTCCGGACGGTGAGTAGCGACATATTTCGTTGCCGCATTGAGGCGATCCGACATCGGACTGCTCGGCGTCTTTGGCCAGAAGGCCGACCAGATATCGTAGGTGCGACGGCCAAGCAGCAGATCGAAGCTCTCGCCGTACGCGGCAAGAACTGCATCCCGGCCAGCGGGAGTCCGATATGGCGCTGACCAGTCGCTGTAAGGGAAATCGTCGTCATCGGAGGAGTGCTGGATCACGCCGTCCAGCGAAATGTGCTCCATGATCTTGAGCTTTCTCATTTGCTCTCGCTCAGCTCCGTCGGCATCGGGAAGCGTTCCTGGAAAAACGCCTCCCACAGCGGTGTCTCACGCGCGACGGTCGCGGCCGCCTGATCGCCGTACATGTATAAGTTCATCGCCACCACGCTCTGGCCACTGGGATAGGTGACGGCGCCAAGGGCGGCTATGCCCGGCCCCGGCTTGTCGAGTCTCAACAGGGCGTCGTAGGGATTCTCGGTAAGAAGCTCCACCACGCCGCCGAGCGGAGAGACACCGGCGGGCGTCTTCCAACGCTGCCCGACGCTCACGCCTTTTACTCCCAACGCCGCGGTCAGCGTTTCCCATGCCTCTGCCTCCGTACTCGCGATGGGAGTCGTGACCTGCATGATCGCGGAGCGTTGGCCACTGAAGTGCTTGAGATAGATCCGCAGAATGTTCAAGAAACCTGCCCATCCGCCTGCGGCACTCTCGAGCTGGTTGTCCCAATCGTCCGTACTGGCGAACAGGCTATGGACAAAGCGGACGATGCAGATCCCGCCTGCGCGCGCTTCAATGCGCCACTCGGTCGCGATCGGCGGCGAGCCCGGGGTCATGCCTTCTCCCTCCTGGGCGAAGCTCCGAGGCGCATCGTAAGCCGTCACCACGGAGCGTATTTCCATGCCCGGACCGAAGTGGTAATTCACTGCGACGGGCTTCCCGTCGCGTTCGTCGATGTCGGTTGGCACGAACCAGGATGAAATACCTGGCCCGGTGGCGAGCGCCTGCCAGACTTGCTCCGGCGTGCCCGGTAATTCGAATTCGACCTGAACGGAACGGCGTCCGTTGGCCTCGACTTTCACGCTCATGATAGCTCCTTGGGATAGGATTTCTGCGGTAGGGGGTGCGCCACGATCACCAGGCGGTGTGCGCGGCCGCCGGGGGCGGATTCATCGTGATATTTCGAAACGAGCTTCGCGATGGCTTCGGTGAGTTCTTTGGTGAAAGCCGCCCGATCCGTCGCGGACCGGAAGCGAACCTCGGTATCGACCGCCAGTGTCGCGAGGCGTTTGCCGGATTCGTTCGCACGACGAACGAGATCGCCCACCTCGCGAACGATCCGTGCACCGAGGGCGATGAGATAGCTCGCGGACAGCCGATCGACTTCCCGATTCGGATCGATGGCGACCGGGCCCAGGGCGCGCGGCGAAACGACATAGGATGCGGCCGTCGCGACGAGCAGGCGTTCTGTCAGGCCGCCCCACTTTCGTTTCTCGGCGAGCCGCACCAACCCGTGCGACTCCAGCGCGCGGAGATGGTAGTTGACTTTCTGCCGAGCCAGGCCGACCCGCGCAGCCAATGTTGCCGCCGAGGCGGGCGCGGCCAGTTCGGAGAGGAGTCGGCTTCGCATCGGCTCAAGGGCCACCGTCGCCGCGGCCGGATCATCGATGACTTGGATATCGAGCATGAGGAGATAGTAGCCTTGACAACTTTTCTTGTCAAGGGGCTTTAAAACCTTCCCGGGGCTCTCCGATCTCCGGCGCTCGCGCTGAGTGCGCATCGGCAGTGACCCGCGATCCGGCTTCCGTGTTGCATGTGGAGTGATTCAAGTGGAGGTCCCCCCGTGATCGCATTGTCACACACACAACTGCAACGCGTTCGATTCCTCGGCGGGCTCGCATTCGCCGTCGCGACTTTGGTGGCGCTTGCGGTCCGGATCGGGCTGAACGATGGCGGATGGCCGCTATTCGTACCCGCTGTTGGAGCGGCGGGCGTTGTGATCTGGCCGAGCCGGCCTACGGTAATCCTGGCGATTGTAGCCACTGCCGCCATTCTGATTCTTGGTCTGATGACCGTGGGAATTCTGTACGGATTTGCGCTCGCCCCATTGATCCTCGCCCTCGCCGTATTCAGGGCGGACGCCGATCAGGTCACCGCCTAAGCAGGAAACCATGCATGGAGAGCTGGTGCCCAAATGGTGTCTTAGTCTTTCCGACAAGGAGGAAGTGATGCGAAAGACCTTCTACGTAATAGTGATAGCGACCATCACAGCCACAGCCCCCGGTAAAAGCGGTGGCCAATCTTCGACATCGGTGTCGGCGGGTCCCACCTATGTATTCGGAGCTGCGGCGGAATGGTCCGGCCCTGGCTACAACGTCCAAGTCAGCAAAGAGTTTGGGCATTTTGGCCCAGCTGTATTTCGTGCCGATGCGCTCTACATGCAACGCTCAGGCAGCGGCCGAACGTTTTCGTCTGCAAACGAGAGAACCTATGCGGCCGCGGGCAGTGTACTACTTCGCCGATCGATTGGAAGAGTGGCGCCGTTCGCTCTCGTGGGACTCGGCCTCTATGGCGACAATTCCTGGGCGGTGTACACACCCGGGATAAATGCCGGCATCGGAATGGAAGTATCGATCGCGCAAATGCATTTATTCGCCGAGTCGCGCATCCACCAGTATCTGCGTGATGCGCGGGACGTGCCGGGATCCGCCCAGCATCGGGACATAACGCAGGTGCCGATCTCGTTTGGACTTCGTTTCTAGAGCCGCCTAACGAACGCCGGTGGACGCCAACCTCTTCACGAGTTCCAAACCCAATTCGCGCGTTCCGACGTTCAGGCGGACGCTACTGCGAATCCATGGTACGATCCTGACTCTGGTTGCGCTGGGAAGCGCTCTCGCAACGACCATCGGCTGGAGGACTGGAGCCGGACTATTCGGGTTCATGCGTCAGAATCCCATGGTCTGGGTTGGCCTGATCCAGGCTTACCTCTTGATGACGATCATTGCCGTATTGCTCGTAATTGGCGCGGGTCAAGCGAATGCGAGGAAGTGGAACGTGGTTGGAGCGCTCGCTCACTGCCCTCCTCTAATCGCAGCTCTATCGTCACTAGCTGTTTTCAAGGCAATGGGCGCGCTCGGAATTGTCCGAGCGGCCATTGCGTTCCACCTTGTCTGGTTTTGTCTGGAAAGCTTTGCAGCACTTTATCCAGACTCGAGCCATTGATCAGCACTTACAAACGACGTTCTAAACGTGGTGCGTCACTGGACTAGACCAAAGCGCATTGGCGACCCTCATCGCATTGGCTCACCTTCCCACTTCGATACAAACACTGCCGAGTATATGTGACTCTGGCGGCTGAGACGAAGCCGGCCGGGGTCGAGGAGATCGTCGAAATGGCCGAGAAGCAAAACGGGACGCACAACGGGGCGCACCCAAGCGCCATGGCCATCCCGCCGAAGGGCTACACCAAAGAAGTGCGCGGCCGGTACGGGCCCACGTTCCCAAAGACGCCCGCGAACTACGGTTTCACCATCATCGCCAAGATCAAACCCGGAACCGAGGCGGAGATTCGCGCTTACGGGAAGACAGTCGAAGACGCCGTGGCTGGCTCACCCGATGTTCTGGCGCCGCTGCAACTGCACTATCTCCGCTGGGTGCTCTTCGACATCGGCAGCGATACCTACTTCATGTACCAGGGCATCTTCGATACCGACTTCGACAAGTACACAGAGGACGCGATCGCGCTGTTCAGCGCCTCTGGTATCACGACGATCTTCACGAAACTCCAGGGCTTTCCCGACGACTGGAAGACGAACCCGCCCGCTTTCATCAAGTTCGTTCGCGACCATCACCACCCGAGCTTTCTCGAGTACGCTGAATACCCCTACGTATCGGCGCGCGAAGTGAAGAAGGCCCTGACAATGAGGCGGGCGTTTTCAGTCCTGCTCGACGAATCGCAATAGAAGCGGCAGTTCCAACGATGCCTCGCGCAGAGGCCTCGATCGTGTCCGACCAGTTGGAGTTGGACGACCTGCAACATTTTCTGTTGACGCGCACCCCGGCGCTCGCCGCGCGGTACGAGTTTCTATCGTTTGACGGGGCGAGCGCGGGCAGGACCTGGCTCGCCGGCTTGATCGACAAGGTTGGCACAGCGTCATCCGTCGGCACAGCGTCCCCCGATGCGAGATGGGTAACCGTGGCGCTCACCTGGAACGGGTTGCGCGCCCTCGGCGTCGATGATGCGGCTCTGTCCACTTTCCCCGAGGAATTTCGCGAGGGATTTGCCGCACGTGCCGAGATGCTGGGAATCTCGGGCGCCAGCCATCCCGACCACTGGGACGGCGGACTGGCCGACCCGGCGTTTCACGCCATCGTCATTCTGTTCGCGCGTGACACCGCCGAGCGCGAGCGCTGCGAGCGCGAGCACGCTGAGTATCTGGCCCGGATCGGTGGTGTTCGTGTTCTCTCGTCGCTCAACCTCCACGCCCTGCCGCCGTACGGCGAACCGAGGGAGCACTTCGGCTACCTGGACAGGTTGACGCATCCGTCAATTGAAGGAACGGACGACACGCCGACGCCCGGGTCCATTCCGGCGGTCAAGCCTGGTGAGTTCTTCCTCGGCTATCCCGACGAGGGCGGAGGAACGCCGGCCCTGCCGCAGCCCGAATCGCTGACACAAAACGGCAGCTTCCTGGCTTATGTCAGGCTGCAAGAGCACGTCGGGGCATTTCGCGACTTCCTGCGAACGCATGGAGGACCCACGCCGGAGGAGCAGGAGCTAATGGCAGCAAAGCTGATGGGTCGTTGGCGGAGTGGCGCTCCGCTGGTGCTCTGCCCCGAGTCGGACGATCCGGCACTCGGCCGTGACGTGCAGCGCACCAATGACTTCAACTACGCGAAGATGGATCCGCACGGGTACGGCTGCCCGGTGGGCGCGCACATTCGACGCATGAATCCGCGTGACACGGCCGACAACCTTGGACGACACCAGATCATTCGCCGTGGCGGTACCTACGGCTCACTGCTCCCGGAGGATGCCGCGGATGACGGCGCGGACCGCGGGATCGCCGCGTTCATGGGATGCGCCAGCCTGGTTCGCCAGTTCGAGTTCGCGATGAACGTGTGGGCCAATGACCCGAGCTTCAAGGGACTGGAGAACGAGCGCGATCCCTTCGCCGGCACGCACGACGGAACATTCAACATGACGATCCCGAAACGGCCGATCCGGCAAAAGATCGCCGGCATCCCGGCGTTCACGACCATCAGAGGCGGCGCTTATCTCTTTCTGCCGGGCATTCGCGGACTGCGCTTTCTCGCGACCTCCGGATCACCGGAAAAATTCCAAC
Source organism: Gemmatimonadaceae bacterium (assembly GCA_035997625.1). Taxonomy (GTDB): domain Bacteria; phylum Gemmatimonadota; class Gemmatimonadetes; order Gemmatimonadales; family Gemmatimonadaceae; genus UBA4720. The sequence goes on from DASYIM010000003.1 coordinate 13,958, forward strand.
AGGCTCGAGGCGCAACATGATTATGGCAGAGGCAAAGGTTCGGCCTCGCACTTACAACCAGGTGCTGGTGCCGCGGAAGTACACTCCGGGCAAGCGGCGCGTCAGCATCTACTGGACGTGGAACTATCCCTGGGAATCCAATCGCGATGTCACCCAGCTGGATAACCGATTCTCCACGATTACAGAGGTGCGACGCACCGCGTGGCCCGACTACGAGGGGATTGAGTACTCCGCGAAGATGTTTCTTCAGGGCATCGCCGGCACGCTCGAGCTGTTTCACCTCAGCCTGCTGCGCTTCCAGAACCTTGTCGGCGAAATCACCGGGCACCCCGTCGCCGTCTATCAACGCATCGATCAGGCAGGTCAGAAGCAGCAGCTGGACCACGGTGTCCTCGACGATACGGACACGATGATGGTGTTCGGTCTCGACCACCTGGTGACCGAGCAGGAAGCCGCGCCTGAGGAAATCGAGGCGTTGCGGCAGTTCCTCTCTCGCGAGGGGACGTGCCTGATTCTCGGGCCGCACCACGACGTCGGATGCAGCAATGACTTCAAGCTGCGCGCGATGGAATACGCGCATCACGGCGACCCACTCGTGCCGAGCCAGCAGCGCTTCGGCAAGTATACGCGCTCGCTCATGAAAGGCCTTGGAGTGCCGGTGGAGAATCGGTATGGTCTTCGGCCGGCAACCGTCGCGGGAACGACAAACCTGCAGCCGCTCCTGAAGGCAAACGACTACGATTCGCGTGGCTGGCTCGACGGCGTCTCGACTTTCAACTTCCATCCGCATCTGCCGCACTACGCCGTCACGACCGACGAGCCGGGCGCCATCCACGTGCTGGCGCGACAGCCGATCGACATGGCGCATCCGCATCCATTCACGGAGGCCGGGAACCGCGACTTCAACATGTTCCTGTGGATGCCTCCGAAGGGCGACCGTGCCGGCGACATTCTTCTCGCGGACTCGACGATCTTCACGACGTTGTTCGGTGGCGACGAGAGCCTGGAGCGCTTCTGGAATAACATCGCGGCGAAGTAGCCGCGCCCGCGCCTGATGGGACCACGAAGGCTGGCGCACCTCCTCTTCCTGATCGCGTGCGTCGGTCCCGAGGCGCTCGCACAGACGCCGGTCACCGGCCACTACCCTCCAGGGCAGTCGGGAATGCGCGGCGCAAGTACGCCTGACCCGAGTTTCGCGTACACGAACTTCAGCCGGTTTTTCACGAATCTTCTGCTCGTGGGCGCGTCCGGCAACCAGGACATCCATGAACTGCGGTACGCGAACATCAGCATGTTCACGTGGACGACGGACTGGAAGCTGTTCGGATTGCGATATGGAGCGCTCGTCGGCATCCCTGTCGCGACCGGCGATCTCTCGTCACCGGCGGGGGAGTCCGGATTCGGCCTGGGAGACGTACTTCTCACTCCAGTTTCTCTCTATGGGAAAAGCGTCTCGTTCGATTACCAGCTTCAGTTCTCGGTATGGACGCCATCAGGAAAGTTCTCACCCGGGTCCGCCAGTAATCGCGGCTCCGGCTTCTGGGCGCTCATCTATTCACTGGGCGGCGTCTATTACCCGGGCGGTGCGCGAGATCGGTGGAGCATCTCCGCGGTGGCGCGAACCGAGCAGAACTTCGAGCAGCGCGGCACCGGGATCACGCCGGGGGCCGACGTCGTCGTAGACTGGGGCATCGGGCGAATGTTTCATCTGGCCGACCATCAGCTCGACGTCGGTGTTTCCGGTTTCGGAGCGTGGCAACTCACAGCGCAGCAAGGTGGGGCGCCGGGGGTTGAAGCCCTGCGCTACCGGCTCCTCGGACTGGGACCCGAAGCGAGTCTGTCGCTCCTCGAGCCGCTCACCGTTCGGGTTCGAGCGCAGTGGGAGGTCGGGGCGCGGAACATCGTGCGCGGAAACAATCTCTGGATCATTTTCAATTATCGGTTCTAGGCACGGCATTGAACGTCGCCACGCGAGGCCCTGCGGGCATCGTCCCGCCGGCCGACTCGATCCCACGACTCGCAACCATCCTGATCTCTCGCTCACTTGCGCCGCAATTTTGTTAGGCGCACTAACCCCACTGCGCGCGCTGTTTAACGAACGTTGGAGCTGACAAGCACTTTTCCGATGCGGCTTCGCCGCAGTGGTGATAGCGTGATTGCAGCTGAACTAAGGCGTTAGGCGGCTACCAAACTTTTCATGCACTCTTAATTCGAAGCTCACGTTGCCATCACGTATGGGCTGTAGAGTTCTGGCACCCTCAAGCACAGGAGCGTGGCCCGATGCACCGCCGTCTCTCACTTGTGATCGTTGCCGTTCTTGTGGTTCTCGTGGTTGTAGCGGCGTATCATTATCTGTCGCCTAGAGACCGAGGTGCGGACAGGGTTGCGTCGACTGGCCGTGAACGTGACAGTCTTGTCCGGCTCGACAGCGCCGCACGCGCGGAGGCTCGCCAAGAGGTCGATACGATGTGCTTCGCCTCGCGCATCGGTTTGCCATGTGACCCACGTTAATCGATAGGGATCTAACGAACGTTGAACGCCACACCCTTTTCCTGGACTCCTCGCATGCCCCCGACGATCATCTTTAAGAAGGCCAGCAACTGGGTTGATCGGGGCGAATCGCCGCAAGCGACAGTCGAGCGTGTGCTCGGACGTTTTTTCGGCAGGAGCACTACTGACCATGCCGCCTGGCTCGTCGAGCACTCCACAATCATTATTGGTATGGTCGAAGCCGACGCAACCGAAGTTCATGTTGTTGGGTATCTGCGCGCCCTTGCACGAGAGATTGCATTCCCAGAGTCTCAGGTCGTCGCAATACGCACGACAGCCATTGCGCTATGGCACGTGGCGAAGGCGGCGCTGGTCCGAGATTTTGCCGAGCGCGTGCTTCGTGGCGAGGTCCCTGTCAACCAGCCGACTCCTGATTCCTTCAGTCATTGGATGGCGAGTCGCCTCCTTTCGCCTGACGAGCTTGCGCGATTCGAGCACGAGGCGCGCGGCGATGAGAGTGATGATTGACATTGCGCGCCGCGGCGGGAGAATCCTTACACCCGATATCTCTTTCCCTTATGCCTCACCATTTTCCGGGCGTTCCTTATTGGACGAATCGCGGAGATACGATCAACATGGTCTGGAGCAACGGCTCTACTCCCACAATCGTGTGGCTGAGGAGAGTCGACGATGATCTTGAGGGCTACGCGCAAGCCCAGAGCGATGCGATTCCGCCCGGCAAACCTGACTGGCCGCGAGCGCCAGTTATTGCTCGCCGAACAAAGTGTAAAGCTTTAAGATCCGACCAGGTACCTAACGAACCGTTGCAGCTGACCACTCACCGCGAAACGTGACTCATGTCTTCCATCATCCATTCGCAGGCAGCAGACATCCCGTACAACATGACGACAACCGGCTTCGACGTGCCTGGATTCCGAATAGTGGACAATCTTGGCGTGGTACGTGGTGTTGTCGTCCGATCCCGGTCGGTTTTCGGGACCATCGGCGCCGGCTTCCAGACCCTGCTTGGCGGTAATATCTCGCTCTTTACGGAACTCGCCGAGCGAACCCGCAAGCAGGCTTTCGACACAATGTTGTTTCAGGCGCATACGGCGGGGGCCGACGCAGTGATCGGCATCCGCTATGACGCGAACGAGTTGATGAAAGGCGTGACAGAGGTATTGTGCTACGGGACGGCCGTTCGTGTCGAGCCGCTGGAGGGCTGAGGAACTTAGGAAACTTCTCCTCATTCTATGCTAACGATTGTAACGGGCGATCGCCCTATGACGGTCATCAACGTTTTCACCGTCGCGCCGAAGCAACAGGACCGCCTCATCGAGCTCCTGACTGAGGCAACCGAATCGACTATTCGACATATCCCCGGCTTCGTGAGTGCCGCACTCCATCGGAGCTTGGATGGCAACAAGGTCACGATGTACGCCCAGTGGGCTACGCCAGAGGACTATGATCGAATGCGGGCCCGGCCGGATTCGTCCCCTGTCCTAGCAGAAGCGCTTTCCATCGCGCGGTTTGAGCCGGGTTTCTACGAAGTAACCCGCGTCTTTACCGCTGACGCATCGCGGCCCACGATCTAACGAAGTTTCCAGCAGGGGGGCACTTGCGGTCGTGGCTTCTCCGCCATGGTGGTAGCGTGCTTGCAGCTGAACCAGGGCGTTAGCGACTTCAAATCGTTGGGAGGTACAAATGAGAAGCACACTTACTTGCGCGATAATAGTAGCGGGAACTCTCTCGAGCCTGGGTTGCGCCGCGCGGCCTCATCAGCAACCCTTGGCATACGCGCCAAGGGCCGACATTGAAATCACGTCATCGCCAAACACGTCAGTACTCATCTACAGTACGGTGCCTTCTCAATTCGCTTTGGCCGGGCAGGAACTACGTACCCGAAGTGACACGGTGCGGGCGACGACTCCGGTTCGACTGGAAGCCTACCTCACTAGTGGCGAAATTCATGTCACGGCCGATGGCAGCGTCGCGCTTAATGTTGATGCGACTATCGCGCATGCGCCTGCTAAGCATGCGACCGCGACCGGCCGCCACATTGTAATCGACGCGGGTGGCACCGGGATTCGGTCGGTCCGCTAAGACCGTGTGAAGCCGAAGTCGCTCAGTCGCCTAACGAACGTTGCGCTAGGCGCACATAACGAGGTCAGCGTTTCTATGGAGATTTCATGGATGCGTGCGCCGAGTTGACGCTGCGTCTTGTTCGCGCTGGGCAGGAAGCCTTGAATCCACTCAGCTCCATGGTGGACTGGGTCTTCTTCCCCGACCATCAGCATGCAACCTGGTCTCAAGCGCGCGAGATTCTAACTGGAGCAGTCAAACCGCTCCTCGTCGCGCCCCTCCTCGAATCTGGATCTGTCGCCATTTGGAGCGTTGGCGAGTTTCAGCCACAGCATCGCGCCGTTGCGGAGCGTGAGTTCGCCAACCAGTGCCAATACTTCGACCAAAAGCTGGCGGGGCTTGCACTCGGCGACACCGATCAGATCGAAACACCGGATGGTACGTTCACACTTACTGTGGCAGAGTTAAGGCAATGGGCAACCGAGTACGCAGTCGCCGTTGGCATCGGTATGACCGCCTCGCCAGTGGCCGGCAGAGGTCGCATCCTGATTCGACCTCCGGGCGGCGGTCGACCAGTCGGATCGATCGAACGC
>DASYIM010000004.1:0-3437 GCA_035997625.1 Gemmatimonadaceae bacterium
TCAGGATGCACGAGCGCCATGTATTCCTCGACGGTCGGTGCTTTCTTCGCAGGATCGAGGCCGTAGATCGCGAACAACTCCGGAGACCAGTGCTCAAAGCCCGCAGGGGTGAACGTCCAGCTTCCCGTATGTGCGAGCCGCTGTCCCTCTGCCAGGTAGAACTCGGCTTGCTTGCGTTCGTCGATGTCGAGGTTGATCCCGATCCAGTAGAGGATCGTTCCGTTGTTCCCACGCAGCGGCTCCGTGCGGCTGAGGAACCAACGGTAATTGCCTTGAGCATCCCGAATTCGACAACTCGCCTCAGTGGTGTGGCCCGTCCTTAGGTTGTCCGACCCGACTCTCCGCATTTCTTCGTGATCGTCCGGATGCAGAAAAGGGATATGAGAGTCCCACGCTGCGCCTGTGTCGGTTCCGAACCGAAGCGGATGATCCTTTGGCAAGCCTAGGTAGTCCGCACACCGTGAATTGACGAAAAGAAGCGCGCCTGATGGCGTCGCGCACCACGTGAATGCCGGAATCATGTCCAGCGTGGCTTGCAACTGGGCTTTCAGCGATTCATCCATGCGATCAGCTCCCCAAAGATTGTCCAGATTTTCACCATTGGCGAACTTTCGTCAACATGGCCATAGGGAAACTCTTTAGATAGTGCATTTTACGATGGACTCGAAATTGCCTTCTTCGTACGCAATCACGATTCATGCTGGAACGAAGGGGACGGACTGATGAGTACTTCGGAGAGGCTGCGAAACGACGGCGTGATACATCCGCTCGACCCTGGAGATGCGCCGGTGATTGCTCAGATTCGATCCGCGACGAGCGCGCAGAAAGGCGCGCCCTGGCGGATCGAGGCACGAAAGTTTTACGACGCGTTGTTGGAGGGCGTGTCGCCGCGTGACGACGTGACCTTCGAATCGGCCACGGTCGGCGGTGTCGCGGGCGTCTGGGTGCGTCCTGCGTCAAGTCGATCTGACGAGGCCATTCTGCATGTGCACGGCGGGTGGTTCGTCTCAGGAAGCGCCACGGCCTATCGCCACCTTGTGGGGCACATCGCCGCGAGGGCGGGCGCGAGCGCGTTTGTGCCGGACTATCGCCTTGCTCCCGAGCATCCGTTTCCTGCAGCCGTTGATGATGTGCTGGCGACGTACCGCGGAATGGTCGACAGCGGGATCCGCCGGATTGCCGTCACCGGAGACTCTGCCGGAGGGAATCTGGCGCTCGTACTGGCCTCGTGCGTCGCCGCCAAAGCGGTGCCCGCCAAGGCCACTCTTGTTGCACTGGCGGCATTCTCGCCGGTCACTGATTTGACTCTCTCGGGCGCAACGTACGAGACACGCGCGGACGCCGATCCGTACTTTACGAAGCAGCAAGTCGCCGCACTGGTGCAGTCCTATCTCGGGAACGCCGACGCGAACGATCCACTGGCTTCGCCGCTCCAGGGACGTTTTTCTGGGTTGCCTCCCATCCGCATTCACGTCGGCGACGATGAAGTGCTGCTCGATGACTCACGACGATATGTCGAACGTGCGGTTGCCGGCGGCGTCGATGCCCGACTTGATGTGTGGACGGGCATGCCTCATGGATTTGTCGCAATCATCGGACCGATCAGAGCGTCCGCACAGGCGCTGGATGCGGTCGGCCTGTTTCTCACTGACAGCTTCAAATTAAGGAAATAGATGATGCCTACGTTCCCCAAGGTTGGACTCGACGCATTGCTGACGCCGGAGAATTGCGCTGTTCTCCTGATCGATCACCAGCCATCTCAGCTGGCCAACGTCAACAGCCACGACCCCACGCTGGTGATCAACAACGTCACCGCTCTCGCCAAGACCGCGAAGGCGTTCGGAGTCCCGACGATTCTCACCACGATCAACTCAAAACGCGGCGGCGAGATTTTCAAGCAGATCCAGTCTGTCTTCCCCGATCAGAAGCCCATCGACCGCAGCTTCATCAACTCCTGGGAGGACCGCCGGGTCGTCGAGGCGGTTAAGAACACGGGCCGCAAGAAACTGGTCATCGCGGCACTCTGGTCGGAGATGTGTCTGGCGCAACCCGCCATCCACGCCATGGGCGACGGGTACGACGTGTACGCCGTCACCGACGCGTCGGGCGGCGTCACTCCCGAAGCCCATGACATGGCCATCCGTCGGCTTGTCGCCGCCGGGGCCCAGCCGATCACGTGGCTTGCCATGGCCGGAGAACTGCAGCGCGATTGGGCGCGGACCAAAAGCCTCGGAGCCGTCGCCGAGATCTTGTTCGACCATGCCGGAGCGTCCGGGACCGTACTGGCGTGGGAGCTCGCCAACGAAGCGCAGCGCGCGTAGGGATTCTCATGAAAACCATTCTCATCACCGGAGTGACGGGCAATCAGGGCGGCGCGGTGGCGCGGACGCTGCAGGGAAAGGGATTCCATCTGCGCGGCCTGACGCGCACGCCGAACAGCGACCGGGCCGCAGCCCTGACGCACCAGGGCGTCGACCTCGTCAAGGGCGATCTTGATGACGAGGCAACGCTGCGCCAAGCGTTGGCCGGCGCGTGGGGCGTCTTCGGCGTGCAGAACCCGCTGCAGGCGGGCGTCGAGCGGGAAGAGGCGCAGGGCAAGCGTCTTGCGACGCTGGCGCGCGAGGTCGGCGTCGAACACTACGTCTACACATCCGTTGGATCGGCGCACAAGCGGACGGGCGTCCCTCATTTCGACAGCAAGTCGCGCATCGAGGACGCCGTCCGCGCCCTCCGCTTCCCCTCGCATGTGATCCTGCGTCCGGTGTTCTTCATGGAGAACCTGCTGGCGCCCTTTAGCCTGCAGGGCTCTACATTGGCTTGGGCGATCGAGCCAGGCACGAAGCTGCAAATGATTGCGCTGGACGACATCGGCTGGTTCGGAGCGCGCGCGTTCATCGACGCCGCCTCTTTGAACGGCCGGGAGATCGATCTCGCCGGCGATGTACGGACGATGCCAGAGACGGCCGCGATCCTGACAGAGGCGTTGGGTCGGCCGGTTGCGTTCGCGCAGACGCCAATCGAGCCGGTCCGCCAGTACAGCAAGGATACGGCGTTGATGCTGGAGTGGTTCGACCGCGTCGGCTACAGCGCCGACATCGCCGGCCTCGAACGTGAGTTCGGCCGCTCGCTCACGAAGCTCCCCGACTGGGCACGTCGGCAGACTCAGGGAGAGCGCGCATGAAAGCCGTCAGAGTACTGGAATACGGTGGGCCGTTGGTGTTCAACGAGGTACCGGCGCCGCCGATCTCACGCGACGAGATCCTGGTAAAGGTCAAGAGCACCGCCGTCAATCACATCGATCTCGTGAAGGCCTCCGGGAAGGTCAGACAGATACTCCCGATCGACCTGCCGTGGATACCTGGTCATGAGTTTTCAGGGGTGGTCGAACAGATTGGCAGTGATGTCGCGGCGTATGCGCCAGGTGATGCCGTGTTCGG
>DASYIM010000005.1:0-2720 GCA_035997625.1 Gemmatimonadaceae bacterium
GCGAGGAGCAGATCGGTGATCGTCGCCGACAGTCCGCGCTTGAGCAGGACGGGACGCCCGCACCTGCCCACTTCCTCCAGCAGGGAAAAGTTCTGCATGTTGCGCGCGCCGACCTGAACCATGTCGGCGGTTCGCGCGACGCGCTCCACCTGCCGCGTGTCCATGGCCTCGGTAACGATCGGCAAAGCGGTCTCCGTCCGCGCCCATTCCAGGAATTGCAGCGCGCTCTCGCCCAGCCCGTTGAAAGAGTAGGGAGAAGTTCGCGGCTTGAACGCGCCACCGCGAAGCATCACCGCTCCCATGGCCTTCACCTCGCGCGCGACTCTGACGATCATGTCGGCGTTCTCAACGGAGCAGGGTCCGGCGATCACTGTGATCGCCGCGCCACCGATCGTCACGCTATCGGTCACTCGCACCGGACGCGTCGACGCGCCCGCCCCCGCCGCGGTAGCATGCGCGGCGAGTCGATAGGGGCGCGATCCATCGCGGGCGGGAAATCCACCACTGAGCTGAGGTGGTGCTGTCTTCGCGTGGATCGACTCGGATCTTAGCATGGCTGCCCGGTGTGGAGAGTGAGGACGGAGGTCTCTGACGTGCGGGGCCGGCAAACAAAAAAGCCCCCGCGATTGCGGAGGCCCGTAGTCTGACTGCGTTTTGATGCTTAGTACCGCACGCGCGACCGGGGCCCCCATCGGTTGTAACCGAAGATGCCGAAGTAATAAGTCGCGCTAAACCAGGTGCGGTTCATGTTGACAACCTAGAACAACCCTACGAGAAAGTAAAGATCGATCTTTCCACCAAAAGTGCTATTGATCGGAGGCTCAACGGATGCTAACTCAGCTTCGGCAATCTCAACGAGATCAGGCGAATGAATCTCGATAGGCGGCGTTTCCTCCAGCTCACTTCGCTCGGCGTGTTCGCGACCGTGACAGCTACAGCTTGCGAACGAGGTGAAGATCGCAGCGACACTTCCCTCGATCGACCAGCGTTGCTCGGAATGCTCGGGCCGGAGAAAGTGCGCCAGCTCGGGACCCATTACCGCAACGCAACGCCGCGCGAGAACACATCCAGTGCGTTGCGTAGCGCGATCTCGAGCGCGCAGAGTCACCCACTCGGCATTTCGTGGATCGGTGGCGGCTCCATCGACCAACAGGTGCGCGACGATTTCGCTGCCGGCCGTACCGTCGATATCGATGGTTGGGTGTTGTCGCTGACAGAAGCCAGGCAGTGCGCTTTGTTCTCGCTTGTGGCTTCAGTCTAGGCTCTAAGGAGCTCATTTGCACATCGACGCGAGGACGCTTCCAAGCGGGACCATACTCGAAGGCGATCTCTGCATCGTCGGCGCCGGCGCGGCCGGCATCACCATCGCCCGCGAGCTCGTCAACACGCCGCTCAAAATTCTGCTGCTAGAAGGCGGCGGCTTCGAGTTCGAGCAGCAGATGCAGGATCTCTATCGCGGTGAGATAGTCGGACAGCCGTACTTCCCGCTCCAGGCAGCGGCGCTGCATTACTTCGGCGGCACCACCAATCACTGGGCCGGTTTCTGCTCGACATACGATGCCATCGACTTCGAGAAGCGCGACTGGGTGCCGTACAGCGGCTGGCCGATTCGTCGCGAAGATCTCGATCCGTTCTATGCCCGCGCCCAAAAGGTTCTCGAGCTCGGCGCCTACAAGTACGAAGCTGCCGATTGGAAAAACGGTGACGCGAATCGCGTCCCGTTACTGAGCGACTCGGAGTCGTTCTCGACGAAGATGTGGCAGTTCAGTCCGCCTACTCGGTTCGGCACGAAATACCGGGACGAGATCGTCAACGCCCCCAACATCCATCTCTACACCCACGCCAACGTCGTCGAGGTTCTCGCCAACGATGGTTTGACCGCGGTGCAGGCGGTACGGATACGAGGCTTTGATGGAAAGGAGCTGCGCGCCGCGGCAAAGCGTTTCGTGCTATCGTGTCACACCATCCAGAATGCCCGTCTTCTGCTCGCGTCCAATCACCAGGCGAAAACGGGTCTCGCCAACGAGAACGATCTCGTCGGCCGATTCTTCATGGAGCACTTCGAGATGCCGAGCGGCGAGCTGGCGCTGGCCAAACCGGAGACGACGAAGACCGGGCTCTACGAGATGGCCGGCCTGGGCGGGCCGCCGAGGGGTGAGCTCGCGATCACGCCCGCGGCGCAGCGCGAGCATCGCATCCTTCACGGCACGGCGTCGGTCGAGGCGGGGAATTACGGGGACGAGGTAAAGAGCACATTCCAGTTCATCGACACCGTAATGATGAACGCCATGAGAGCCTGGCAGAAAGGCGGCAGGAAGGGGCCGCCGCCCATCGCCACGGCGGTAGCCGCGACCGCGCCGCGGGAAAAGGGTCCACCGCGGTTCTATCACCTGACGACGAGACAGGAGCAGGCGCCCAATCCTGATTCGCGCATCACGCTGAGCACGGAGAAGGATGCGCTCGGAGTACCGCGCGCAAAACTCGATTGGCGCGTGACCGATCTCGACAAGCGCTCGATGCGCACTTTCTATCAGCTGCTCGGTCGCGAGATGGGTCGCACAGGAACCGGTCGCGTACAGATCAAGGATTGGTTGCTGAGCGATGATAAGACGTGGCCGAGCTTCATCAGCGGCGGCTGGCACCACATGGGAACGACGCGCATGTCGTCGGATCCGAAGCAGGGAGTCGTCGATGCCAATTGCAAGGTGCACAGCCTGGCG
>DASYIM010000006.1:0-13887 GCA_035997625.1 Gemmatimonadaceae bacterium
CGGGTTGTCGTGCGGCGGCTCGATGGGCGCGGTGTTCTCGTAGAGCGGCGTGTTCCACTGGCTCGCCTCTCCACCCTGGAATCCGTACCAGTAGTCGAATCCTTTTCCAACGGGCCAGCGATCGAACGGACCAGCGGCGCCAAGCTCGTGGTCTGGTGTGTTGTGCCATTTGCCGAAGGCGGCCGTGCTGTACTGGTTGCCGCGGAGAATCTCGGCCACACACGCCGCTTCCCGCGGCCACGAGCCGTCGTACCCCGGGAAGCCGGTCGACATCTCCGTGATGACACCGCTGTGAACGGAGTGGTGATTGCGACCCGATAGTATCGCGGCGCGCGTCGGAGAACAGAGCGCGGTCGTATGGAAGCGGTTGTAGCGCAGTCCTTCGTCGGCAAGTCGCTGCAGAGTTGGAGTGTTGGCCGGTCCGCCGAATGTGCTGGTCTGACCGAACCCGACGTCGTCGAGCAGAACGAGCAGAATGTTGGGCGCGCCGGCCGGCGGCGTCGGCAGCGAGATAATATCGGCTTCAGAGTCGACGTACGTGCTGCCGATGCGTCCCTGAAAGCGAGGCTCAGGCAGCGGCAGAATGTCTGACACCAGCGTGGCGTCGCGATGGCCGTTGCCGTTCCCGTCGTGGCCCGCCTTTCCGTTACTCCCTTTGCTTGTAGTCATACTGCAGCTCCTCCACGTGCAAATAATTCAGAATGCGCGACTTATTGCCGCGCCACTGCGAGTTGGAATCGTTCCTCGGCGCCGATCATGTGATCGACGTCCTTGGCTGCGGCATCGATGTCGATCTGCACCCACTTCACCTTGCCGTTGAACTCGTTGTCGCGCGGACCGTAGTCGGTGGAGACAGGCTCGCCCTTGTCGCAGCCGATCTCCGTCGTCTCGTCCATCGAGAAGATGTATCCGTGTGTGCGCTCGACACGTCCTTTGCCGACGCCCTTCCCATCGGCGTACAACGTGATTTCCGCACCTTTGCCAAGGCCGCCACCGTCGTACTTGAACTCCATCCGCACTTGGTGCGTGCCGGAGGGAAGCTTCGAGTCAGCCGTCACCTCGTAGTGCCGCATCGCGACGAAGTTGTAGAAATATTTGAGCTTGCCGTCGAGCACATAGAGACTCCAGCCGCCGAAATTGCCGCCTTGCGCGATAATCACACCGCGGGCGCCCGACTCCGGAATCTCGAGCTCGGCGGTGACTGAGTGAGATTTGTTCTTGGTGTTGATGACGGAGTTCTCCTGCATCCGGCGCATCCCGGGGAAGAACAGCTGGGTGTTGCCATACACGACCTTCGGCCGCCCGGCAATGTCGGCGTTCGACCGCTCCGCCTTGCGGTCGTCGAGCGGGAACACGTTGTACTTCGACGCCTCGAGCTCGAACAGTCGCTGCAGCTCGGCGACCTTCGCCGGCATCTCCTTGGCCAGGTCGTGCGACTGCGACCAATCCTTCGTCGTATCGTACAGCTCCCAGACGTCCTCACTGAGCGGTGGCTGTGCGCCTATGACGACCCACGGCAGATTTCCATGTCGTGTGACCGCGGTCCAGCCTTTGTGATAGATGCCACGGTTGCACAGCATCTCGAAGTACTGTGTCTCGTGTCTGTCCGCGGCCTTGGCGTCGTCGAAGGAGTACAGCATGCTTACCCCATGCAGCGGCTCCTGCAGGACACCGTTCACCAGCGTCGGCGCCGGCAGGCCGGCCGCTTCGAGAACGGTCGGCGCGACATCGATCACATGGTGGAATTGAGAGCGGATCTCTCCTTTGGCTTTGATCCCCGTCGGCCAACGGACGATGGTGCCATTGCGCGTTCCACCGAAGTGCGACGCAACCTGTTTTGTCCACTGATAAGGCGTGTCCATCGCGTGCGCCCAGCCGACTGCGTAGTGGTTGTTGGCGCGCGGGCTGCCGAGGTCCTCCATGCGCTCGATGATGAACTCCGGCGTGACGAGGTCGGGCGCTTCGGCACCCGCCTGCTCGTTGAATGTTCCGACCAGCGAGCCTTCGGCTGATGCGCCGTTGTCACCGATGATGTAATAGACCAACGTGTCGTCGAGGACACCGATGTCACCCAACGAGTCGATGATGCGTCCGACATGGTGGTCGGCATATGACAGGAAGCCGGCGTAGATCTCCATCTCCCGCGCCAGCACCGGACGCAGGCGCTCGTCGGTCTTCAACCACGATGGAATCTCCTCAGGCCGTGGTGTCAGCTCACAGTCGGCCGGGATGACGCCGAGTTTTTTCTGCCGATCGAAAGTCTCTTCGCGTATGACGTCCCAGCCCTTGTCGAAGCGGCCCTTGTACTTCGCGATCCAGTCCTTCGGCACATGGTGTGGCGCGTGTGTCGCGCCCGGCGCGAAATAGACGAAGAAAGGTTTGTCGGGCGCGATCGCCTTCTGCTCACGCATCCACGCGATCGCCTTGTCGGCGAGGTCCTCCATCAGGTGATAACCTTCATCCGGAGTTTTTTCTGGCTCGACTGGCGAAGTCCCATCGTAGAGTGCGGGGAACCACTGATTGGTTTCTCCGCCGATAAATCCGTAGAAGTGCTCGAAACCGGATCCCGTGGGCCAGTGACTGAAAGGGCCGATGGGTGTCGATTCGAACACCGGTACCTCGTGGCACTTTCCGAACTGCGCCGTCGAGTAACCGTTCAGTGTGAGTACCTCAGCGAGCGGCGCGCAGGTGTTCGGTCGCAGCGAGTTGTATCCCGGCGCCGAGGTGGCGATCTCGGTGATGCCGCCCATTCCAACCGCGTGGTGATTGCGACCTGAGAGCATCGCCGCGCGTGTGGGCGAACAAAGGGCCGTGGTGTGGAAGCGGTTGTACTTGAGACCTTCGCTCGCCAGTCGCTCCGCTGTCGGCGTCAGGCACGGTCCACCGAACGCGCTCGATGCGCCAAAGCCGACATCATCGAGTAGGACTATTAGTACGTTCGGCGCCCCCTTTGGTGGTCGAAGCGGAATGATCGGCGGAAACTTCGTGTCGGGATCCTTCGCATCGTACGTCGTCAGGGTAACGGGCTTCCGATCTGGAATCGGTAGGACTTCGCGCGGAATTGAATTGTTCGCCGCCATGGTACACTCCCTTTTCTGAGTCGATTCTGTTTTCGCTCTGTTAGTCGCCGCTATGCTGCTCCACCCGCCGTTGTTAGATGATGTAGGCCGTAGTCAGCAGGAACGTCCATCCTTGTGTGCGGTTTCGGGCGCCGAACTCGGGTTCCGCCCGCAAATCAAAAACCCACTTCGACAACGGCAAGATGACGTTTCCCTCCAGGCCCGCGGCGAAGACACGATCCTTCACGCCTGACAGAAGCGGCGTGAGTAAGCCCGCCTTGTCACCGGTTACTTTGAACTGCTCGTAAGAGACGACACCGAGATTGATAATCCGCACAGGAAACGGTTTCCCCCCGACTCGTCCAATCTTGTAGAACGCCCTGCCGAGGCCGCTCTCTATTGTCAGGATGTCACCGACGGTGATGTCGGCGCTCTTCTTCCTGGAGTGAATCTCGTAGCTACCCAGCGTCGAGAACGACCATTTGTGCTCGTTGTCGAGATGGATGGTGGTCCCCGCCTGGAACAGATTCGACCACATCCCGAGACCCGAGTTATCGCTGCCTCCATTCTCCCATTTGCCGGTGGGAATGAAGAGACCGTAGTCGAACACGAAGTCTGCGTGCTTCGTCACCCAGCCAAGCTGGACGGGCTCTATCTCGATGTCGGTGAAGGCGAACGAACCGGGGACATCCAAGGAGGGGCCTTCGATGCGGGACTTGATGAACGCGAGCGGCACCACCGCGCCGCCGAAATTGGCGCCCAATAACTTGAAATGGGTCACCCAGGCAATTGCTGGTCCGGTGAAAGTGACGTTGGTGCGGGGATGCGCCCCGATTGAATTGCCGTTGTCATCCTTGATCTGGTCCGTCGTATAGAAATAAACGGGCAGAGCGAAGGTGATTCCCGGCGGTGCCTGCGTCCCGTTCTCGAGTCCGGTGAACCCGGGCACGTAATGGCCCTTCAACTGGGCGTGAGCGACCCGGGCGAGTCCGGAGGAGAACAGCACCGCGACGAAGAATGCCGTCGCCAGTGTCGCGTAAGAGCACCGAGATCGAAGCGGCACTACGGGCTCGCGTCAGGCACTGACATCACACCCGCGTCCCTTTTCTGGCGGCGACCGAGCCACAACAGATAAGGCTTTGCCGCGATGCCGCTGAGAGCCACATACATGATCACCGCCGCCGGAGCCAGCTTCTGATCGGGGAAGTTGGCGTGGGCGATGGCCAGAGCGATTCCGGGATGCCTGAAGCTGCTCGAGAGTGCCAGCACCGTCCGATCCTCCGGATCGGGCCCGCCGAGCAGGTGACCCGACGCCAATGCCAGCAGCGCAAAGATCAGCAGCACGACCACGGTTCCATCCCCAACCAGAGACCATAAGGCCGGCAATACGCGGATCGCTATCGGAATCCCCGCGGCGATCAGAACAATGTCCGCGGTCCGCGCGACCGGCTTGGCCACTCGATCCGCAAAAGCCGCAGCCATATGGTGGATCAGTACGCCGGCCACCAGCGGCACCAGCAACGACACGAACACCAGCTGCCAGATTGCCGCGGCGGACATCTGCACGGTGATACCAAACGTCCTGCTGATCAATTCGAGAGCGATTGGGATGAAGACGATGGCGACCAGAGTGATCGCGGCCATCAGGCCGACGGTGTAAGAGACCTTGCACCCCGCCTTGAGAGCTTTTTTCGGGAACGTCGCCGGCAACGGCGCCAGCGCCAGCGTGACGAGCGCAATCTTGACTGGCGCCTCGCGGGCAAACCTCGAGGCCAGCAAGACGGCAATGAGCGGAACGATCACATCCATCGACAGCAACGCCCGCATCAACTGACCGGGCCGGCGAAACAGGTAAAAGAGATCCGCAAAAGTTGCCTTGAGTCCAAGGCTCAAGACCATCAGCATCAGCGCGGCTTCTATAGCCAGCGGCAGCAGTTTGGCGAGGCTCATGGCTTCTGCTTCCTGATTACCGCATCCTGCGGCGGCAGATCACTGCGATGGTTGACGCACGATGCAGCGAAACCCGACGTGACACGTCGATGTGTCGACCGGCTCCGGGAATCGCGCCGCCGGCCTGTACCGGCGACAGTAGTTGGGCGCGCAGAGATGCGACCCGCCTTTGAGAACCTTGCGCGGAATTTTGATCTCGGGCTGACAGGGATCGAAGCTCTCGGCCTCTTTCCCTCCGCGCGGATTCGCCGGAACGCAACACGCTTTCGCTGCGTCAGCAGGATGTCGGGCGACGAACCAGTCTGTCGTCCACTCCCAGACATTGCCGATCATGTCGTGCAGACCGTAGCCGTTGGCGGGAAAGGCGTCGACCGGTGACGAACCCTCGTACCCGTCCTCCACGAGGTTCTGGCCGGGAAACTCACCTTGCCAGGTGTTCGCCATCGGTCGATTGCCAGGCATGAACTCATGCCCCCATGCGTAAGGCATTCCTTCGAGGCCACCTCGTGCGGCGAACTCCCACTCCGCTTCAGTTGGAAGCTGCTTCCCTTCCCAGCGCGCGAACGCTTCCGCATCGGCGAACGTGACGTGAACTACAGGGTGGCGGTCGAGGCCGTCGATCGAGCTGTTGGCGCCGTACGGATGTCGCCAGTCGGCGCCGCGATCGTAGCTCCACCAATTGCCGATATCCCCCCGGTCCACCGGGCCGGTTGGTCTATGAAAGACCAGGCTTCCTGCGTAAAGCATGTGCGGCAGCGCGCCGGGATAGTCGGCTGGATTTGGCGGAATCTCGGCGAACGTAACGTGGCCGGTGTCCGCGATGAATTTCGCGAAGCGCTCGTTGGTGACGGGGCACTTGTCGATCCAGAATCCGTCGACTGTCACTTTGTGCGCTGGGCGCTCTTCGATGTAGTGGTTGTCGGAGCCCATGCGGAACGTGCCGCCTGGAATCCACGCCATGTTCGGAAAAGGTATGACGCGTAGTGGTTCCCAGGATGCGTCGAGTGGACTCGGTTCTCTCACACTGATGGCCATAGGAGGCTAGTATGCGAGGGCGATTTGCCTGCTGATATTGGCCTTTAGGCTAGTCGTATTTGAGCCCGCATCGTCGCTCCTGTGGCCACCTCAGATCATGCTGATGACGGCCCCGATTCCGATCACCAGGAGCAGGAGCGCCGTTACCAGTGTGAGCGAGGGCGGAAAGGTGCTTTCGCCGTGAATCAGCCCCTCTGCTTTCATTTCTTCGCGCGTTTTGCGCAGGCTGGTCATGAACAGCAGGTGATAGATGATTCCGAGCACCAGCATCCCGATCCCGAGAAAGACAAGCGCGAGCCCGAAATTGCGGGGCGCGTTCGCCCTCGCGATGACGTTGGCGTCTTTCATCTTCTGAAAAAACTGGAAGATGGTGAACCCGAACCCGATCAGAGAAATCGCGGTACGGATCACCGACATGAGGGTGCGGTCCGCGCTCATGCGCGTCCGCTGGAACGACATGCCGGTGCGTCGCCGCGAAAGCTCGGTGGAGGCGTCGTCCGCCAACGGCCGATTATCCCGGAGGCAGTGCTCCCTGCTTTCTCATCTCCGCGATGTTCTGATCGACGATCTCGTCAACCAGCTTGGCCATGTTGTCGGGATTGTACGATTTGCTGCGGCTGGACCAAACGAGCTTGTCGTCCTTGAGAGAATACAGATTGGTCTCGATGTACACGACCTTGTCCTGCGTGTAATGGCCTGGATCGCTCGCGTACCCCCAGCCGGAGCCGTAGTAGCCCCACGCTGACCTGTAGCCGGCGGGAACGGCGTACGTCGCGCCCGGCACGTAGTTCGTCTCCTTTTCCACGGCGACCGGGCGCATGATCACCGCGGCGTCGAAGCCCTGCGCCTCGACGAAGGCCTTTGCGGCTGGAGTGTCTTTCAGAATCGAGTCTGGGATGATCGTATATGCGGCGACGCCGCCCGGTATTCTGCGAGCCATCTGATCTTCGGCCGCACGGCGGGTGTTGCTCTCGTTGCTGATGAAGAGCACAAGGGTTTTCTTGTACTGGTGCATCGCGATGGCGGGATCCTTCCAGGAGTTCACCACCGACGTATTCCCCGAACAGGCGGCGAGTAAAAGCGTGAGCGCTACCACATGATGATTTCTGAAACTGTTCCGCATACTCGTCTCCCGGTCCTGGTAACGGTGATTGCAACAGGTAGAGGTTAGAGAGAGGCCGCCACGCCTGAAACTGTACCTTCAGGCAGTGTTCGACTGGCACAAAGTCGAGGTATCACCAGCGAGGGGTTCCCGTATCTATCCCCACGACATCTTTGGCGGGGGAATTTGCAACAGCGGGCCGATCCCTTCGACGCGGGGCCATATACCCGCGTTCAGCGTTCTATTGGACTGATCGGGGCCGAGGCTCCGCACGCCGGGAGACGGGCGGCGCTGGTAGCGCTCATCGCCTGGCTTCCATTGATCGTGTTGTCCGCGGCGCAGGGGCTCGGTGTTGGTCCAACGCCGCAGGAATCGATGTGGCTCGACATCGCCGCCCACGCACGATATCTGGTTGCTCTTCCATTGCTCGTTCTGGCAGAATCGGTTTGCTTGCCCGGCCTCGCCGACATCGCCAACCATATTGGTGAGGCAAACCTGGTCGCGGATGCAAGCCGCCCGCAGTACCAGGCGTTGCTGGACTCCACCCGCCGCCTCCTCGCCTCGCCGGTGACCGATATCACCATCATCGCTCTGGCGTACGTGTTGACGGTGGCGCAGCCGCTTCCGATCTACGCCGGAGACGCCCCGACCTGGGTGGACCCCATCTCATCCTCGCACCAGCTGTCGCTCGCCGGTTTGTGGCGCGCGTTCATAAGCCAGCCGCTGTTCACCGTTGTGCAGATTGCGTGGCTGTGGCGCATCGCAATGTGGGGGCGCTTTCTGTACGGCGTGAGCCGCCTGGAGCTGAACCTGAATCCGGCGCACCCCGACCGCGCAGCGGGACTCGGCTTCATGGGAGGATCGCTCCGCGTATTTCTCCTTCCCGCCTTCGCCCTGGCGGTACCACTCGCCGGAGCCGTCGCCCAGGAAATCCTGCGTGGCGGTCGGAGCCTCAACGAATTTCGCTACGACATGGGCGGCACATTGATTGCCGAGGTGCTGCTTTTTACCGCCCCCCTTTTATTTCTCAGCCCTCGCCTTATTCGCGAGCGGGCGCGGGGTGTGTTTCAATACGGCGCATTGGCAACAGCGGTCGGACAACGGTTCGAGCGTCGCTGGCTTCGCGAGGTGGGAAGCATCGCGGATGACAGGGCCATGGCATCGCCGGACTTTTCCGCGACGACAGACCTTTATTCAATCGCCTCCAACGTCAATCAGATGCAGTTCGTGCCGGTGAGCCTCATCCAGCTCGGACGGTTGATCGTCGCCGCGGCTCTACCGTTTCTGCCGGTGCTGGCGACGACGATGCCGTTGAAGGACATCTTCGGCCACATCCTCAAACTCGTGGTGTGAAGCGTCCATGACCCGCTGTTCCGTTTCGCTTTCAGGGAGCCGGCTGATTTGGACTCCGCGCCTGACATGCTGCAGGTCGTCGGCGATACCACGAACGCGACGGGCCAACAGCACGATCTCGGCGCGCTGGCTGGACGACCCGGTAAGTCGATTCTCGAGTCCGTCGAGGTTGAGCGCGACTACCTCCAGCTGCTGACCTGCTCCCTCCTGGAGCTCAGAGGTAATTCTGCGTCGCTCTGATTCCTGGACCTCGAGGAGGCGCCCGCTGAGGTACGCCAGCTCCGCTTCTGCCTCGAACTTGGCCCGGCAGGTCCGCAGCGCGGCCCATAACCCAGCCAGCACAACCGCGCCCGTAATCAGAAGAAGGACGATCTGGAGCATAGGAAACGAGACTGTGCCAACGACGCGCCCCCAGACACTAGACTTTGGGCTAGGAAAGCCTGCCCTTTCGGTTCATAACGCAAGGCTGCATAATGGGTTTTCGCATATCGAAGGTGAGGGTGCAATGAGCGATGCCGATTCGATCGTCTTCGTCGTCGACGACGACGATTCTCTGCGACGCAGCCTGGAGCGACTGCTGCGCGTCACCGGGCACAACGTCGAGGCTTTTTCCTCCGCCGCTGCCTTCCTGCAGCGACCCGAGCCGGACGTTCCGTGCTGCCTGATCCTCGACATCAGGATGCCCACTCTCACGGGCCTCGATGTCCAGCGGGCGATCAATGAATCCGGCCGCCCCATGCCGATAGTTCTGATGACGGGCTTTGCTGACGTGGAGAGCTGCGTGGTTGGCATGAAAGGGGGAGCCGCCGACTTTCTGCTCAAACCGTTTGACGAAGATCAGCTTCTCCGCGCAGTAACGGCGGGACTTATTCAGAGCGTGGAGCTCCGCCGGGCACGGCAGGTGCGCGGCGAGCTGGAGAACCGGCTTATCGCTCTTACGCCGCGCGAGAATCAGGTCTTCTGGCTGGTGGTGAAGGGCATGCTCAACAAGCAGATCGCCGCGCACCTCGGTACCAAGGAAGGGACGGTGAAGCTTCACCGCGCCAACGTGATGCGGAAGCTCCATGCGCAGTCGGTGGCCGATCTGGTCCGGATCGCTGATCGGCTCGAGACGCCGGCCGCTTCTCCGGCTCGTGGAGGCGATTTCACGTATTCGCGCCAGGATACGGCGCAACTGGCGTGATCGGCGAGTAAATCGGTAGAGAACGAGATCCATCGTCCTCCACTAAAGTCCAATTTCGGCAGGCCCCCGTTTAAGCTCTCTTGCTAACCACAAACGGGGGGGCACGGTCGAGAATGGCTTGGCGTGATCTGATTGCCGGCATGACGTGATTGTCAGGGATCTATACCTGCCAATGTCGAAATCAGACGCGCGGACGGCGCCACCCCTGATCGTCGTGGTGGATGATGACGCTTCGTTCCGGAGAGCGGTGGGACGATTGATTGGACTCTGGGGCTACCGCACTTCCAGTTTCAGCTCCGCCGAAGAATATCTTGGAACAGGCGTCGAGACGGATTGCATCGTCCTCGATCTACACCTCGAGGGGATGAGCGGGCTCGAGCTCCAGTCTGTCCTCGCGGCGCAGAAGAAATCGATTCCCATCATTTTCGTCAGCGCGATGGATGACCCAGTCGCCCGACAGAGCGCCCTCGCTGGGGGCGCCGCTGCATTTCTCGAAAAGCCGTTCGACGATTACAGCCTGCTCGAAGTCCTGAAGGCGGTTACCTCGTACCCGTCGAGCTGATGCTTTCTCCAAGCGGCCGAAGACCGAGCGAGTCTTCGATCCTGACGCCCGCGTCCGCGGGGCTCAACATCATCACGAAGGTCGCGCCCTGATCGGCGTTGTTAACCGCCCACAACCGGCCTCCGTGCGCCGAGACAATCGAACGGCAGATTGCCAGCCCAAGACCGAGCCCACTGTCCTTCGTGGTTACGAAGGGCTCGAAAATCTCCTCCAGCCGCTCCGGCCCGACTCCCACTCCGCGATCGCTCACTGAAAGCTCTATTGCTCCGTCGGAGTTGCAGATGGCGCCAATCGTCAGCTGTCGATCGTGCGGCGGCATGTGCGCCATGGCGTCACTGGCGTTCAGAATCAGGTTGAGCAGAACCTGCTGCAGCTGTACCCGGTCTCCCATCACTCGTGGCAGCGATCGAGACACCTGAGAGTCAACCGAAATTCGCCGCTGGATCAGGTCGCTGTGGACCAGCCTCAGAACCTCGCTGACGATGTCGGAAAGCCGGAGCGGGCGGGGCTGGATATCGCTCTTCTTGATGAAGGCCCGCAGGCGCGAGATAACTTCTCCGGCGCGACGGTCGTCGCTGGCGATGTCTTCCAGGATCTCCTTCAGCTCAGTGCTGTGGGGCTGATCCCGGGCGATCATTCTTTGTGCGGCGCGGGCGTTGGCGAGGATGGCGGCCAGCGGCTGATTGAGCTCGTGCGCCAGAGCGCCGGACAGCTCACCCAGCGCGGAGACCCGGCTCAGGTGCGCCAGCTCACGCTGTTGTTCCAGGAGAGTGTTCTCGTTGCGCTTTCGTTCGGTAATATCGCGAACGATGACGATATAACAGGGCTCGCCAGCTACATCCACGGTGTTGGTGGTAAGTGCCACTCGCACGTTTTTCCCTGATTTGTTTCGAACCTCCAACTCGTGCTCGTGCAACGCGCCGGCAGCGCCGAGGATTCGCCGAGTGGTCTGCTCTTCCTCATGCACGATCATTCCGAGCTCGTGGCCGGTGCGACCCACTGCTTCTTCGCGGGAATAGCCGAACAACGCCTCCCATTTCTCGTTGACTTCGGTGATGCGGTAGTCAGACTGCCGCATGATCACGCTCGCGTCGGGACTGCCGTGAAATGCTTTCCCGAACCGTTCCTCTGATGCACGGAGCGCCTGTTCCGCCGTGACGCGATCTTCGATTTCCTTGAGCAGCTGGACGATGGCGCCCGACAATTCCGCTGTGCGCTCGGTGACGCGGGTCTCCAGGTCGAGGCCTGACTCGCGAAGACCCTGCTCGACCGCCTTCTGGTCGTGGATGTCGGTACAGGACCCGTACCATCTAATTACCGAGCCGTCGCTGCCGCGAATCGGCAGCGCA
The DNA here is from genome assembly GCA_035997625.1 of Gemmatimonadaceae bacterium. GTDB lineage: Bacteria > Gemmatimonadota > Gemmatimonadetes > Gemmatimonadales > Gemmatimonadaceae > UBA4720. Next base: position 11,594 of record DASYIM010000006.1, read on the forward strand.
CGCCGCAGGTGCCAGCGATATTCTCCTGTCTTCGCATCGAGGATCCGATGCTCGACTACGCAGGGAGTCTCAGTGGCCACGGCCAGGTTCCAGGCATCGAGAACGGCCTGCCGGTCATCCGCGTGGGTCATCAGCGGAGAGTCGGCCTTGTCGGAATCCGCGCTCGATCCGGTGAGCTCGTACCACCGCCGGTTGAAGTAGTCCAACCGGCCATCGGGTGTCGCCGTCCATACTATCAAAGGCATCGCATCGGCCAGTTCCCTGAGTCGCTCCTCGCTCTCCCGCAGCGATGCCTCCTCCCGGCGCAGCTCGTCGGCGGCCTTGCGCTCGGTAATATCGACGTTGACACCAAGCATTCGTATTGGCCGGGCGTTGCTGTTGTAGAGAGCCTTGCCTTTGCCGAGAATCCACGCAGTGGTAGTGTCCGGGCGCTGCACCCGGAACTCGCGTTCGTATGCGGTTCCCTGCTCGAGCGCCCGATAAATGCTCGCCTCCAGTGACTCGCGATCCTCCGGATGCACCACGCTGAGAAAATCCTGAAGTGTCGGCTCGCCGGCGATCTGGCCTCCGAAGATCTCCTTCGACTTTTCGGACCAGGTAACCTTGTCGTCGGCGGTACGCCATTCCCACGCTCCCATCTCGGCGGCATCCAGAGCCAGGTTCAGCCGTTCTTCATTCACGCGGGAGAAGCGCTCGGCGTGCTCGCGCTCACCGATCACCGCGGCGAGAATCAGAAACGGAATGGCAATTACGATCAGGAAGGCTTGAATCGCCAGCGCGTTCTCGGTGGGCGAGCTGGTTAGAAACGGGCCGCGCCCATGCACCGCGCCCCAGATCGCGAGCAGTGTGATCGCGAACAACGACGCTGTCGTGCCTCGCGGTCCGAATCGGATCGCGCCCCATAGCAGAAATGGCAGCGGTGCGTAGAGCGACACCGCGGTGTTGCCGAGCCCGGTATGCTGTCCGTTGAAAACGTATAGCGATACCGCCAGGAGGCCCGCCGCGAGAATCCCCACCTCGACATATCGCCTCGCCCGCGCCGCCTGAATATCCGACAGCGTGCCTTTGGACCAGGAGAGTATCAGCGAGCCGAGTGTCAACGTCGTCAGCGCGTTGGAAAGAAAACGCGTGCGCCAGAGCAACCAGTAGCTTCCGTCCCCCACACCGGCGAGAGTGACAAAGGTGACGTCGATGAACGAAGAGAAAAATGTCGCGACGAGCGCCGCGCAAAAAATGAAAATGCCGACATCGCGGGCTCGATCGAAGCGCACTTGCCGCCTGACGAGCGCGCGCACCAGGCTGGCGCCGATCAGCGCTTCACTGCAGTTGCTCAAGTACCAGCCAATTACGAGAGCCTTCGGGAACCCGCTGTTCAGCTCGACCGCCAGGTGCGCCGGCAGCGCTGCCAGCAGCAGAAGCCACCACCAGCTGGTTGGCGCCAGCAACAGGGCAGCAAGCAGTATTGTATTGGGCGGCCAGAGTGTGGAGATCGGAACCGGCCGGAGGGTCAGGGCAAAGCCGAGCTTTGCGCCTATATAGTAGGATAGCCCGAGAAGGACTGCCGACGTTAAAGCGCGCGGAACTGGTAACACGGCCGATCGAAACGGTCGGCCAAAAAACGACTCTGGGGGGGCGGTCGTCATGATGCCTACCTGATCAAGCTTGTCCAAACGTCCATTACCGAACTAAGTATGAATCAGGTACACTGATGTCGCCAGCCATGAATTGTGACGCGATCCTGTTCGACCTGGACGGGGTGCTCGTGAATTCCGCGGCTCGGGTGGAGGCAACATGGGAGCGTTGGGCTCGCAGGCACGGACTCAACGCGGAACATGTCATCGAGATGGCGCACGGTCGCCGCACGATCGAGACGGTGCGATTGGTGGCGCCGCACCTTGCCGAGACGGATGAAGTCGCCACCCTGGAAGCGAGCGAATCGGTCAACACCGAGGGTGTTTTCGAGATCCCGGGCGCGCGCGAGTTGCTGGAGAGTTTGCCGCCTGAGAGATGGGCGATCGTCACCTCGGGAATCCACGCCGTCGCCACAATCCGTATTCGCTACACCGGTCTGCCGATGCCGAAGGTTCTTGTCTGTGCCGACGAGATCGAGAACGGTAAGCCACATCCCGAGGGCTATCTCACCGCCGCTCGTAGACTCGGTGTCGATCCGCAACGCTGTCTGGTGATTGAAGACGCGCCCGCTGGACTGGAAGCTGCGCGGGCGGCGGGGATGCCGTCGATCGGCGTCGTCGGTACCTACAGCGCCGAAGCGCTATCAATTGCAGATGCGACGA
>DASYIM010000007.1:0-1633 GCA_035997625.1 Gemmatimonadaceae bacterium
GTGTGCCAGGCCGTGCGGGCGCCAGGCTCGAATGTCACCGCTGCACCACCGGCCCGCGCGGGCTGAGGCGCCTGGAAAAGCGGATCGATACGGACCGTGCCCGTGAACCAGTCGGAGTTGCCCTTCGCTGACGGCTGCGAACCCACGCGTTTGATTTCCATGGACGTAATAACGCCTATTCCGGTCGGTTGATCTACGGACGCGAATGGTCGGCCATTTGCAGGGGATGGCTTGTGGGAGGTTCAGTCAGAAAATGGAAATACAATTTCGCCACGACGTCGATAACGTTCTCGCCGAAGCCAGTCAGCAGAAGAAACCGGTTCTACTCGACTTCAGCGCCGCGCCAATGTGAAGCGGCTGTGCTCGGCTGGATGCCGAGGTGTGGCCGGACGAGCGGGTCGTGAAGTTCGTCAACGAGAACTTCATTCCGGCGCGAGTGCACGTGAAAGACGATTCCCAGCTCTTCCAGAAGTACGGCGAGAAATACGGCGCGCAATGGACGCCGACAATTCTCGAGCTGGATTCCGGCGGAGTGGAGCGTCACCGAATCGAAGGATTTCTTCCCAACGACGACTTTCTGGCGCAGCTGATGCTCGGCAGAGCTCAGATCGCGTTCGCGCAGCAGCAGTGGGAGGAGGCCGAGAGAAGATTTCGAGAGATCGTCGACAAGCTTCCGAATACCGATGCCGCGCCGGAAGCGCTCTATTGGGCGGGCGTCTCTCAGTACAAGGCGTCGCAGAACAACGCCTTCCTGAAGAATACGGCCAAGGCGTTCAAGGAAAGGTATCAGGACACCACCTGGGCCAAGAAAGCTTCGGTTTGGCAATGAACGGTTAAACACTCTATGACTCTCCCCAGTGCGGCGCCGCGGTCAGTCGGTCCATCGAAAATTCCGGCGACTATGCGTGCCGCCGCGCTCGATCGTTTCGGTGGTACCGAGGTCCTCACGATACACGAGCTTCCGGTGCCGCAACCGAACGCCCAGGAAGTGCTCATCGCGCTGCAATCGGCTGGTGTCGGGATCTGGGACGCTCACTTGCGCGATGGAACCTGGGCGGAAGGGAAGAACCGCTTTCCATTGGTTCCGGGAACCGACGGCGCGGGGCGCGTCGTTTCGGTCGGCGCGCGGGTGAAACGCTTTGCTGTCGGCGATTACGTCTACTCATACAGCTTCATGAATCCCAAGGGCGGCTTCTACGCCGAGTATGTGGCGGTGGCCGCGGGTAGAGTGGCGCTGATTCCGGATGGACTCGATGCGATCCACGCCGGAGCGCTTCCGACTATCGGGCTCACCGCGCTGCAGGGCGTCGAGGCGCTCCAGATCGCCAAAGGAGAAAACGTGATCGTCCACGGCGCGAGCGGAAACGTGGGCATGCTCGCGCTCCAGTTCGCGAAGCAGCGCGGTGCTCGCGTACTCGCCACGGCTTCGGGTGCAGATGGCGTGGAATTGGTTCGCCGGCTGGGCGCCGATGATGCTGTTGATGGCCGGCGCGGCGACATCATGGCAGCGGCCAATCGCTTCGCCCCCGACGGTGTCGATGCGGTACTCGCTTTCGTCGGCGGCAAGGAGCTGACGCAGTGTCTCGATGCTTTGCGCGACGGCGGCCGGTTGGGGTACCCGAGTGGCATCGAA
>DASYIM010000008.1:0-4451 GCA_035997625.1 Gemmatimonadaceae bacterium
AAATCGTCGAGCGAAGCCCCCGTGCTCCTCAAGGCGACCAGCGCGTGGTAGACAAGGTCGGCGGCTTCGTTCACCGCTCTCTCTTTGTCACCATCGGCGCAAGCGAGTACCAGCTCGGCGGATTCTTCGCCGATCTTCTTCAGGCGTAGGTTGCGGTCGGCGAGAAGCCGCTGGGTGTAGGATCCCGGCGAGTCTTCGCCCTTCCCGCTTGCTCTGACGAGATCCGCCGCTCGCTGTGCGATTACGCTATCGAGAACTGCCAACGCGTCGGCCGACGTAGCCGTCTTCCCGAAGCACGATTCCACCTCGAGGTGGCAAGCCGGCCCATTCGGGATGACGCGGGCAAGAACTGCATCGCCGTCGCAATCGGCGCTGAGCGAGACGACGCGCTGCGTGTTGCCGCTCGTCGCACCCTTCCGCCAGAGTCCGCGAGTGCGCGAGCGGTAATGCATTTCACCCGACTCGATGGTGCGCTCGAGAGCTTCACGATCGGCGTTGGCGACCATCAGGACCGCGCCGGTCGTCGCGTTTTGGGTGACGACTACTACGGTTCCGCCGCCCTTCTCGAAATTCAACACGTCGAGGTCGATCACGCGTGGCTCCCGTTGCGCCTGCCGATGAGGATTTCCCGGACCGGGACAGAGAGCGGCCCGTTGGTGGCGATCACGTCTCCACCGAAAGCGGTTGCTTCGCCCTTCCAGTCGGTGAACGATCCGCCTGCCTCGGTGATGATCGGCATCAGCGCGGCAGCATCCCACGGTGACACGATGTCATCGATCATTGCTTCGGCTCGACCCGTCGCCACCAGCAGGTATCCGTAGCAGTCACCCCAACTGCGAGCCACGGCGCATCTGGAAGCAAGATCACGCCAGGCCCTGGTGCGACGCTCGTCTTCGCGGAAGCGATCGTCGGTCACCATCACCGCTGCGCTCGAGAGATCCGCAACATTGGACACAAAGCACCGCGAACCGTTGTGCCAGCAACCTTGACCGACTGCCGCGACGACAATTTCGTTCACGGCTGGAAAGCAGGCGGCACCAGCCAGGATCTCCGGTCCTTCGGCGACGGCGACGAGCGTACCCCACAGCGGAACCGTGCGAATGAAGGTGCGCGTGCCGTCGATCGGATCGACTATCCAGCGGCGACGGGCATCGGGTCTCGTCACACCGAATTCCTCGCCCAGGATTCCGTCGAGCGGAAAGTGTGAGGCAATCCATTCGCGGGCGACAGTCTCCGCGGCGCGGTCGGCCGCCGTGACCGGCGATCCATCGCCCTTGACCTCGACGTCCACGCCCCGGCCGTAGTAGCCGAGCGCAGTCTTGCCGACGAGGCTTGCCAGCTCGGCCACCGCGAGCATTAGGTCTTCGCTCATGCGGCGTTCCGCACCGGGATGCCGGCGCGAGCCATTTCCGCCTTGATGTCGCGAATGGTAGTCAACCCGTCATGGAGAATCCCCGCCACCAGCGCGGCATCGGCGCAGCCATCGACGATTCCCGCGACGACGCTCGCGGCATCGGCGGCTCCGCCCGACGCGATTACCGGAACGTTTACCGCCCGCGAAATCTCGCGCGTCAGCTCGATATCATAGCCGCTACGCGATCCATCGCGATCGATGCTTGTCAGCAGAATCTCGCCGGCGCCCAGGCGCACACATTCAGCAGCCCATTCGACCGCATCGAGCGTGGTACGTCGACTGCCCCCGTGTGTGTAGACGATCCATCGGTTCTCCAACCATTTCGCGTCGATGCTCGCCACCACACACTGAGACCCAAACCGGCTGGCAGCTTCGGTCAGGAGTTGTGGACACGCAACTGCGCTCGAGTTCATACTCACCTTGTCGGCTCCCGAACGAAGACACAGCATCACGTCACTCGTGGATCTGATCCCACCACCGACGGTCAACGGAACGAATAGCTGCTCGGCGGTTCGACGAACCACCTCGAGCAGCGTCGCGCGCTCGTCAGTAGACGCGGAGATGTCGAGAAACACCACCTCGTCGGCTCCTTCGCACTCGTACCGGACCGCCATCGCTGAAGGATCCCCGACATCCCGCAGGTGCTCGAAGTTGGTTCCTTTCACGACGCGTCCGTCCTTGACGTCGAGACACACTATCAGGCGGCGCGTCAGCATCAGCGACCCTCGAATGAGACGGCGCCCTTGGTGCTGAATACCGCATCTCTTTCGGTGAGTGCAGTACGCAGCGACATGCCGAGCGCCTTGAACGCCGCCTCGACGACATGGTGCCGATCAGTGCCGCGAATGACCCGGATGTGCAGCGTCGCCTTCGAGTTATCGCTGAAAGATCGCATCCAGTGATCATATAGAGCGTTCGGCAGTGGGCCACGATAAAAGGGCCTCCCACCGAGATCGATGCACGCCTGAACCAGAGCGTCGTCCATTGGAATCGTCTGTTCGCCGTAACGGGCCGCCCCGGCCGGTGCAATTTCCGCCACCGCTCTGCCCATCGCGATCGCCACATCCTCGATGATGTGATGCTTTAGATCACCGGCTGCCTCGAGCTGGATGTCGAGCGCCGAGTAGCGGGCGAGCGTTACAATCATGTGATCGAGAAAGGGGATTCCGCTGGCGACCTTTGCCTCTCCCGTGCCGAAATCGAGCTCGAGCCTGATTCTCGTTTCTCTGGTCTTCCTCTCGACAGTCGTCATTCGATGAACTCCGCGGCGACCGCGCGAGCATCCACGGCGCCGGTGTAGAGTGCCATTCCGATAATCGCAGCAGAAATGCCGCGCTCGGCGAGCTCGCGCAGATCGTTCACACCCCTGATTCCGCCTGCCGCGTAAACGGGAAATTCCGCCGCCGCCACGACATCCTCCATCAGTGATAGGTCCGCCCCCTCCATTAGTCCCTCCCTATGGACGGCCGTGACGAGAATGCCCGCCAGCGGCAGCCCTTTCAGGTCTCCGATCGCGTCGAGCACCAGCTTTGGCTGTGTCCGTGTCCAGCCGTGCGTAACCACCTGCCTGTCCCTCACGTCGGCGGCAACGATGATCGCGCCCGGAAAGAGTGATGTGACTTCGGTGAGCCACGGCTGGTCTTGGACCGCTCTGGTGCCGACGATCACTCGCGATGCGCCGCCCTCCAGTGCCCGTCGTATCTGCGCGGCGCTCTGAATTCCACCGCCGACCTGGATGCTCAGATCGGACAGTTGCAGGATGCTCTCTACGATGTCGGAGTTCGACCCGCGGCCGGTCGCCGCATCGAGATCGACCAGGTGTAGCGACCGGAAGCCACATTCCTGCCACGCCATCGCTACGGCGACGGGATCGTGGAGACGAATCTTCTCCGACTCATAGGAGCCGCCGACCAGCTGCACGCACGCCTTGCCTCTCAGGTCGAGAGCAGGAATCGCCATCATGGGCGAGCCTGCTCGATGAAGGATCGGATGAACGCCACTCCGGCCGCCGAGCTTTTCTCAGGGTGGAACTGTACTCCGACGACGTTGCCGCGTCTCACCGCCGCCGGGAATCGATGGTTCTCGTGGGTACTCCACGCGATCACGCGAGACTCGTCGGCCGGTTGACAGACGAAGCTGTTGGCGAAATACGCCATGCTGATGGGCGCATCGTCGAAGATTGGATCAGCCTGGGGCGCGACGTCGTTCCAGCCAATCTGCGGCACACGGGTCGCCCTCAGCCTGGTGACGTTGCCCGCTACCACGCCCAGTCCCTCACCCTGCCCCTCTTCGCTGGCGTCCATGAGCAGCTGCATCCCGAGGCAGATGCCGAGGCAGTGCAGACCCGAGAGCAGCGCCTCCCGCATCTCGACGAGACCGGGGCGAATGCGCTCGGCCGCTGAGCCGAACGCGCCGACGCCGGGAAGCAGTAGCACATCGGTGTTGACCGCTTCGATGGGGTCTTCTTCAATCTTCAGCTCGCTTGCAGCCGGCCCAATCGCTTTGGCCAGCGAGTGAAGATTTCCCGCACCGTAGTCGAAGATCGTCACTCGCATTGGAGGACCTCGTCGAGCGCGGTCAGAAATCTCTCCATCATTTGCCTTGGTCCAACGGTGATGCGAATCGCGTCACCGATTCCCCTCAGCTCGGGAAAGGGTCGGACCGCTACTCCACGCTCACGCAGGCCAGCGGACACGACTGCCGCTCTTGTCACGGGAGCGAGTACGAAGTTCGATTGCGATGAGAGTGGGTTCAGCCCGCGCCGGCGCAGCTCACGGGTCAGCTCGGCCCGCGCAGCGCGTGCTTCCATGATTCGCTCATCGACCCATTGCCTGTCGTCGGTCAGCGCGGCGATTGCTGCCTGTGCCCCGGGGCCGCTGACCTTGTATGGCCCACGCGACTTTTCGATTTCCCGCGCCAGCGTGGCCGGGGCGACGGCGTAACCAATACGCAGACCGGCGAGCCCAAATGCTTTGGAGAAGGTTCGAGTGACGACCAGCCGCTTGGACTCAGCGACGAGATCCAGACAGTGGGAGTC
>DASYIM010000009.1:0-5026 GCA_035997625.1 Gemmatimonadaceae bacterium
CACGCGGATCCGCCCGAGGCGGCGATGCCGCGCAGGTCGAGCGCCATCAACAGCGACTCGCTGTCGGTGCCGGGCACGGAGATGTTGGTGACGTGCGGTGCCCGTGGAGCGCCGCGTCCGTGAATGACCGCATCGGGAACCTTGGCGAGAATACCGGCCTCGAGTCTGTCGCGCAGCCTGGCAAGCCTCGCGCAATGCGCTTCGCATTCCTCGACAGCGAGCTCCGCCGCCCGGGCCAGCCCGACGGCCGCCGCGACGTTCTCCGTGCCCGGGCGGCGTCCGCGGTCCTGCGTTCCACCATGCATCAACGGCTCGAGGTGAACGCCCCGCCGAATGAACAGCGCTCCGATTCCCTTCGGCGCGCCGAACTTGTGGCCCGAGATGGTAAGAAAATCGAACTGCTGCTTCTGGGCGTCGATCGGGATTTTCCCGAACGCCTGGACAGCGTCGGTGTGAAACAGCGCGCCGAGAGCCTTGGCCTTTGCCGCGAGGTCCGGAACCGGCTGAATCGTACCGATTTCGTTGTTGACCCACATCATCGAGCACACTGCGACGTCGTCGTCGACCAGCTCGTCGAACGATTTCGAGTCGACAATTCCATCGGTGGTCATGCTGAGAAGGCGCTCGTCAGCGCCTTCCTGAGCGGCCTGATGCACAGCGCCAAGTATGGCCTTGTGCTCGATGGGAGTGGTGACGACAGCCTTCCTGCCCTTTGCCTTGAGCGCCCGCCAGGCGCCGAGAATGGCGAGGTTGTCGGCTTCAGTACCGCCTGATGTGAAGCAGATCTCGTCCGGCCGTGCTCCTAGACATCGGCCAACTCGTTCCCGGGCCTCGTCCAGCGCCGCACGCGCTTCGCGCCCCCACCGGTGGGTGCTGGAGGGATTTCCGAAGCGGGGGCCGTAGAACGGCTTCATCGCCTCGAATACCTCTTCGCGGACCGGCGTGGTGGCGGCGTGGTCAAGGTAGACCGGGTCGTTTGCCATGGCTGAAATTTAGCTCAACCCTTGAAGAATTTGCTCCGCACTTCCCACAATTTCGGGAAGAAGCGCTGCGAGATTGTCTTCTGGAGGTACTTTGACCCCAGCGTGCCGCCGGTCCCCGACGTGGCCGGACCGATTATGCGCTCGACGAGCTGGACATGCAGGAATCGCCACATGCTGAATCCCTGCTCGTATTCCAGCAAGCTCTCGGCGAGCATCTGCAGGGGTCGCTGGTTCGGCTCGGCGTAGATCTGCTCGAGCGTAACGTCGTGCGCTTTCAGCAGATCGTCGAACAGCTGTTGAAGCGTCGGTTTGGCGAGCGCCTGCTTCACTCGTGGTGCGATCTCACCGTGGGCTTTGAGGACCTGCATGAAATGTGGGTCGCGCATCCCCGACATTGCTTCTATCGCCCGGAACTGCACGCTTTGTGATCCGCTCGACGTCCCCAGATAGCCGCGGAACTGCGCGAATCGCTGTGGCGGAAGCGTCTCCAGCGCCGAGAGCTGGCCGGTGACGATATGAACCAGCGCGTTGACGCGCTTCACCGATGTCAGCGCCCCGAGAGTGTCGCGCGCCTCGAGCAGCCGGATGAGGGCATCCAGCTCGTGCAGTATGAGCTTGAACCAGAGCTCGCTCGCCTGATGGACGATTATGAAGAGAAGCTCGTCGGGGTGCTCGGGCTCCGATCGCGGCCGCTGCAGACTGAGGAGCTCGTCGAGAGCGAGGTAGGAAGGATACGTGACTTCCGCGGTCGAGGTTTTCTTCGACGCCGATGACGCATGCTTGCGCGCTTTTTCGGTCAAAACGTCGCCACCTCGAGCGTCCCGACGTCATCGACGCGCATGGTTTCGGTGGTGTAGAAAGGCTCACCGTACCGGCAGCGGATCAGTGATCCATAATGCGCGGCGTGGTGACGGATCAAATCGTTCAAGGGCTCGCCATTCGGGTAAACCTCGCCCGCCTGCACCGCATCACCGAATTGCGATTCGTAGCAGCCGATTGCCTCCAGCTTTTTCTCGAAAGCTTCGCTGATGTCGACAACGAAGGTCGGCTTCTGGTTGTCCTCTCGAAACGATAGAGCGTGAATGACCTTGAGCGGACGATGAACCGGTACGTTCGCCTCGACCTTCTTGAGTCCCGCCACGAAGCAGGCATCGCGCACCAGCTGGGCAACGATCGGATGATCGGGATGGCGGCCGTGCAGGGAATGGGTGATCACGATCTTCGGCTGGAGTCGCCTGATGACGACGGCAACCTTTGCCCGCGTCTCCGGTGTGTTCTGAATTCCTCCGTCAGGCAGCCCGAGATTCTCGCGGACTGCTACACCCATCACCTTCGCTGCTTTCGCCGCTTCTTTGGCGCGAAGCTCTGGCGACCCCCGACTCGCCATCTCTCCAGCGGCCAGGTCAAGAATGCCGGTGGACCGTCCGAGCATCTGCGCCCGGATCAGCGTCCCGCCACAAATGAGCTCCATATCGTCCGGGTGGGCGCCGACTGCCAGTACATCGACTTTTTCCATGCGAAGAATCTACTCGTACCGCAATGCCGTGATCGGGTCGAGTTTCGCGGCGCGCTGAGCCGGCAACATTCCAAAGATGATGCCGATGCTCACCGAGACCATTACCGCCACAAGCGTGAGACCAATCGGTACTCCCGCATCGATCTTCATCGCCAGCGTCACGAGACGCCCGAACAAGAGGCCGATCAGAATCCCCAGCGCTCCGCCAAAACCGGTGAGCGTCGCCGCCTCGACTAGAAACTGAAAGAGAATTTCCCTTCTCGTCGCGCCCAGCGCTTTGCGGATACCGATTTCCCTGGTGCGGCTGGTGACGGAGACCATCATGATCGCCATCACACCGATGCCGCCCACCAGAAGCCCGACGCTCGAGAGAACTATCATCACGAGAAAGAACACGCCCGTGATCTTGTTGAACGTGTCGAGAATCTGATCCTGGGTGATGAGATCGAAGTTGTTCTTGTCCGCCGGATGCAGCCGTCTCATTTCACGCAACGCGATCGTCACTGCTTCCTGCGCCTGCTGCGTCGTCACGCCCTTTCTGGGCTTGACCGGGATGTACAACGCGTTCGTTTTGTCGATGGCGAACTGGTGGTCCATCATCTGGTAGGGCACCACCGCGCCGATGTCCTGGCCGGGGGGAGAGAAGATGTTGTCGGGCTGCGCGTAGAGTCCGATCACCCGCGCCGGGCGGCCGCTGATCCTTATCTGCTTGTCGAGCACGGACTCCCGGCCGAACAGCTTTCGTGCTGCCTTTTCGTCGAGCACCGCCACGCTCGCCCCCGATGACAGCTCGGCCTGGGTGAACCAGCGGCCCTCCAGCAGCTCGCCGCCCTGGATCTCCTGATATCGATCGTCGGCGCCCATGATCAGCACGTTCTGCGTCCGCTGTGCCTCGTACGACAGGCGCCCGTTGTTCTGCGCCCATATCGCTGCGTATCCCACTTCCGGCAGCTTTTTGATCCTGTCTGCTTCGTCCTGAACGAGGTCCGGCCTGACACGGATCCACTTGGGTAGGCGATCCGGATTCACGGGAGTCTGCGAAAAAACCTTTACCACATAGAACGTCGTCGGGCCGGCGATCTCGATGGTACGGACGATCTGGTCCTGGATGCCCTGAACGATGGCCGCCATCGTCATGACCGTCGACACACCGATGACCACTCCGAGAATTGTGAGCGAGGAGCGCAGCTTGTTGGCGCGGATGGTGTCCACCGCGATCTGCACGTTGCTCCGAATGCGTTCGGCGACTATCACTCTGCGCGCAAGGCCTCGATCGGATCGAGTTGCGCCGCGCGGGAAGCCGGGTAGACCCCGAAGAGCACTCCGACTCCGGCGCCCAGCCCGAGGGCCAGCATTACCGACCACACGCTTACCCGTGCCGGGAGCGGCGATGCGAGACTGACGAGGCTTGCCAGCGCCCACCCGGCGATGACTCCGCACAGCCCGCCAATGGTCGCCAACACGATGGACTCGACGAGGAACTGGCGCTGGATGTCTCCGCGCTTCGCGCCCAGCGCCTTTCTCACCCCGATTTCGTGGGTGCGCTCGGTGACCGACATCAGCATGATGTTCATGATGACGATGCCGCCGACGACGACGCCGATGGCGACGATGGCGGGGATGACCGAGAAGAGAATCCGCGTCAGGTTCTTCCAGAATTCGACCAGCGCGTCCGCAGTTTCTACAGAGTAGTCGGGCTCGTCCGCCGGCCGGAGATGGTGCGCGACGCGCATAGCCTCCTCCGCCCGCTGCATTCCGCTGGGGACCAAGTCGGCGCTCGGCATTTTGACCGAGACGTTGTTCGTCTTGCGCCGTCCGAAGAGCATCTCCAGGTTCGGCAGCGGTAGCAGCACGAAGCCGTCGAACGACTGCCCGAGCACGCGCCCTTTCTTGGCGATTGTTCCAATCACGGTGAAGCGCTGGCCGAGGATCCGGATGTCCTGCCCGACGGGATCGACGCTCTCGAACAGTTTTTCAGAGATGTCCGCCCCAATGACTGCCACTGAGTGGTGCTCGCGCACGTCGATGTCGCTGATCGGCCGGCCGCTGGCAAAAACGTAATCCTGGACCACCTGGAACGGGGCAGTGATGCCAAAGACGGCGACGTCAGCCTGCGTCCGGGCTCTCCAGACTATGTCGGCAATGGGAACCGGCCAGCCCGTCTGCATGCTGACCGCCACCGCTTCCGGTACCGCGGCCATCACAGCTTCCGCGTCCGACTCGGTGATGCGCGGGCGCCGCTGGAGCTTTCGCCACTCTTCGTCGTCGAAGAGTCCGATCCGAATCGGAGTCCTCCTGACCTGGAAGGTGTTGGCGCCGATGAGCGCGCTGGCCAGGTTCTCCTTCACGTACGCGTTCATCCCCGAGATGATGGCCACGACGGCCACCAGAAAGGCCACCGAGACGATGATCCCGAGGAGCGTGAAAAATGACCGCAGCTTGTTGACCCGGATCTGCTGGAGCGCGGTCGTGATGACGTCGGCGAAGCGCATGCCCATAATTTCGGCGACGGGCGGGGTGCGCGCTA
>DASYIM010000010.1:0-23017 GCA_035997625.1 Gemmatimonadaceae bacterium
CCGGCACCAGGACCAGCCAGCACCAACAGGGCGTGCGGCGGCGCCTGGATGGCGGCGCGCTGGGATTCTGATGGGATGCGTGGAAGGGAGGCGGCGTCGGGGGCAACCGACGCCGCATTGGCGATAATCGCTTCGGCCGCGAGCGCGGAAGGCTTCGCGCGGGTGGCGGTGCCGGTCAGGCGGAATCCGTCCGGTAGAAGAACTGTTCGCGAACCACCTTGCCGTCCTTCACGGTGTACAGAGCCATCTCCTCCATGTTGTTCCGCTTGCCCGTCGGCTTGAAGGTGACGTCGTAGTTGTAATAGACCGCGAATTTGTCGTCGTTGCCGATGAACGGTCCGTCGACGGTAGCCGAGTGAACCTCGTTGTTCTCAGCCCACCATTGGTTCTTGCCGCGGATCGCGTCAATTCCCTTCGACTCGCGCGGCATCGTCTCATTGCCCATCGATTCAATGCTGACGATGTCGGGCGAGTAGAGCGAGTTGATCGCGTCCCCGTTGCGTCCGGCGCGACAGAACGAGACGAGCTCCTCGGCGACGGTGGTGGTGGTTGGTTCGGTGGTGGTAGTCATGGTTCTCTCCCTGGATTTTCCCTCCCCTATAGTAGCGACCGGGCGGAGAGGCGCCATACGCCCATCGTAAAGGCGGCGTCTAGATCGCCACCCCAAACCCGGCGGACCATCTTGTGCATTGAACGGCTGAGTCGCTCCCAGGTAGCTAGCCTACCGCTCCCTCTTCAATCTTGTGGATGCCGAGAAAACGCAACGATCTCGACGCCGAAATTCTCACGCCGATCTCCAAGGCCAGCCAGGTCAAGCTCGGCGACGCCGACGCCGCGCGGCCGGCAGGCCTGCCCAAAGGCAAGGACCTCAAACAGGCGGCGAGGGAGCAGGCCAAGCGACTCAAAAAGCTCCAGCCCAAGCTTTACGCCGACGCCCGGTACGGACTTCTGGTGGTACTACAGGGCCGCGACGCTTCCGGAAAAGATGGCACGGTCAAGAAAGTCTTTCGCAGCGTCAACCCGATGGGCTGCGAGGTCACCAGCTTCAAGGTCCCGACCGAGGAGGAGCTTCAGCACGACTTTCTGTGGCGCATTGAGAAGCGCGTTCCCAAGCGCCGAATGATCGGCATCTTCAACCGCTCGCACTATGAAGACGTCATCGTGCCGCGCGTTCACAAGTCGATGGCGGAAAATGTCTGGTCGGCCCGTTACGACCAGATCAATCAGTTCGAGCGCACGCTGACCGAGAATTCGGTGGTGATCCTAAAATTCTTCCTCCACATCTCGCGCGGCGAGCAGAAGCAGCGACTCATTGAGCGGCTCACCGATAGAAAGAAAAACTGGAAATTCCGGCTCGGCGATCTGGACGATCGCAAGCTGTGGGACGAGTACACGGAAGCTTATCGCGACGCGATCGTGAAATGCAGCACCGAGTGGGCGCCGTGGTACGTCGTTCCCGCGGATGACGAGGACGCGCGCGACGTCCTTATCGCGCGCAAGATCGCCGATACTCTCGAGGCTCTCGATCTTCGCTACCCGCCCATCGATCCGCAGCTGAAGGGGATTGTGATCAAGTAGCAGTTGCGGTTGCAGTCTTCAGCCAGTGTTCCTCAACCCCTGCGCAATCCCGCTGAGCGTCGTCGCCAGCGCGTCATCGATCGCTTCCTTTTCGCGCTCGTTCTTCCCCGCCCCCGTTCGCTTGCGACGCAAGAGCGATATCTGAAGCAGCGACAACGGATCGACATAAGGATTTCTCAGCGCGATGGCCGACTGCAGAACGGGGGTGTCGTCCACCAGCTGGCGATGTCCCCGGATCAGCAGCAGCGCTTCGACCGCGCGCTGATACTCTTCGACCAGAGAATCCAGAAGCTTGCGGTCGCCGCCGAGGTGGCGGACGTACTCGCGCGCGATCTCCACGTCGGTCTTGGCGCACACCATCTCCGCCTTGGCCAGCAGATCGTCGACAAACGGCCAGCTCTCGGCCATGCGCTGCACCCGGCGAAGGCCAGTGCGAGTGGCTACCTCCTCGCCAAGGGCCGTGCCGACGCCGAGCCAGCCAGTGAGCATCAAGCGGATTTGCGTCCAGCCAAAACCCCACGGAATCGCCCGGATGCCTTCGATGCCTGCCTTGGCGCCGGGACGGTATGCGGGGCGCGAGCCGAAGCGGGCGTTGGCCAGCTCGTCGATGGGAGTGGCCATTCGAAAGAGCTGAAAGAGCGCGTCATCGTCGTAGACGAGCTGGTGGTAAACTTCGCGCGAGCGGGCCGACATCCGATCCATCACGTCGCGGAAATCTTCGACTTCCTTGACGCCGACCCGCTTCCGCCAGTCGCTGAATTCCTGGAGCAGCACGCCGGCTGCGTTGACTTCCAGAGTTCTCTCGGCGACGGGGAGCAGGCCAAACTGCTGCGACACGATCTCGCCCTGCTCGGTGATCTTGATGCGACCCCTCGTGGTCTCGGGCGGCAGCGCGGCCAGAGCGCGATAGACAGGCGAGCCACCACCGCGTCCGACGCTGCCGCCCCTTCCGTGGAAAAGCGTAAGTCGAATTCCGGCATCGTCGAACACCGCCGACAGGGATTCCTGGGCGCGATAGAGTCCCCACGATGCCGCGATCATTCCCGCGTCCTTGCCGGAATCGGAGTAGCCGATCATCACCTCCTGCTTCCGGCCGCGCGCGGCGAGCTGGCGAGAGTAGGTGGCGTCGTTGAGCAAAGCGCGCATGATCTCTGGCGCGTTCTCGAGATCCTCCAGTGTCTCGAACAAAGGAACGACATCGATGCGGGAAACGGGCTTCTTCCCGGTCAGGCTCACCAACCCCGCCTCTCCCGCCAGGAACAGCACCCTCAGCAGATCGTCCACCGAGCGGGTCATGGAGACGATGTAGGTGCAGGCAGCCGCCTCGCCCGCCTCGTCCTGGACGGTTCGGACGGCGTCGAAGGTGTCGACGACTCGCCGCGTCTCCTCCGACAGCTTCCGTTTCCGTGAAGAAGTGCGACGCCCGCTCGTCAACGCGGCGCGCAGCCGTTTTCCATCCGTCTGTTCTTTCGCGGACGAGAGCAGCTCGGTAACCGCGGCCGCGTGAACGTCGGAGTGATCTCGCACGTCCATCATGAAACCGTGGAAGCCGTGCGCGCGCACCGAAGCGTACAACGGATCCACGGTCGCCCGACATGCCTGCTCAGCGCCCGCTCTCAACAGCGATTCGCGCACCAGCTGCAGGTCGTTTTCAAACGCGGCGGCGTCGGGATAGGCGGCCGGCTCCTTCCTGGGGCGGCCGGCATCACGCGATGCGACCAGTCGTCGCGTCGCATCGATCCGCGCCGCCATGAAACTGAGCTTGAGTCGCAACGGCTCGTCGGCGTTTCTCTTCTCGTTCTTCTTCCACACGTCCGGCAGAATCTTTCTGTCTTTCTCGAGCGACTTGAGCAGCGCCTTCGCCGGCGGAGCAATGGCCGACGAGAGAGAAAGACGGCGCGTGAGATCCTCCAGCGATTCCTGATAACGTCCGAGAATCACGTGGCTGGCGCGCCGGGCGGTGGCGATTGTGGTTTCCGGGGTGACGTAAGGATTGCCGTCCCGGTCACCGCCCACCCACGTACCGAAGCGGAGCGGTACCGACAGCCGGAACGTGTCCGCGGATCGCGCGAACTCCTCCTCGAACGCGAGGGCCAGCGTCGCGTGCATGTACGCGCCCGCTTCCAATAACCGCGTTTCCAGATACCAGAGGGCGGTGCTGACTTCGTCGAGCACGGTCGGCCGGTCCTGACGCACCTCGCTCGTCAGCCAGAGCAGCTCCACTTCGCCTTCGAGCGACTGCTCGATCAATCTCACCGAGTCGGCCGGCGCGGCTTCGCGCGCGAGCAGCCCATCGGCAACTCGTGCCTGGAGTCCGAGCAGAGTGCGCCGCGTCGATTCAGTCGGATGCGCGGTGAGAACCGGCCGGAGGCTCAGGTTGAGCATAGCCTTCTCGATTCTATCCGCGGTTACACCAAGGCCTCGCAGCTGGCGCATCGTCCAGCGGGCCGAGGCAGGCTGGGGATCGGTCGTCGCCCGGCCGAGATACGCATTTCGGCGCCGAACCCGGTGGGTCTGCTCGGCGGTGTTGATCAGCAGGAAAAAGAGCGTAAACGCCCGCGCCGCCACGGCGCATTGCTCGACAGTGAATCGGTCGATCTGGCGCAGGATCCCGTCCAGGCCCGGAGCATCGGAGTCACCATGGCGGCGGGCGCGAGTAGCGACGCGCAGCTCCTCGACGATCCGGAACGCTTCTTCGCCTTCGAGCCTTCTGATCACGCGACCAAGAGCGCCCGCTAGCCAGCGCACGTCCTCGTGCAGCGGAAGATCTTCTTTTCGCGGAGGAGCCGGCGTTGGCACGGCCTCAAGATACCGCATTGCAGCGCAGCGCCACCACCACCAAATGTTGCCGCGAAGCCGCTCAAATCGACCCGAGGCGGAGGATACCCACCTACTTGCTGGATCGTCTAATAGGGGCAGTCCAGCCACCCCCCGCCCAGGCGCACCAAGGTCACAAAAATGAAGCTTCCCCATAGCAGACGCATTCTCATTTCCTTCGGGCTGGCGTCGACGGCGCTCGTCATGGGTGCGCTCCTCCTCCTCGAATGGAAGGGTGGAACGGCAGCCGTCGAATCCTTTGAATGGGTCAGCCATACCCTCGAAGTCCAGCGCGAGCTGGCGACGGTGGAAGGGAGCATGAGCGAGGCTGAATCCAGCCAGCGCGGATTCGTGCTGACGGGCAACGCGGTGTTTCTGCAGCCATACGGAATCGCGAAAAACGACGTTCGCGCCCGCGTCGCGAATCTGCGAACCCTTCTCGCCGACAATCCCGGCCAGCTCAGACGCCTGATCGAGGTAGAAGCGCAGTCTCGCGCCAAATTCGTCGAGCTCGATTCCACGATCAGGCTCGCGAGGGAAGGACACCGGGACGCGGCTGCGGCTGTCGTTAGAACCACCCACAGCGACAGCCTCATGACGGCGATCCGCTCGGGCCTGCAGACGATGACGGGTGCGGAGGGCGCGTTTCTGCGCGGTCGTCAGAAATCACTGGTTCGCGAGCTTCGCGCGGGCGACATGGTCTCGCTCGGCCTTGCCGGTGCCCTCGCCGCGACGATGATCGCCCTGATCGTGCTGGCGCGCGGCGCCGAGCACTACAGAAACCTGGTCACGCTCTGCGCCTGGACGCGGTCGGTGGAGTACGACGGAGAGTGGATAAGCTTCGAGGAGTACTTGCGCCGGAAGTTTGATCTGTCGGCTACACACGGCATCTCGCCCGAGGCGCTCTCTCAGATCAACGTGGGCCTCGACGCGCAGGACAAGGCTGACGACCTGATCGAGCCCGACGAAGACCTACTTAAGTCGGCGAGCTAGTCCGGCGAGATAGTCGGCTGCCTGCGTGATCGGCTTCGCTCCGGTGAGGAGCGCGCGATCCAGCGCCGGAATCCTCGGCTCGCTGTTCACATTCCGAATCCCAAGCCTTTTACGCAGCTCGTCGCGGAAAGCCCGCGCGGGGCGATAGAACTTCTCACGGTAGGCGCGCCAGGTCTGGAGATTGTGCTCGAACAACTCCGCGCTCTGCCTATCGAGCACCTCGTCGCGCTCTGACTCGCTCACCACCACCAGCGGCTTCACACCCGCCAGCGTGTTGACGAATTCCCGATCGGTGCCAGCCTCGAAGGTTTTCATCTCCTTCGCGAACTCGAGCGTTTCGTCGCGAAGGTCGGCGGGGGCGAGCGCGCTCAGCTCGGCTGCGAGGGGATCGACGTATTCGGCCGGATTCGCTCCTTCGACCGCGGTCGGCGACTCGAAGCCCGTGAACTTCGGCCCGGTCGCCACGAGCCACAAAAACTCGGCGAAGGTCGTGATGAAGTAGCACGCGATGAAGACGAGAGCGAAGCGCGCCAAGGACGAGTACGTCCTGAGGATACCGTGTCCGCGCCAGAGGATGTTGAAGGCGGCGAAGGAGACGCTGAGTGCAAGGTTGGTGGGCTGAACCACTCGCATCTGCTGCCAGGCAATTGGAATCGTGCGGCGCCAGATGCGGAATCGGATGGGGATTCTCACCACCAACAGACTGTTTTCTCGCCGATGCAGTCACGCAATTCACACAGAAAACAAACTGTTACGATTCATCCGGAACGATCTCCTTTCCCGGACAAATTCGCCGAGATGATCATCGTTGCTGAATTGGCCGCGCCATAATGTGGTCGTGGCCGATCTGCTCACCAAAATAGAACAGCGCCGAGCCGACCACGGTGAACCCCATTCGGGTATAGAACCCGATTGCCCACGGCGCCTCCTTCCAGACCTGAAGCCAGATCACGTCCGCGCCCCGCGTGGCAGCATCGTCGAAGCATTTTTCCATCAGCGCCGCGCCAACGCCGCGCCCATGGCACGCCTCATCGACGTAGAACCGCGCGATCTCGACTCCACGATCGCCTTCGACGCCGGCGGGCAGCTCCGGAGTGGCGCGCATGTAGGCGTAGCCGATGGGACGCCGCTCCAAATCGTCGGCGACGAGCATCGTCACATCCGCGTTTTCGATTGCCTCGCGGACCGCCGTAACAGGAAAAGAGCGAGCCAGGTAACGACTGAGCTCAGGCTCCGGATGCGTCGGTCCGTAGGACTCCGCAAACAATCGGGCTCCCAGGTCAGCCAGCATTGCCGCATCCGCCGCGCCGCATCGACGTATTGAAAACTCACGGTTGACATCGGCAGGCAATTACGGCTCTCCGGCAATGGCCCGCATCAGACGCCCGTCGTCGCCGCCGAGCTCCCAGATCACAACACCACCCAGGCCTTGGGCGCGTACGTAGTCCAGCTTGGCGCGTACCGATTCTGGATCGTCGTAGCTGATCCAGGTACCGCTGCCCGCGTTGTACAGCCACGGTACTTTCGCGGACGACTCCCAGTGCCGCGTGTAGCGTCGGTCAGTGAGCCGTGTCACGGAGAGTCGCCGCCAGTCGCCGTCGGAATCGCGCCAATCCTTTGGCGGAGCAGTTGACGGTTGAAGAAAACCGCCGTTGACGTTGGCAACTCCTCCGTACGCCTTCGCAAAAAAAGGCACGCCGACAAGCAGCTTGTCGCGCGGCACCCCGCCGGCTTCGAAAGCGCGCATGCTCGCATCCACCGTCAGTTCCGGAGTCGGATCGTGCGCCGCGGGATAGAGTGGTGCGTTGAAATGCGCGATCGATCCGCCCGTATGGTAGTCGTAGGTCATGACGTTGATGAAGTCGAGCAGCGGGATGATTCTGTTGACCTCGAGATTGGCGATCTCCGACGGGCGAGCTGACGCGGCAATCGTTAGCTCATAATGACGATTGTCCTTGCTCCCCTGGGCGTCGAGCTGGCGTCTCAGCTCGTCCAGCAGGAGAGTGAAGTTCTGCTTGTCTTCCGGGCGCTCGACATTCCCTTTGAGTCCGCCCTGCACTGGAAATTCCCAGTCGATGTCGATGCCATCAAAGATTCCCGGCCAGCGCCTGATGAAGACATCGATTGCCGAGCCTGCGAAGCGCTTCCTCAAAGCGTCAGTGAGAGCGGCGTCAGAGAATCTCGCGGAGCCAGCCCAACCGCCGATTGAGATTGCCACCCTCAGGTGCGGGAAGCGAGCCTTGAGCTTCTTGAGTTCACCGAAATTGCCGCCCGCGACACCGGGCCATGGGGCGCCTTTGCCGCACGCGCCAATGTCGACGCAAGCGTTCGACAGCGTGACTGCGCCGTCTTTTCCGATGTCGGCAAACGCATAAAAGATGTGCGTGAGGTGCCTGGCGGGGAGTTTGGCGATAGCTGTGCCTTTGGACCGAACACCCCAAGAGGCCAGGTAACCGACCACTCGCATCGGTGGCGCGCTCACCACAACGCGCTCGCCGCCGAGCGGGCGAGGCACCAGCGCCACAATAAATGCCACAGTCGTGGCGAGCATGGAACAACGAATCAAGTTCAGGCTGCGGCCGATCATGTCTGCTCCGGTGTGAACGGGTTGACGGGACTGCGTTCCACCCTGTGAAACGGGGATAACACGGCGTAAACCGCTCTGAAAATATCCCACTTGACAAGGACAAAAACGGGCCGTATTAGAGGGGGTCTCCAAGCCTCCCCCCGGACGCTTGGCAGATTCGTAGTGTGAGATACGCCGACTTACTTGATGTTCCTTCTCCCATGGAGGCTCGTCGTACGCGGCTAACCCGTCTTTCGGCACTTCTAGTCTGTTCCACCCTGTCGTCCGCGTTACCGGGTAGCCTTCTCGGTCAAGCGGCGAAGTCGACACATTCTGCCGCGAATCTCGCGCCGGTGTATCTCGTCGTTCGCACCGACGACGCGGGAATGAGCCACAGCGTCAACATGGCGCTCGAGAAGCTCATCGAGAGTGGACTGCCAGTTTCAGTCTCGGTGATGTTCCCGACTCCGTGGTACCAGGAGACGGTGGAGATGCTGAAGCGGCACCCCCAAACCTCCGTCGGGATTCATCTCACCCTCAATTCCGAATGGAAGAATTATCGATGGGGACCGGTACTGGGGCGCACCGCGGTTCCTACACTGGTCGACAAGGACGGATACTTCTTCGCCTCGGCTGAAGCTCTCCATCAGAACAATCCGAACATAGCAGAAGTTGAGAAGGAGCTCCGCGCGCAGATCGAGCGTGCACTCGGGTCGGGGCTCAAGATCGACTACGTGGACTACCATATGGGAACGGCGGTCCGCTATCCCGAGTTCCGTGATCTCACGGAAAAACTGGCGCGCGAATACGGGCTGGGCATGTCGCGGTACTTCGGCGACACCAGCAACGACCCTCAGTATTCCGCGGCCCCTCCAGCGAAAACGGACAGTCTGGTGGCGATGCTGGATCGCCTGCACCCGGGAATCAATCTCGTGGTGACGCATGTGGGGATCGACAACGCGGAGCTGGGCGCGTTGCTCGACATGAATACATCAGGCCCCCTTCCCGAAATGAGCAAGAATCGTCAGGGCGAGCTCGACGCGCTCACGTCGACTCGTTTCAGGGATGCCCTGAAAGCTCATGACATTCGCCTGATTACGTACCGCCAGCTGATCGAGATGCAGGGCCTGAAGTCCATGAAGCGACCGGAGGAGAACAATTGATGAACGCAACAGGGAGGAACACCATGGAGAAGAAGCTGTTTGGAAGTCTCACATTCTGGAACCGGCTGCGCGGAGTTTGCGCGATCGGGCTGGGCTTGCTGTTCATGCTGGCGTTGAGCAGCACCGCATTTGCCCAGAACCTGCCGGTCACCGGAACCGTAACCTCGACGGGTGGCGCTCCGCTGCCGGGAGTCACGGTACGCGTACAGGGGAGCGATAGCCGCGCGGTCACCGATGCGGCCGGTAAGTACCGGCTCACGGCGCCCACCGACGCGGTACTCACGTTCTCGCTGGTGGGCCAGCGCCCGGTGCAGACTACGGTCGCCGGACGAAGCACCGTCGACGTGACGATGGCCAAGATCGCCTACCTCGAGCAGGTGGTGGTCACGGCCTACACTGAGCAGCGCCGCGGTGATATCACCGGCGCCGTCTCCAGCGTCGACATTGCCAGCGCCGAGAAACAAACCTCCGCCAGCGTACTGCAGCGGCTTGATGCAGCCGTGCCGGGCGTCACCGTCGCATCGGGGGGCGCGCCGGGCTCACGCAGCACCGTGCGCATTCGCGGCATCAGCTCGTTCCAGAACAACGATCCGCTATACGTGATCGACGGAACGCCGGTCGAGGAGTCGTACCTCAACTTCCTCAACCCCGACGACATTACGTCGGTCCAGGTTCTCAAGGACGCCTCCGCGTCGTCGATCTACGGCTCGCGCGCCAGCAACGGCGTCATCCTGATCGAGACCACCAAGAAAGGAATCGCCGGTCCGCCGCAGGTTACGCTGCGCGCGAGAACTGGTGTAGCCAGTCCGACGAAGGGCTACGACGACTTCCTCATCACCAACGCGCTCGATTACTTCAAGGTCGTCAAGGCGAGCTACGAGAACGCCGGCCTGCCTGTCCCAACCAACATCTACGGCGATCCCAGCAACCCGTCGGTACCGCTTTACACGTATGCGGCGCCTTCAGTCACCACTGCGTCGGACGTTTGGGGCAGGCCGATAACCGTGAATACTGCTGGTTATTCCTATCCCAACACCCTCGTGATGCCCGGCAGCGCCGGCACCGACTGGTGGAGCCAGGTCTTCCACTCGGCGCCGATGCAGGATTACAACCTCGATGTGGCCGGTGGGAGCGATGCCAACTCTTACCGCGTCTCCTTCAATTATTTCGATCAGAATGGCACCGCCCGGTATACCGACTTCAAGCGCGGCACCGTGCGCGTCAACACCCAGTTCAACCGCAGCAAGTTCAACTTCGGTGAGAATATCGCCATGGCGGTCGACCGGCATCACGGCGGCCCGCAGTCGGGCGGCACTTCGCTGACTGACGATCCGAGCGGCTACGCCGAGGACGGCCTTGTTGGAAAAAATATCCTGATGCAGCCGGTCGTTCCCGTTTACGACATCAACGGCAATTTTGCCGGCGGCAAAGGCACAGGCCTCGGGAACCAGTCCAATCCGCTCAAGGAAGCGTATGAGTCCCGGGACAACATCAGCAAGAACGACCAGGTCTTCGGCAACGTCTTCGCCGGTCTCGACGTCAATCCGCAGATCTCCCTGAAGACGCGCCTCGGATTCAACATCGGGCAGAATTCATTCAACGGCTTCAACCCGGCCTTCCCCGAAAACGCCGAAGCAACCTTCACCAATTCCATCAACGAGAATAGCAATCAGTTCGTTGACTGGACATGGAGCAACACCGCCCGGTTCGTCAAGGCGTTAGGGTCGCACAACTTCGACTTGCTGTTGGGCCAGGAAGCCAACCAGACCACCAACAGGAGGCTCACCGGCAGTCTGGCGAACCTGCTCAACTCGAATCTTGATTCGAGATATATCCAGGACGCGCTCGGTGACGCGTCCACCAAGAACGTCACCAGCGACGGCGGTAAGTCGGCCCTGCTCTCATTGTTCGGCAAAGCCGATTACAACTTCGCGGACAAGTACGTGGCCAGCTTCACCGTCCGCAGAGACGGTTCTTCCCGACTCGCCCCGGGTCACCAGTGGGGAACTTTCCCAGCATTCGGACTTGGCTGGAGAATCTCCAACGAGCCGTTCCTCTCCAACAACAGGTTCTTCAGTGACGTGATGCTTCGCTTCGGCGTTGGCATCACCGGCAATCAGCTCATCCCATCCGGCCGAGTCGTTTCGCAGTTTGGAGGCGATCGCGGAGATACGTACTACGCAGTTGCGGGCGGCAATACTGCACTCGCGGGATTTCGACAGACGTCGCTGGGCAATGCTGACTTGAAGTGGGAAGAAAACCGCTCGACCAACGTTGGCGCCGACATGGTGCTCTTCAACGGCGCGCTCAACTTCGTGGTCGACGTTTACAAGCGTAACACCAACAATCTGCTCTACGATCCAGCGCTGCCGGCCACCGCGGGCGTCGCCTCTCCGCCGATCGTCAACGTCGGAAAGATGAAGAACACCGGTATTGACTTCTCGCTCGGCCATCAGGCGGCGTCGTGGAGCGTCACCTTCAACGGCAGTCACTACAAGAACGAGATCGTCTCCATCAACGGAGTACAGAACTTCTTCTACGGCCCGATCTCGACGCGTTACGGCAACCAGGTGATCAACCAGGTTGGCCACCCGATCGGCTCGTTCTACGGCTACGTAGCGGATGGCTTCTTCAGGGACGCGGCTGACGTATCAGCCCACGCCACGCAGGACGGCGCGGCACCCGGTCGAATCAAGTTCCGTGATGTAAACGGCGACGGCGTTGTCGATCTGGCGGACCGTGCAATCATCGGCAACCCTCACCCCGATTTCTCGGCCGGACTCGATCTGGGATTGCGCCGCGGCAACTGGGACCTGAGTACTACCTTCTTCGGAACGTTCGGAAACGACGTCTTCGATGCTCAGATGGAGTATTACGTGTTCCGAAATTTCGACACCAACGTCCGCAAGGATCTGCTGGCCAATTCGTGGACGCCGCAGAACCTGAACGCGAAGTATCCCAAACTGGACAAGAACGACCTGTTCAGCCACGCGATAAGCAGCTACTACGTGAAGGACGGCTCGTACACCCGGCTGCGCAACATGCAGATCGGTTATACGCTGCCGATGGCCGCGCAGTATCTGCCCGGTGCGAGAGTTTACCTGCAGGGCGACAACCTGTTCACCATCACCGGCTACGACGGGCTCGACCCGGCGCTCCCGGCGGCGAACGTGTTCGGTCCCGCCGGCGACATTCGCGATCAGTACCGTGGAGTCGATCGCGGAACGTATCCGAGCAGCAGGATCTTCAGCATTGGCATTGTTACTTCCTTTTAGCGAATCGCCTTTTTTCAGGGGATAAATCAAACGATGAAAATCGTGCCGAATCACAAACTCCTCGTCGGGGCCGCGGTTCTGACGTTGGCAGCAGGCGGCCTTAACGGCTGTAACGATTTCCTGGCAAAAGCCGCTGCGCCACAGGGAACCGTTGACGAAAGCACCCTCGCCACCAAGGACGGTGTCGAGGGCACGCTCATTGGCGCGTACCGAGCGTTGGACTGTACGTCGCAGATCCAGGCCAATTGGGGCTGCGCGGCAAGTAACTGGGTATGGGGCTCGGTGGCCGCCGACGATGCCTACAAAGGCTCAAACGATACCGACCAGCCACCCATCAACGACATCGAGGGCTACCATTGGGGAACCCCCGACGCCGAACAGTACCTCAATGAGAAATGGCGTATCACGTACGAAGGAGTCGTTCGCTCCAACTCGGCGATACGCCTCCTGAAGAGCGTCGTTTCGTCAAAGCCAAGCGAGATTTCCGTAGCTGACCAGAAGAGCATCGAAGGAGAAGCAATCTTCCTGCGGGCTCACTACCATTTCGAAGCTTACCGGATGTGGGGCAACATTCCGTATTATCGCGAAGGCGATGCGGACTTCCGCAAGGCGAACGAGACAGCCACGGCCGCAGTCGCTGATCTGATTTCCGACCTCGACGCGGCAATCGCTCTGCTGCCGGCCACGCCCCGCGACAAGGGACGCGCGTCATCGTGGACTGCCAAGGCCTACAAGGGACGCGTTCAGGTCTACGCGGGCCAGTTTGCCGCCGGGAAAGCGACCTTGCAGGATGTCGTGACCAACGGCCCGTACGCACTTGAAACGAGCTTCGATCACGTCTGGACCGGCTTCGATAGCTTTGCCAACGGCAAGGAAACCATCTGGGCGTTCCAGGCCTCGGCCAACGACGGCGAGCCCAACGGCAACAACGCCAACTACGGCGAGCGATTGAACTTCCCGTACTCGGGGAGCCACTTCGGCTGTTGCGGTTTTTACCAGCCGTCGCAGAACCTCGTCAACTTTTACAAGGTTGACGCGACCGGATTGCCTCTGGCGATTTCGGACCCGGCGAATTGGAACGCGTCGAACGCGAACTTTACGGGAGGCAGCACCGCCCCCGTTGACCCAAGAGTCGACTGGACGGCTGGCCGCGACGGTGTGCCGTACAAGGATTGGGGTCTGTACAGCACCGCTGACGGGTGGGTCAGAGACATCGCCAATGGCGGCCCATACAGCCCGAAGAAGAACGCTCACGAGTTCGCGAGCGGCGCCGAGAGCAGCACCGGCTGGCAGAATACACAGCTGAACTCGGTCAACATCCACCTGTTCCGCTTCGCCGACCTGCTGCTACTCCTGGCCGAGGCGCAGGTGGAGACCGGGGACCTCGCTGGGGCGATGGCGAACGTAAATCTCGTTCGCGTCCGCGCTGGCGCCAGGGCACAGGGTTGCGGCTTCAGAGCCAAGGACGCAACCATCACCACTTCGGTGACGACGCTCTACCCGCAGTGCGCGGGTGACGCTCGCATCGCGGTCCCGATCCACGACCCGTCCATCACCTGGGCGGTCTACAACGTTCAACCATACACCTCATTCCCGACTGCGGCGTATGCCCGCAACGCGGTTCGCGCCGAGCGCCGACTCGAGCTGTCGATGGAAGGCCAGCGGTTCTTCGATCTGAGACGTTGGGGCCTCAACGATGCCGCAGCCGCAATCAACGGCTACATCAACGGCGAAGGTGGCGGGTCCGAGAAGACCCGCAGACTCTACAAGGCGAGTGCTGACGCGTTCGCTCAGAAACACCTTCTCTATCCTATACCAAGCATTCAGGTGGAGTTGAGCCGGGTGAACGGGGCGGACATGCTGACGCAGAATCCCGGCTGGTAAGCAACTTTCGACAGAAACGGGACGGCTAAACGCCGTCCCGTTTTTTTTTGCCCTCGGTGCCCTAACGCTTGGCGATCAAGAATACCTGGAGCGAGTCGCCGGTGTTCGGGACCAGCAACGCCTTCCCCTTCGGCGTTGTCAGCAGCGCCAGGCCGGATACATTCAGCGGCGCCAGCAGGCCACTCTCGGCAGGTGACACTGGGGTGAAATGCCCGTTGCCGTCGCCTCTCAGCCAGAGTCCATTGCCCGCGTCTCCCCTCGGCGTGTTGGGCTCGGCGTCATAGAGGTTTCCCGCGACTACGATGTCCAGATGCCCATCGCCGTCGACATCCTGCGCGACAATTCCCTTGATCGGAGCTATCTGGGCCAGCATTGGCAAAGGGGTCGCGGTGAACTTTCCACCGCCATCATTGTGCAGGAACATGCTGGCGAAAGTATCCGCTTCGTAGTGAAGCGCCTGCTGGAGCTGGGCGGAGCTGAACGCCTGGCTGATCGAGACGCTCGCGAACGAACCGTATGTGGGGAACTTCACACCAAGAGGGTAGATCTCCCGGCCGAGCGGAGCCATCCCGGCTAGAGGAGTCTCCGAGTCGCGACTCTTCCGAGTCAGAACGAGATCCGTCGTCTGGTTGCCCGTGAAGTTGCTGGCGTAGACTCCAAACGTGGTGTCCTTCGATGCGGTGTAGCTGTAATTCAATCCGAGGTTCCCGGCGATGAGGTCGATTTTCCCATCACCGTCGAAGTCGCCGGCGGCGAGACTGTACCACCAGCCACGAAGAGGAGGCAGGTCCATCGACGATGTAACGTTGCGCAGCCGGCTCCCCTCGTTGCGATAGAACTGGATCGGCATCCATTCGCCCACAGTGACGAGATCGAGCCGCCCGTCACCATCGAAGTCGATCCACGCCGCGTCGGTGCTCATCCCGCCCGGGTTGACGAGATCGGGGCAGATCTGGTCGGTAACGTCCGTGAATTTTCCACCGTCGTTTCGCAGAATGTAGCTGCGCGCGGGATACGGGTACTTTCTCGGCGTCAGGCGTCCGCCCACGAATAGATCGGGCCGCCCATCGCCGTTGAAGTCTCCGACACGCACTGCCGACGTGCTGGTCAACATCGCGGGAAGCGCACTGCTGTCACGAACGAAACGTCCGCCGCCACGGTTCATGTAGAGACGGTCCTGCAGAAATCGGGAGGTCGGCGCGACCTGATACCCGCCGCTGGCAACATAGAGGTCGGGCAGGCCGTCTCCATTGGCATCGAAGAAGGCTGCTCCCCAATCCTCGAACTGCTTGTCGACCGCCCACGGAGCACTCTGGGTCGCCTCGACGAAGCTGCCATTCTTCTGCTGAATCAGGAGCCTGCCGGCAACGCCGCCCCCACCGCCGATGAAAACGTCATCGAGGTGGTCGCCATTCACGTCGCCCACCGCGAGAGCGGGACCATGTGCCGATATCAGGTAAGGCAGCAACGGCTGCACGCTGAAGTCAGTTGCTACGAAGGCCGGCTGCCTATATGCGAGCCCTTTTGGAGTAATGCGCTGGAACCACTCGCTCCGCCGACCAGCGTCACCGGCACCCGGCGATCCTGCCGGCTTTTGCGCGTCGGATTGCTTTACAATCAGCTCGCGGTCGGCGGCGACTTTTGTCAGAACCTGACGACGCCCATCCGGCCACTGGATGTCCAGGCTGTCCACTGTTCGAGATCGACCAAGTCCGAAGTGCGCCCGGCCATCCATCGTCGACATAAAGCCGCGGAAAGGCGTGCTGTAGATGTATTGCTTCACCCCTCCCGCAGAGACATTCAGCGTCGCGCCGATCCCGGCCGTCTTTTCGCGCGCCGAGTCGCCGACCAGTCGCACCTGGAGGTAGTGATGCGCCTCGTCGTCACCCAGGACATTCTGGTAGATAAAGGCCGGGCCGTTAATGTTGTTGACGACCAGATCCAGCTTGCCGTCGTTGTTCAGGTCCGCATACGCAGCGCCATATGAGTAAGCGGGTTGATCAATGCCCCATTGTTTCGTCTCGTCGGCGAAAGTCAGGTCGCCTTTGTTCCGATAGATGAAGCTCGACGCTTTGTAGCCCGGCAGATCCTTGAGCAGAGCCCGGGCCCGGGCCGTGTCACGCCTCTGGAGCGCTGACGCGGCAGACGTCATGTAATCGAGATCGTTTACGGCCTTCGGATAACCGTTGCCGATGAAAATGTCCTTCAGGCCGTCATTGTCGAAGTCGGCGAACAGCGCGCTCCAGCTCCAATCGGTCTGCGATACGCCGGCGAGGCGGGCGATTTCACTGAATACCGGACCGCCGTCGCTGCCGACGCCGTTGTTCAGCTGCAGGGAGTTTTCAGAATAATCCTGCCGAAATCCTCGCCGAAGCGCGTCGGTCGTACCGCTATGGGTTTGAAAGCCGTTTGTCCGTTTCCGATGCTCGAGATCCCGCGGCATCATGTCGGCCTGGACGATGTCGGGGCGGCCATCATTGTTGAAATCGGCGATGTCGATCCCCATTCCGGCCGCGCTGCCGTGCTTGAGCCAGCTCGCCGCCTTGTTGGTAAAAGTGCCGTCTCGATTGTTGACGTAGATGACGTCGTTTGGAACGCCATCGTTGGAGACATAGATGTCGGGCCAACCGTCGGCGTTTAGATCCGAAACGACTACGCCGAGCCCGTAACCCGCTTCACGAAGTATTCCTGCCTCACCGGATACGTTGGTGAATTTGCCGGGCTTTCCTCCCGGACAGTCGTTCCGATAGAGCTCATTGTAGCTCCCCGGCGTGGTCGCGCTCATGCCGGTCGGCAGGCTTGCCACTCCGCGGCTAAAGTCCTTGGGCGAGTTGTTGAGCAGGAAGAGATCCAGACACCCGTCTTTGTTGTAGTCGAGAAACGTTCCGTAGGTGGTGAATCCGGTGTCGGCAACGGCGTATTTCGCGGCCTCCTCCGTGAAAGAACCATTGCGGTTGTTTACGAAAAGAAGATTTGCGCGATTCTCACCCTTCGACCATTCCGGCCCTGAAACGGCCACGTAGATGTCGAGATATCCGTCGTCGTTGATGTCCACCATTGTCGCGCCAGTGGCCCAGCGAGTCGTCTTCACGCCGGCCTTTTCCGTGACGTCTTCGAAGCGCATGCCGCCCTTGTTCCGATACAACCTGCTCGTCACCATGTTGCCGGAAAAGAAAATGTCCGGCAGTCCGTCGTTGTCGATGTCTCCCACAGCCACACCAGCGCCGTTATAGACGTAGGTGTCTGTCTGAACGTTCAGCGTGTCATCGGTGGTGATGGTGTTGGCGAAGGCGACGCCCGTCGCCTCAGGGCTCAACAGCTTGAAAACGGGGCGATCCCGTTTTCCGAGATCACACCCCGCAACGCAGAGCAGCGCGATTGCCAGAACCCGCCTATCGACGCGGGACGCGCACGATCTGGAAAAACCCGTGCCCGAGGGCCAATTTGTTCGCATGGATCGACACCTGCCGATTTCGCGCGTCATCAACCTCATTCCTGTAGAGTCCCAACGCCTCTGGACGGTCGACGAATCTGAGGCTCGGCGCCGGTTGCTCGCTAGTGATGCCGGTGAAGTTCTCGGCATCGATGGATCGTTTGCGATCGTCGCCCAGGAGGGGGAGCGAGTGCTGCTGGCCCGCAGCCTGGACCGGCCGCTCCGCTACTTCCTGGCAAAAGCCGTCGACGGCCCCGTCTTGATCCTGGCCGAGCGCATCGACGAGATCGCAGCCGAGCTGGGACGGCGAGGCTGGACCAATCAGTTCCATCCGTCATACACGCGAATGGTGCCGGCGCATCACGTGACGACCCTCCGATTGGTGGGCTGCCCGGATCCGAACCCCGTTCACCGTCGTTTCTTCGACCCGCCTCGCGGAACGCTGCCGGGAGATCTGGATCTCATCGGCCGCCAGTACATGGAAGCGCTTTACGGAGAGCTGCGTCGCTGGCTGGCCGTCCACGATGCGACGGAGCCGATCGGCGTTCCGTTTTCCGGAGGGATCGACAGCGGAGCGGTGCTGCTGTGCCTTTACAAGCTGCTGTTGAACGAGGGGCAGTCTCCCGCGCGATTGAAAGCCTTCACGCTCTCCATCGACGGCCAAGGCGACGACGCCCGCCAGGCTCGCGAGTTCCTGCGGAGCACCAATCTCGAGATGCTCGGCGAGGTGGTTGACGTTCCCTCGAGCGCGTTGGATCCGCTGAGAGCGGTGGCGGTGATCGAGGATTACAAACCGCTCGACGTAGAGTGCGCGGCGGTCAACCTTGCCCTGCTCACCGGCATTCGACAGCGCTACCCAACATGGCGGCTGCTGGTCGATGGCGACGGTGGCGATGAGAACCTCAAGGATTACCCCATCGAGGCGAACAGCGAGCTCACCATTCGGAGCGTCGTCAACAACCGCATGCTTTACCAGGAAGGTTGGGGTGTCGATTCCATCAAGCACTCGCTGACCTATTCCGGCGGTTACAGTCGCGGCTGCGTGC
Organism: Gemmatimonadaceae bacterium; assembly: GCA_035997625.1. GTDB lineage: Bacteria > Gemmatimonadota > Gemmatimonadetes > Gemmatimonadales > Gemmatimonadaceae > UBA4720. Next base: position 18,756 of record DASYIM010000010.1, read on the forward strand.
GCGGTTATGCCTGCGCACGCGAGCTGGGATTCGAGGACTTCAGCCCGTACACAAGACCGTCGGTGATCGCCGTTGCCGAAGCGGTTCCATTCTCCGAGCTCACCCAGGGCTCGCACGACCGACTCTACGCGTTGAAGGGAGAGATCGTATCACGTGGGGTCCGCTCGGTGCTCGGTGTGGAAATGCCCGTCTTTCCCAAGCGACGTTTTCAGCACGGCTCGGTTTCCGCGAGCGAGGTAGCCAGACTCTTTCCCGAGGACGAGACGCGCTACCGCCGTCACTTCGAGACGCTGCACGCCGCCGCGGTGTGATCACTTCCGAGGTCGACCGGCGGATCCGCGCGCTGCGGCCGCCGAAGGCGGGGTCCGATCCGCACACCGCCCACGGTTCTTTGCTCGAGAAGGAGCGCCGGCCGGGTGGAGTGATTGAGCAAACCCTCACAGTATTCCTCACCGGTGCCGAGTGTCCCTTCACGTGCTCGTTCTGTGACCTGTGGCAGTGGACGATCGACGGCCCGACCGTTCCCGGTGCACTGACGAGCCAGCTGCGCACAGTGCTCGAGACACACTCCCCGCACCAACTCGATCGCGTCAAGCTTTACAACGCCAGCAACTTCTTCGACTCCCGCGCGGTTCCCGCAGAGGACGTGGCCGGCATCGCCGAGCTGACAGCGCCATTTGCCGCCGTGACCGTCGAGTCCCACGCCAGCACGGTCAGCTCGCGGACCGTTGAGTTTGCGCGACGCATTCCCGGCAGACTGGAGCTCGCGGTGGGATTGGAGACGATCAATCCGGCGGCCGCCGCGCAGCTTAACAAGAGACTCGATCTCGCCCGGTTCGATTCGGCCGCGCAATTCCTGACGGATAACGCGATCGAGATTCGCGTCTTCGTCCTCCTTGGAGCGCCGTCCATTCCTGTTGAGGAGTCTCTCGAATGGACTGTGCGCACCGTCGCCTACGCGATACAGCGCGGCGCATCGATCGTCTCGATCATCCCGGTTCGCGGTGGCAATGGCGAGATGGAACGACTCCAGTCGCTCGGCGATTTCGTTCCCCCGACACTTTCGCAGCTCGAGGACGCCCTCGACGCCTGCGCGCCAATGGCGCCGGCCGTTGTCACGGCGGATATGTGGGACGTCGAACGACTGCCGGCGCCTGCGTGTTGCCGCCAGGACCGCATCGCGCGAATGAGCCGGATCAACCTGACCGGCCGCGCTGAGCCGCGCATCGACTGCGGGATGTGTCGAGCGTGACACGGTCGTGCGAGATCGCAGTCGTCGGCAGCGGTTTTGCCGGCTCACTGCTCGCCCGCGTGCTCGCCGTCCTCGGATACGATGTCGTCCTGCTCGAGCGAGGAACGCATCCCCGATTCGCGATCGGTGAATCATCGACGCCTCTGGCGAATCTGTCTCTCGAGCGTATAGGAGCTCGCTACGGTCTCGAGGACTGCTACGATCTCGCCGCCCACGGGCGCTGGCTCGCGCATTTTCCGGAGATTCAGAGAGGGCTGAAGCGGGGCTTCACGTATTACCGTCATCACGCCGGGCAGGGATTCGCCGATCGTGGTCTCGATTCAGAGCGATTGCTCGTGGCCGCCAGTCCGGATGATTCGATTTCTGACAGCCACTGGCTGCGCGCGGACGTCGATCACCACTTTGTTCGCGAGGCGGTCAATGCCGGCGTCGACTACCGGGACAGAACCGAGATAATGACCGCCGACATCTCGTCAGATGGAGCGCGCCTCATCGCCTCGCGCGACGGCACTGAGTTTGAGGTCCGCGCGAATTTCCTGATCGATGCTTCAGGCCCGGGCGGCTTTCTCGCGCGACAGCTCTCGATTCCGTCGGGCCTCGCCAGGACCCACACACGATCCTCGCTCGTCTACAGCCATTTCGCCGGTGCCCGACTGATGAGCGACGTCGTTCCAGGAATGGCCCCCGGCCCCTACCCGGACGACTGGGCGGCGGTGCACCACGTAATCGATGAGGGCTGGATGTACTCGCTGCGGTTCGACAACGGAGTCACCAGCGCCGGATTTCTCCTTACGCCGAGCGGCTTGGCCTCGTTGAACTCGAGCGTTGGCGGCCCTGAGGCGCTCTGGCGGGAAATACTTGCCCGCTACCCGACAATCGAACGCGCGTTCGGCGATGCCACTGCTGTCATGTCCATCGCCTTTCACCCGCTCATTCAGCACCGTCTCACGCGCGCCACCGGAGAGCGGTGGGCGATGATGCCCCATGCCTATGCATTCGTCGACCCGTTGTTCTCGACGGGAATTGCCTGGAGTCTCCGTGCCGTCGAGCGCCTGGCGCTCGCCTTCGAAGCGGCCGCCGGCGACGGTCGCGTTCCGACGAAGTCCGTACTCGATCGATATGAATCGGCACTCGGAGCGGAAGCGGATCAAATCGACCTTGTCGTCGCCGGGGCATATGAATCGATGGCGCATTTCGACCTGTTCGCCGCGCAGTCGATGCTTTACTTCGCCATTGTATCCTTTGCCGAGGCGAGCCAGCGACTGGCGCCGACCGACTCCGTTGCCTGGAACGGTTTTATGGGGGTCGGAGATTCGCTGCTCTCTCCGCTGCCGGGAGACAGTCTCCGCCGGTTGCGCGACATCACTCGGTCCGCCGGCGGCGTCGGTACCGTGGAGCGGCGCCGCGCGTTCGTCGACTGGATGAGTGGGGCAATCGCGCCGCGCAATGTCGCCGGTCTGGCGGATCCGGCGAGGCACAATCTTTACCCAGTCGATTTCGACGCGCTCGTTGACGGGCATCGACTGCTGGGCATGACGCGGGCGCAGGTTACCGAGCGCTTGCCCTCCCTGCGCGGGATGTCGCCGCCGCCGGTTTTCACTCGCACGCCACCAGCACGGAAAGCCGGTCTTGCTGGGGAGACCCTGCAGTCGCCATTCTAGAGCACGATCGCGGGCAACCAACTTCGCATTGATCCCAATCCAAAGGAACCCATCATGGCGCAGGCGACGCTAAGCAACCAGCAGACGATCATCTCGAACCAGAGCGTGATCGTCAGAAATCAGCGAACGGTCATCCGCAATCAGAGACGGCTTCGCATGATCGTCAGCAATCAAACAAAGATTCTGCGCAACCAGAAAGCGATCATCCAGAACCAGAAAAAAATCCTGGCGGCTCACGCCAGACTGATTACGAAATACTCGGCGGCTGCTCCGCGGAGATAACGTGGGCAACGGCGCTGGTGTATGAGCGCCACCGCTCGACCTCCTCGCCCAACGCGCGACGCCCCGCCGCCGTGAGCTCGTAGTAGCGAGCTATCCTGTTGTTGGCGGTCGTCCGCCAGTACGACGTAACCCAGCCGCGATTGTCAAATCGATGGAGCGCCGGATAGAGGGAGCCCTGCCCTATCCGGAAGACATCGCGGGACATCTGCCGAATGCGATCGCTTATTCCCCAACCATGCATCGGTTCCAGCGACAACGCCTTGAGGATCAGCATGTCGAGCGTTCCCTGCATGACATCGGCGACGTCGTTCATTCGTTCTTCCTGTCGGAGCAAAAGGGGAGTATTCGTCACTTTTGATTCTTGCGCAAGGGTCAGCAGCGCTCCTACATTAGGCCGCCCGGCAAAAACCCCGTAGTATCAACTCGTCAAATGGTGGTTCAATGCGCTCCTGCCGAGTCGTGATAGCGTGCGTTCTCCCCTTGATCCCGGCTCTGGCCGCGGCGCAATCTGTTGCGCGCGAGCCGTCTCCTGCCAAAGCAGCGGCGGACGCCCCCATACCTGTCGCGGTCGCCCCGTGGCTGGCGATTGGCGGGCAATTGCGCGGCCGCGTCGAGGCGTACCACAATGGCGGTTTCAGACCCGATAACTCCGACCAGTACCTCCTGACCCGGGTTCTCCTCCACGCGGGGATTCGACCAACGAGCAAAACTCTGCTGTTCGTCGAGGGGATGGACGCTCGCGGCCCATGGAAGAACAAGAGTCCGGAGGGCCCGCCGTTTCGCGATTACACCGATCTTCGCCAGCTCTATTTCCAGATAGGCGCCGATCAGGATCCGCTGATGTTCCGCGGCGGTCGCCTCGAGCTCGGCTTCGGAGATGGACGTCTGGTCGGCGCCCTTCCCTGGGCCAACACCGCTCGCACTTTCGACGGTGCTCGCGGAATGATCAGTGGCCGCGGCTACCGCGTCGATGCCTTCGCATCCTCGGTGGTCAAAGTTGAGCAGGACAAGTTCGACCAGAACGTCCCTGGCAACAATTTCTACGGCGTCTACGGCAGTTTGAGCAA
>DASYIM010000011.1:0-19880 GCA_035997625.1 Gemmatimonadaceae bacterium
CTCAAAAGGGCTCCTTTCCCAAACGAAATCGAATCATCGCTGCGCTCGCTCCGGTGACCATCGTCGTCGAGGCGGGCTTTCGAAGCGGCGCCCTCAACACCGCGTCCCAGGCGTTGGAGCTTGGCAGGACGGTAGCTGCCGTGCCCGGTCCGATCGACTCCGAGCAGAGCCGAGGCTCGAACCAGCTCCTTCGCGACGGCGCAGTCTTCATCGCCGCCCCGGAGGACGCCCTTGCCCTCCTCGGAATCTCCGCTCCCCTGGAGACGGCCCCGCCGCCGTTGCTGCCCGACTCGGAGCAAAAAATCTGGGACGCAATCGAAGGCGGATTCACCCACACCGACTCGCTCCCTTCAGCCACGCGTCTCACCCTCGCGGAATGCCTGGCCGCGATTACGTCGCTGGAGATCATGGGCCTGGTCGAATGCAGCCTCGCCGGCGAGATCCGCCGCCGTTAGAGAGCCCGACCCGGTAATCGGTCCGCGCGACCGTATATTGAGTACGTGCCGGTCCCCCACCTCTATATTCACGTCCCCTTCTGCGCGCGTCGGTGCTCCTACTGCGACTTCTCGATCGCGGTACGGCAGGAAACGCCCATCGACGAGTATCTGGGCGCGATCCGGATAGAGCTGGACGGACTCCGTTCCGACCTCGACGGCTCCATCCTCGACACCGTCTACCTGGGTGGCGGAACACCTTCCCGACTCGGCGGAGCGGGGGTCGCCGGCCTGCTCGATACGGTCAGACGACGGGTGGAGATCAGCCGCGGCGCGGAGATCACCGTCGAGGCGAATCCTGACGACGTCAGCGATTTGGGCGTCGCCAACTGGGTTGCCGCCGGCGTCAATCGCGTTTCGCTCGGATCGCAGAGCTTCGACCGCCGGGCACTCGAGTGGATGCACCGAACCCACGACGCCGGCCAGATTGGGACGGCCGTCGCGACCCTGCGGCGCGGGGGCATCTCCAACATCTCGCTCGACCTGATCTTCGCGCTCCCCGCTCATCTCCACCGCCTGTGGAAGCAGGATCTGGAACAGGCCCTCGAGCTCGCTCCAAATCACCTTTCACTGTACGGTCTTACTGTCGAAGCGCAGACTCCCATCGCTCGTTGGGCGGATCGCGGGGCGACCGTCCAGGGAAGCGAGGAGGAATACGAGGAGGAGTTTCTCGAGGCCCACACCACTCTCACCGACGCGGGCTTTGAGCACTACGAAGTCTCCAACTTTGCGCGTCCGGGATTCACATCCCACCACAACTCTGCCTACTGGACTGGTGCTCCTTACGTCGGTATTGGCCCATCCGCGCACTCTTTCGATGGCTCGGTGCGGCGTTGGAACGTTTCGGCGTACTCCGAATGGATTCGGCGTCTCTCCAGCGGGCAGCAAGTGATAGCTGGCGTGGAGTCGCTGACCACGGAAAACCGCGATGCCGAGGAAGTGTATTTGGGATTGCGCACCAAACGTGGCCTGGCTGTTTCTGAATCACAGCTTCCGACGCTGCGGAGATGGGAAGAAGCGGGCTGGGCCGTCGTCGAGGATCCTCTCGATCAACCTCACGTGCGACTTACTCCCATGGGTTGGCTCAGGCTGGACAGCCTCGCCGCCGAGCTGGTCGCGCGGCGAGCGCGTTTCAGCGCGGCAACTTTAGGCGCAACCCCTAGTCATTGCTATATTTGACTCCATGTCGCTACCTGGTCTGAACGAGCGCGAAAGGCGCGTACTCGAGGCCGTGATCCAGGCCTACGTCGAAACGGCTCAGCCAGCCGGGTCGCGCAGCCTGGCGCACAAATTCGGGCTGGGCGTTTCACCGGCGACCATCCGCAACACGATGAGCGATTTGGAAGAGAAAGGCTATCTCTTCCATCCGCATGCATCGGCGGGTCGCGTCCCGACTGATGTGGCGTATCGCGTCTACGTGGATTCTCTCATCCCCGTCAGACCGGCTGCGGCCAACGAACGGCGGCGGCTCAGCGCTCAAATTGCGACCGGCGGATCCGCCGTAGAAGCCATCCTTCGCCGCGCCGCGCAAAGCCTCGGCGTCATCACCCAGGAGCTGGGTATCGCGCTCGGGCCAAGCCTCGACAACGCGCTGCTCGAGCGCGTCGAGCTGATCAAACTTTCGTCGGAGCGACTGCTGCTGGCGCTCACGCTTTCGGCGGGTGCCGTCCGGACGATCTTCGTCGATGTTCGGGGCGAGATCGCCGATGCGGCCGTCACCGAGGTGACGCGCGTTCTCAACGATCGACTGGCCGGTCTAAGCTTGCGACAGATCCGCTCATCCCTCGGCGACCGGCTGCGCGATGTCGGTCCCACGCCCGAGGCGCACGATCTCCTCAACGTCTTCATCGAGGAGGGAGATCAGCTGTTCGACAGCGCTCTCGAGTCGAGTGACGACACGGTTCTGCTGGGACAGGCGTCTGTTCTCGCCGAGCAGCCGGAGTTTGCCACCATCGACAACATGCGCAAGCTCGTCGCTCTGACGGAGACACGGGAGAAACTCGGCGAGCTGCTGCGTCGTCGTAGCGAGACGGGTGGCGTTTCCATCACGATCGGCAACGAGCACACCGATCCGCGCCTCGCCAGCTTCACCGTGGTGACGGCCTCGTATCAGGCTGGACCACTATCTGGAGTAATCGGTGTCATTGGACCGACGCGCATGCCTTACGACAAGGTGATTTCCCTCGTTACGCATGCATCGGAGCTGGTGACTGACTTATTGAAGGAGAATTCAAGGACGCATGGCTGATTTTTACCACACGCTCGGTGTTCCGCGGAATGCCAGCGATGCAGACATCAAGACCGCCTATCGCAAGCTGGCGATGACCTACCATCCCGATCGCAATAATGGATCGAAAGATTCGGAGGAGAGGTTCAAGGCGATAACCGAGGCGTACGACGTATTGCGCGACGCGGACAAGCGGTCGCTGTACGATCGGTACGGGGAGGCAGGCCTCCGCGGAGGCGCCGGCGGATTCCACCACGTCGATCTCTCCGAAGCGCTCAGCATCTTCATGCGCGATCTCGGCGGGCTGGGTGGATTCGGCGATTTGTTCGGTGCAGCAACGAGTCGTGGCAGCGGACCGCGCACGGGATCGGACGTCAAAATCGCGATGCCGCTCACTCTTGCAGAGGTCGCGAGCGGTGTCGAGAAGACGGTGACGGTGCGTCTGCTGGAGCCGTGCGATCGCTGCGAGGGACGCGGCGCCGAGCCGGGGTCATCGCCGAACAAATGCGCAACGTGCCAGGGCAGCGGCGAAGTCCGTCGCGCGCAGCGCAGCTTCTTCGGCCAGGTGATCAGTGTTGCGCCATGCCCGTCGTGCGCCGGCGAAGGCTCAGTGATCGCCGCTCCCTGCAAGAAGTGCAGGGGCGAAGGCCGTCTGCGCGGTGAGAAGCAGATCGTGGTGCGCGTTCCCGCCGGTGTCGCCAGCGGTCAGTACATGACGATGCGTGGCGTCGGCAACGTGGGCGCGCGCGGCGGTCCGCGTGGCGACATCCTCGTCGTGTTCGAGGTCGAGGAGGATCCGCGCTTCGAGCGGGACGGCGAAGATCTTTACACGGAAGTGCTCGTCACGTACTCGCAGCTCGCGCTCGGCGCCAACGTCGACGTGCCGATGGTAACGGGAAGCGTGAATCTTCAGGCGCCGCCCGGCACGCAGAGCGGGCAGGTATTCAATCTGCGCGGGCGCGGTTTGCCGAGGATCAACTCTAGCTCGACGGGTGACCTGCACGTGAGGCTTCAGCTGTGGACGCCGGACAACTTGTCGGATGAAGAGCAAACGCTGATCGCGCGACTGGGCGAGATACAAGCGGTCCCGGCGCCTCGTCCCAAAGGCCTCTGGTCCAAGATCAGAGAATCGCTCGGCGCCTGACAAAGTGAGCTGGATAGCGCTGCGAGTCACTCCCGATTCAAACCGTGACGGAGTGATCGCGGCGCTCTTCGCATCCGGATCACAGGGCGTCCAGGAGGATGGGCCGGCCGTGGTCACCCACTTCCCGGCGGATGCGCCGATCGCCGACATCCGCAGCATGGTGATGCGGGCCGATCCGTCAGCGACGATAGCGATCTCGGAGTCTCCGGATGCGGATTATTCGGAGTGGCGGGCGTCGGTATCGGCGCACGAGATCGGGGAGCTGGTGATCGCTCCGCCGTGGCTGGCGTCGCAGTATGAGCCCGGAAAAGTGATCGTGGTCGATCCGGTGATGGCGTTCGGCACCGGCGAACATCCGACGACGCGCGGCGTGATGCGCCTGATGCAAGGCGTGGTGAGAGACGGTGATGTCGTCGCCGATCTGGGTGCCGGAAGCGCCGTGCTGTCGATTGCCGCCGCACGCCTGGGAGCAGCAAGGGTGGCGGCCGTCGAGATCGATCACGATTCGATCGGCAACGCCGAAGAGAACGTGCGCACCAATGGCGAGAGCGGGAAAGTCGAGGTAATCGAGGGGGACGCGATGGTGATCCTGCCCCTGCTCGCGCCGGTGCGCGTAGTCCTGGCGAACATCATCTCGTCGGTCCTGATCGCGATGCTTCCGATCATCAGAGATGCGCTTGCCGTGGATGGGCAGGCGATTCTGTCCGGCATCCTGGTCGAGGAACGTGACGCGATGATCATGGCGCTCGAGGCGAACGGTTGGACCATCCAACGCGAAGACACGGAGGACGTCTGGTGGAGCGTACAGATCGCACCCCGGTAGCGACGTTCTTCGCTTCCGATTCCTTCAGCGTCGGCGCCACGATCGCTCTTTCCGACGACGCCGCGCACCACATTCGCGTCGCCCGCGTCGGCGTGGGGGAAGTCGTTGGATTGCGGGACGGCGCCGGCAGAAGCGCCGTCGGGACCCTGGTGAAGGCCTCCAGGTCGTCCGCGCTCGTCGATGTCAGCGAGATCGCCGAGCTTCCAAGGCCCGCCCCCATCCACCTCCTCGCCCCGATCGCCGATCGCGAGCGAATGCTCTGGCTGGCGGAGAAAGCAATGGAGCTCGGTGTCAGCAGCTGGAGGCCGGTGATATGGCGGCGGTCGAAGAGTGTGACGCCGCGGGGCGAAGGCACGACGTTCCAGGCCAAGATCCGGGCGCGAATGATTTCCGCGATGCTCCAGAGTGGGGGCGGCTGGCTGCCGGATATTTTTCCGGAAGCCACTATCGAGCGTGCCGTCGCCGCGGCTCCGCTTGGCACCAGGGTCCTTCTGGACAAAGCTGGTGAGCCAATGGCGGGAGTGCCGATGCGACCGCCGGTGACGATTGCTCTTGGGCCGGAGGGTGGAATGGAGACGTCTGAGCGCGACGCTTTCATAGGCGCCGCATTCCTGCCTGTAAAGCTGACCCAGAGCACGCTACGTTTTGAGACTGCCGGGGTGGCCGGAGTCGCCGTCGCCGCGGCATCGCTGGCTCTCTCGAGACAATCAAATGCCTGATGCCTGCCTGTTCTGCCGAATCGCGCGCGGCGAAATCCCCGCGAAGCTGGTCGTCAACAACAAGGAGATCGCGGCGTTTCGCGACATCAGTCCGCAGGCTCCCACGCACATCCTGATCATCCCCAAGAAGCACATCGCGTCGCTCGATGACGTGAACGACTCGGCCCTCCTCGGTCAGATGATGGCTATGGCCGCCGCACTCGCGAGGCAGGAAGGGATTGCCAAGACCGGTTACCGGACGGTGATCAATACTGGCAAGGACGGCGGTCAGAGCGTCGATCATCTGCACATCCACCTGCTCGGTGGTCGTCAAATGACCTGGCCGCCGGGCTAGGGGCCGGGCGTCGCAATCGTTGTCGCCGACCTGGCCTCTGCGCGCGGGGGGAGGCGCGGATGTCCTCTTCGCTCTGAGATCTCGCACTGGGTCACCTCGGGTCGCGGTGAGGTCCCTGTCGTCGGGGTAGTGCGCTCTCTATCTCGATCCGAACTGCTCGGTGGTCATCGCTGCGAGGACATTCGCACCTCCCCCCCCAGAGATCTGCAACGGCGCGGCGCAGCCTCGGCGCGCAGCGCCGAACCCTCGCGCGGCTGCTGCCGAACTTCGTGGCGAAGACTGCCGAGCGAAGCTCGGCCCGCTATTGCGCGGGCGGTAAGGGGTTGGTCAAGCAAAACGAGGCGCCGTCGCGACCCCCGACTGGTGACCGGACTGTCGAGGGAAGGCGGAGCGGGTCCCCGCAGGCGAGACCACCGAGCAGTTCGGACCGAAATGATCACCTATTACCCCGATCGGTAAGGACCTCACCGCGACTCGAAGTGACCCAGTGCGAGATCTCGAGCCGAAGGGGACCCGCTCCGCCTTCCCGGCGCCAAAGCCGTTCCCGAGGTCCTATCCGAAATCGGGCGTGTTTTGCTTGACCCATCCCCGTGCGCCGTCTAACTTTAGCAGTCTAGCCTATACCGGCGAAGGGATTCGCCACGAAGGGGGGAAGCAGATTTTGTCGGAAGTCATAATTCACGACGACGAGAACTTTGAGCGTGCGCTGAAGCGCTTCAAAAAGAAGTGCGAAAAGGCGGGCATCCTCTCCGATCTCCGCAAGCATCGCCATTACGAGAAGCCGAGCGAGCGCAGGAAGCGCAAGCTGAACACGGCGATGCGTAAGAACCGCCGCACCCGCCACGTCTAGGGAATGTCTGAGCTGACCGCCCGCCTTCAGGGCGATCTCAATTCCGCTCGTAAATCCCAGGACAAGGCCGGCACGTTGCTACTCGGTACCGTGCTCTCCGAGATCAAGAACAAAAAGATCGAGCTGAAACGCGATCCGACGGACACCGATGTCATCGACGTTCTGCGCAAGTCGATCAAGCGCCGGCGCGAATCGATCGAGATGTACACCAAGGGAAATCGCGCCGATCTGGCTGACAAGGAAGCGGCAGAAGCTGCGGCACTGGAGAAATATCTTCCGGCGCAGGTCAGCGATGGCGAGCTCCGCGCGGCAGTGAAAGCGGCAATCGCCGGCGGTGCGACGCAGATTGGAGCAGTAATGGGCAAGGTTCTTCCCCAATTCAAAGGACGGGCGGACGGCAGCACCATCAACGCGATCGCCCGAGAGGAGCTAGGCAAGCAGGGGTGAAACCCTTTGACGGAAACACGAAGCCCGGGCTGGCGAATTCAATCGCAAGCTCGGGTTTTGTCGTTCAGGTGTAGGACCAGGCATGAATTCGCACGCTCTCAATGTCATTGAGTTTCCCCGCACCCTCGCGCTCATCTCCGAGAGGGCGACGTCGCCGCTAGGCGCGGAGCGTGTGCGCGAGCTGCGTCCGATGACCGATCGCGACGAGATCGAGCGCGAGCACGCGCGCGTGGCAGCGGTCCGCTCGCTCATCTCAGGTGATGAGCCATGGCAGCTGCACGGAGTTCCCGACGCCCGGTCGGCGCTGACTCGGCTCCGCGTCGAAGGCGCCACGCTTGGCGCCGCGGATTTGCTGGTGCTTGGAGCACTTCTCCGCAGCGGACGGTTGACCCGCGAATCTTTGCGTGGCCGCGCCTCGCCCATAGTCACCGCAGTTCTCTCGCGTCAGATCGAACCGCTGTTGGTCAATCGGGCCGTCGAGGAGGTGGTGGACCGCGCCATCGACGAAGATGGACAGGTGCGCGACGAGGCGTCGTCGGCGCTGAGGAAGATCCGGCGCGAGCTCAAGGGATCGCAGGGCGAGCTGATCAAGCTCCTCGAGCGCGCGATGTCGAAGCTGGATCCACACCAGCGCGTCGCCGACATGTCTGTCACCGTTCGGAACGGTCGTTACGTAATTCCCGTTCGTCGTGAGGCGCAGGGCGCCGTGGGCGGGATCGTCCACGACTCCTCGGCGACCGGGGGAACGCTGTTCGTCGAGCCACCGGCCGCCGTGGAAGCCGGCAACCGAATCCGCGAGCTCCAGATCGAAGAAGTCGAGGAAATCGACCGGATTCTCTCCGAGCTCACCGGCAAGTTTCGCCCGCATCGCGAGCCTCTCGGCGAATCACTCGATGCGTTGATCACACTCGACTCCCTCGTCGCACGTGCCCGGTTCGCGCTCGAATTCCGCTGCGCTCCGGCGGAGCTCTCGGACTCCACGCAAGGGTTTTCCATTGTGCGGGGACGACATCCGCTGCTGACCGCACAGGCAATCGATGTAGTTCCGTTCGACCTCGAGATGGCACCCAACGAAAGGACGCTTCTCATATCGGGACCAAATACCGGCGGCAAGACCGTGCTGCTGAAAGCGCTCGGGCTTTTCTCGTCGCTGGTCCAATCCGGAATCCCCGCGCCCGTCGACACCGGTTCGCGCATTGCCATTTTCGACGACATATACGCCGATGTTGGAGACGAGCAGTCGATTCTCGCCAGTCTCTCCACGTTCAGCGCCCACCTCAAGAATCTGGCGGAGGTCCTTTCATCGGCCACCAACCGCTCGCTCGTTCTGATCGACGAGCTCGGGTCAGGCACGGACCCAATCGAGGGGGCAGCACTTGGCGGGGCGATTCTCGAGGCACTGACGACGCGCGGCACTCTTTCCATCGCCACAACCCATCTCGGTGCGCTCAAAGAGCTGGCTACTGAAGTAGAGGGAGTGGTGAACGCTTCGCTTCAGTTCGACCCCGTTGCGCTGGCTCCCACGTATCTCCTCACCAAGGGAATCCCCGGCAGATCGTACGGAATCAGCATTGCGCGCCGCCTGAACTTGCCGGGTGACGTTCTCGCGCGCGCCGAGCAGCGCATCCCGACGGATGAACGGCGAGTCACCGCGCTTCTTGCCGAGCTGGAGGCGCGCGAGAAGGAGCTGACCGCACTCGAGCGCGAGGGCGGCGAGATTGCGCGGGACGCGAGGGACCGCGCCCGCCGGGTTGGCGAACGCGAGCGGAACGTCCGCGAGCGCGAGCGCGAAATCGAGCGTGCTTCACGAAGTGAGGCGAGGCAGTATCTTCTCGAAGCCCGCGCCGACGTCGAGCGCACCATTCGCGAATTGAAGGCGGCGTCCGAGCAGGGCGAGGAAGCAGCCCGTGAAGCCCGCAAACGCGTCGAGGGACTCGCCGCGCATCAGGGACGTGAACTGGATCGCATCGCCCAGGAGTCCATAACAGGCGGTGAGAGGCATGAGAGCACCGAGGTCAACGTCGGCGACGTCGTGGAGGTTGGTACCCTCGGTGGCCGAACCGGCAAAGTGGTGGAGATTCGAGACGATGAAGCGGTGGTGGCAGTGGGGGTTATGAAGCTCGCCGTGCCGCGCGCATCGCTCAGGGTTTCGAGCGGGGAATCGGCCGCCCCTGAAGTGGCCGTGGCCATTCGTGGCGACCTCCCGGAAGTCCACGCGCCTAGCGAGATCGACCTGCGGGGGATGCGCGTCGGGGAGATAGAAGACATCGTTATGCATGCCGTCGATGCCGCCGTCCGCGCTGATCTCAAATCCATCCGCATCATTCACGGCAAGGGAACGGGAGCACTGCGTGAGCGGGTCACCGAGATGCTGCGCAAGGAATCGCGGGTGACCGGCTTTCGTCTCGGTGCCTGGAACGAGGGCGGGGCGGGCGTGACAGTTGTGGAGCTCAAGTGATACCCGACGAGGTCGTCGACCAGGTCCGCGACGCTGCCGACATCGTCCAGATAGTCGGCGAGTACGTGAACCTCAAGCGCCAGGGCACAGATTTCCGTGGGCCCTGTCCCTTCCATCAGGGAACCCACCGCAACTTCTCGGTCTCGCCGCGGAAGCGGATGTACTACTGCTTCGTCTGTCACGAAGGCGGAGATGTATTCCGCTTCCTGCAAAAGCGACTCGGGATGGAGTGGCCGGCGGCGGTCAAGATGGTTGGTGAGAAGTCCGGCGTCGAAGTCCGCGAAGTCGACACGCGTCGTGAAGGGCCCGATCCGCGCGAGCCCCTTTGGGAGGTCAATGCCACCGCCGCGGCGTACTTCCAGAAAATGCTCTGGGACGATCCGCTCGGAGAAAGCGCCCGCGATTATCTGGCACAGCGGGATATCTCCCGCGAAGTCGCTGATCAATTCGGGATCGGCTTCGCTCCGCGCGAGATTGGGCTCCTTCGCAACTACATGGCGACGCTCGGCTTCGACGAGCCGCGTCAGGTCAACGCCGGCCTTCTCGTGCAGGGCGAAGACGGAAGTGAGCCTCGCCCGCGGTTTCGCGGTCGGTTGATGTTCCCGATTCTCGACTCGATGGGCCGCAACATCGGCTTCGGTGGACGCGTGCTCGGGCCGGGCGAGCCGAAGTATCTGAATTCGCCCGAGTCGGCGGCCTTCTCGAAGGGAAAGACGCTTTACGGACTCAACTGGGCCAAGAACGACATCAGGAGAGAGGACCATGTCCTGGTCGTGGAAGGCTACTTTGATGTCGTGCGCCTGATGACTGCCGGTGTCACCACCGTCGTCGCTCCGATGGGCACCGCTCTAACCGAGTGGCAGTCAGCCGCGCTGAGAAAGCTGACGAAGAATGTCTTCCTGCTCTACGACAGCGATCGACCCGGATTGCAAGCGACTTTTCGCTCGGGGGACGAGCTGCTCCGTCAGGGAGCAGCCGTGCGCGTCGTCACGCTGCCGGAAGGGGAAGACCCCGACACCTTCGTCAAGAAGAACGGCGCCACGGCCCTCACGGCGCGACTTCGCGATGCAATCGATGTCTTCGACCGCAAGATTCAGCTCCTCGAGCGCGCTGGAATGTTCTCGGAGCTGCAGAAGAAGCGGCGCGCTCTCGACCGGCTGCTGCCGACAGTAAGAGCCGCATCCGACGAGATCATGCGCGATCTGTACATCGCCCGCGCCAGCGAGGTGAGCGGTGTCGCCCGCGAAGTTCTCGAGCGGGAGTTGAAGGGACGGCCGACACCTTCCATTACAACCGTGGCGCCTCCGGCACCGCAGGCGGCGCCAGCTCCCAGGGTTCGTCGCGGCGAGCGCCGCGCGGCGCATGGCGAGCGCGGAGCCTCGGCGGAGCGTGAGCTCGTGCGAGCGATGCTGTTCAATCGCGTCCGCGTGGAGCAGATCGCTGAGAAGCTGGCGGCCGGGAGTTTCCGCGATCCCCAGTACCGTGCGGTCTATCGCGCCCTCATCGCCGGCGGGCCGGACTCAACAATTGAGGAGCTCACCGCGAATCTTGATGAGGAGACCATTGCAACCGTCGAGGACATGATGGCCGAAGGCTCGATCCATCTCGATGCGGAGCGGACCATCAACGACAGCCTTTCGACCCTGAGAGCGCGTGATCTGGACAAGCGCGCGGCGGAGCTCGACAGGGTGATCCCGCTCGTCGACGGTGTGGAGAAGGACAAGCTGATCGCGGAAAAAGATGCGATCAGAAAGGAGCTCAATGTGACGGGCCGCAAATACTTCAAGACGTTCAGGCCCACAAGTGCTCGATGATCTACAAGGAGGGTGAATGGTGGCAAACCAGGTTAAAACGCCGATAACATCGGGGAGGGCGAATGCAACAGGAAGTTGAAGCGTTGCTCGCGTTGCAGAAGGACGATCTGAAGATTCGGGAAATCGAGGCTCAGATCAGGTCACTCGATCCACAGTTGGCGGAATTCGACAGAAAGAAGGAACAGGCTTCGGCGGCGCTTACACGCGCTCAGGCGGCCGTTCAGGCGGAAGAGAAGAAACAGCGCGAGCTTCAGTCGCGCCTCTCACAGCACAAGACGATGCAGGAGCGAAACCTCCATCAGCTGGAGGATGTCAAGCGACTCCGCGAGGCTACCGCGGCCACGGCACAGGTCGAAGCGACTCGTCGCCTCATGGCAGAGGATGAAAGCGAAATCGCGATACTCGGCCGGCGCATCAGTGAGATGACTGCCGCGGTGAGCGCATCGCAGCAGACGATCGCGGCACTCGAGGAGGAGCAGCAGGCGGCACGGCCGGAGATCGAGGCAAAAAGGGGCGAGCTCCAGTCCCAGCTGGTGGAGGCTAAACGCGATCGGGATGGCAGGGCTGGCTCGGTATCTCGTCCAATGCTCGGCAAGTACGACCGCATCAGGGGCAAGAGAGCCATGGCGCTCTACCCGCTGAGGGGCGGCTCATGCGGGAATTGCGACACGGCGGTTCCTTTGCAGCGTCGCAACATCATGAATGTCAGCGGGCAAATCGAAATATGTGAAGCGTGCGGGGTTTTGCTTTACGCTGAAGGTTGAGCACCTCCGGGCTGTCTCCTAACTTGCGATGGTGACGACACTCGCCTCGGAGCGCCCGGCTCCGCCTGCCCGCTGGATTCTCCCAAAGCCTCCCGACGAAGAGGCCGTGCGCGCGCTGGCGGAGGCGCTGTCGCTGCCCGACATCGTGTGCAGGCTGTTGCTGATTCGCGGGTACGTCACCGCCGAAGAGGCCAAGCAGTTTCTGCGTCCCAAGCTGGATCGGTTGCACGATCCCATGCAGTTCCTGTCGATGGACAAGGCCGTGTCGCGGCTGGCGCGTGCGGTTCGCGAGAAGGAGCTCGTTTTCATTCACGGCGATTACGACGTCGACGGAATTTCCTCGACCACCCTTTTGACGCGGGTAATTCGTTGGCTGGGAGGCGAGGCTACGCCCTTCATTCCCAGGCGGATCGAAGACGGCTACGACCTGAGCGATGCCGGTGTGGACGCAGCTTTGGCGGCAGGCGCGAAGGTCGTGGTGACCTGCGATTGTGGAACCGGCGCCGTTGCCCCGATCGCGCGACTTTGCCAGGCGGGAGTCGATGTCATCGTCACCGATCACCACCTGCCCAGTGGCGAGCTGCCGGACTGCATCGCGGTGCTGAATCCCAAACGCAGCGGCTGCGGGTATCCGGACAAGGATCTGGCCGCCGTCGGTGTGACGTTCAAGCTGGCGATGGCGCTTGCCCACGAGCTCGGGGCCAACGAGAATTTCGTCTGGGCGATGCTGGATCTCGTCGCGCTGGCGACGGTGGCCGACGTCGCGCCTCTGCGTGGCGAGAATCGCGTTTTCGTCCGATACGGTCTCAAGATGCTGGCCGAGACGCGCAACATCGGCATGCGCGCTCTTCTCAGAGCATCGGGACTCGATGGCAGGGAGCTCACCGCCGGAAGGATCGGCTTTATCCTCGCCCCGCGACTGAATGCGGCCGGGCGTTTGGGACACGCCATTCGTGGTGTGCAGCTGCTGCTCACCGAAAACGAGCACGAAGCCAACGTGATCGCGCGAGAGCTCGAGGAGCTGAATCACCGCCGGCAGGAGATCGACCGCGCGACGCTCGAGCAGGCGCGCGAGCGCGTGCTGGCGATGAACCTCGACGAGCAGTACTCGATCGTGCTCGCCGACGAGTCGTGGCATCCGGGAGTGGTGGGGATCGTCGCTTCACGCCTGGTCGAAGAATTCGGCAGGCCAACTGTGCTCATCGCGCTGTCGGGTGAGCAGGGGAAGGGCTCCGGTCGCTCAATTCCGAAATTCGATCTCCACGGCGCTCTCGGCAAATCGCGCGAGCATCTCATTCGCTACGGCGGACATCGCGCGGCGGCGGGAGTTACCATCGCTCGAGACAAGGTCGCCGACTTCGCCGCGCGCTTCAACGAAGTCGCGCGCTCGCTGCTGACGCCTGCCGACCTCGTTCCCGAGATTCGCGTGGATCTGGAAGTGAGCATCGAGGGATTGGACGGTCGCATTGAATCACTGTTCCGTCATTTCGAGCCTTTTGGGATCGGCAATCCGACACCGGTTCTCCTGGCGCGCAACGTCACCATTGCCCGCCCGCCGCGCCTCGTGGGCCAGGACGGACTCAAGCTCGTGCTCGACACCGGCACTGGATCTCTCGATGCGCTCGGATGGGGACTCGCCACTCGAGCGCCCGAGCTGCAGGCCGGGACCAAGGTCGATATCGCCTTTCGCCTCGAGCGAGATGACTACCGCGGCGAGAGCTACCTCCAGGCGCGAATCGCGGACATATCGGTGTGCGGATAGTCGCCGGTCGCTGGCGAGGTCGGAGAATAAGCGCGCCGAGCGGCTCGCAGGTGAGGCCGACACTCGATCGGGTGCGTGAAGCCTGGATGAGCATACTCCAGCTGGACATTCCGCAGGCACGGGTTCTCGATCTGTACGCCGGCTCCGGCGCGCTCGGACTCGAAGCGCTGTCGCGCGGCGCGGTTTCGGCTGACTTCATCGAGACGAATCCGAAGAGCCTGCGAGCGCTCGAAGAGAACATCGCGAACCTGGGGGCAAGCGAGCTCTCGAGAATCCATCGCCGATCGGCGCTCGCATTTACTGAGTCGCTGACGCCCCTTTCTTACGATGTAGTCTTCGCCGATCCACCTTATAGCACCGGCGAGGCTGCCAAGCTGGCGGAGCAATGGATGGCGACCCGGTTCAGCCGCGTGCTCAGCGTCGAGCACGAAGCTAAGACGCCGATGCCATCCGGGGGCGAGACGAGGAAGTACGGGACCACCGCCATCACTTTCTACCGAAACGAGGACTGACGTGGCAACGACAGCCATCTATGCCGGGAGCTTCGATCCGATCACCCGCGGCCACGAGGACCTGATCCGCCGTAGCTGCGAGTTCGTCGATCACCTCGTAGTCGCCGTCGCCGTCAACTCGTCGAAAAAGGCGCTGTTCAGCATCGGCGAGAGGGTAGCCATGATTCGGGCGGCGACCTCGGATAATTCACGCGTTGAGGTCACCCAATTCGAGGGACTCCTCGTCGATTTCGCCAGAAAAGTCGGTGCCAAATTCAACATCCGCGGGCTGAGGGCAGTCAGCGATTTCGAGTACGAATTCCAGATGGCGCTGATGAACCGGCACATGTCGGAAAGCTTCGAGACGATCTTCATGGTGCCGTCGGTCGAGACCACGTACATAAGTTCCAGCGTGGTCCGGGAGGTGGCCCAGCATCACGGCAATCTCAATGGACTGGTGCATCCGGCCATCGCCAAGGCGTTGGCTGACAAGTTCGATGGTACCGGCAAGCGGTGACGTTTCTCGACCGGATCCGCGAGCATGCGGCGGAGCTGAAGCGCCGGATTGTATTCCCGGAGAGTGGCGACGAGCGTGTGCTTTCCGCCGCCAGAGAATTGGATCGCACCGGCATGGCCATCCCGATTCTCGTTACCGACAACGCGCGCCTCGCGGAGACAAACCGGGATTCCGGCTTTCACTCGCTGCACGCCGAGGATGAATCCGCGCTCGAATACGCCCATCGCCTCGTTGCCCGCGGAGAGGCCGACGCCTGTGTCGCCGGCGCGGTTTACACCACGGCGGAAGTGCTGCGCAGCGCCCTTCGGAATGTCGGACTCGCGCCAGGCGTGCGCGTCGCATCCAGCGCGTTCTATATGATCGTGGCGTCTGCCGCGACCGTCGATGAGGTTCTCACCTTCACAGATTGTGCGGTAGTCCCTTACCCGACTGCCGAGAATCTCGCCGACATCGCCTTTGCCGCGGCGGCCGACCGGCGGCGGATAGTTGGTGATGAGCCGCGCGTGGCGCTCCTCTCCTTCAGCACCCACGGCAGCGCGAAGGGCGACAGCGTGGACACCGTGCGCGAAGCGCTGGCAATTATCAAAGGCCGCGCGCCCGACTTCGCTGTGGACGGAGAATTGCAAGGTGATGCCGCGCTGGCGCCTGCGGTTGCCGCCCGGAAATCACCCTCCAGTCCGGTAGCCGGAAGAGCCAACGTCTTGGTGTTTCCGTCGCTCGACGCGGGAAACATCGCGTACAAACTGGTGCAGCGTATTGGTGGCGCGCAGGCGCTCGGTCCGATTCTTCAGGGCTTCGCGCATCCCGTTGCCGATCTCTCGCGCGGCGCCAACCGGGAGGACATTATTAACGTGGCCGCAATTGCGGCATTGCAATCGGCCGGGTGAGCAGAGCTTCGCGAGCCTTAGCAGTCAGAACAATACTGGAGAACATCTGAATGAGTTTCTCGATCAAGAAACAGGGAGATGTCGTCGTGGTAGATGTCGAAGGTCAGCTTATAGTCGGAAATCGCCAGGAGTTGAAGCAGAAGGTCCTCGATGAGCTCGAGAAGGGCGAGAAGAAGTTCCTCATCGATTTCAGTCAGACGGGCTACATCGACAGCTCTGGCCTTGGCGTGCTCGTTTCGTTGTCGAAGAAGATTCGGGAGCAGGGCGGCGAGCTGCGTCTGGCCAACCTAAATGATGACCTCCAGACGCTATTCGAGCTCACCAAGCTGGACACCCTCTTTCAAATCTCCGACACACGGGAGCGCGCGCTAGAGAGTTTTTAATGGCGGAGTCACACGTCGCCTTCGATCTCCAAATCCCCAGCGACGTTGAATACATAGAAGGAGTTGTCGAGCTCGCGAGGCAGCGCTGCCGCGAGCTCAATCTCTCAGCCACCAAATGCTCGCTGAACGTGCCGGTCGCCCTAACCGAGGCGCTGGCCAATGCCATCCTGCGCGGCAACGGCGCGACAGGCGGCAAACAGGTTCGCGTGCGCGCCATCATCAGCGAAACTGATCTCGTCTTCGAGGTCGTGGACGAGGGGCCCGGGTTCGACCTCGACAAGTGCACCGTCGATTGCACCACCGAGGAGAATCTCACCAGGGAGGAAGGGCGCGGACTCTTTCTGATGCGACAGCTGATGGATCGCGTCGAGAGCTTCCGCAACAAGGGCAACGTCGTCCGCCTGACGTTGCATCGTCCGTGAAAGAGCTGGAAGCCGTTCTCATCGCGTTCCGCGAAGGGACGCACTGCGAGGCTGCCGTATGGGGAGGCGGCGACGGTCGATCGACGCCGACGATCATCGCGCGGTCGAGCCCCAAGGTTCAGATGCCCGACCTCCTTCCGGACGAGCCGGGCCAATCGATCCCCACCAATTTCGGAACCCAGCTCGTCACCCGCGTCCCCTCACCCAAAAAGATCTGGCTGACGGTAGGTCCGTGCGATCCATCGTTCTCTCCGGAAGAGCGGCACATCAAGCTGTTGATGCCGGTGGTGACGCAGTTCACCCAGGCCGCGCTGGAAGTGGAGCACGCCGCCACCGAGCTCGCCGAGCGCTACGAGGAGATCAACCTCCTTTACACCATCGGAGAGATCCTCGGCCGCACGGTTACACTCGAGGATGCGGCGGCGACGATCCTCACCGAGATCTCGGAGACCGTCGGCGCCCGTGTCGCATCGATTCTCGTGCACGACGCACGCACCAACACCCTCCAGGCCGTCGCCGCCCTCGGAGTTCCCAAGGAGAAAATTCCGCCGATCAGCGCTGACGATCCGAGCAGCGTGTCGGCCCGCGTCTTCCGAACCCAGCATCCGCTGATCGTGGTGGGGAAGGGAGTCACGTTCGGAAGCGAATCGCCATACGGTCGTGGAGAGATGCTCTCTGTCCCGATCATGTGGACGACTCCGAGTGGTGGCCAGCCGCTCGGAGTCGTGAACCTCGCTGATCGCCGCTCCCGTCAGCCGTTCACGGCCGGAGATCAGAAGCTCGTTACCGCGATCGCGACGCAGATCGGCACCGCGATTCAGAATGCCCGGCTCGTCAGCGCATCGCTGGATCGCCAGCGGTTGTTGCAGGAGATGAGTCTCGCCCACGACCTGCAAATGAAGCTGTTGCCTTCGACCGACGGCGTGGCGCCGGAAGCCGAAGTCACCGCGCGCGTCGTCCCCGCCGAGAGCGTAGGGGGCGATTTCTATCAGCTGTTCAAGCTGCGCGACAGCAAAACGGGAGTCATGATCGGCGACGTCTCTGGTCACGGCTACCGGGCCGCACTCATCATGGCGTTGGCGATGAGCGCTTCGGCGATCCACGCCCAGAATTTCGTCAATCCGGGTGAGATGCTCGGCGCCCTGCTCAAGTCCCTGCGCGAGGAGCTGGAGACGACCGAGATGTTCATCTCGATCTTCTACGGCGTCGTGGATCCCGATCAACAGAAGCTCAGTTACGCCAATACCGGGCATCCCCACGCCTTCGTCATCAGCCAGGAAGGCACCGTCACCCGGCTCTCCGCCGTCAATCCGCCGCTCGGGATGGTCGATGATGTGCCGAACACAGCGTCGCTCAGCTGGGTCAAGCGGAAGGATCTGCTGGTGCTGTTCACTGACGGCATCAGCGACGCCCGCAACGTTCGGGACGAGCGCCTCGGAGAGGAGCGGGTGCTCGATCTGATCAAGGAAAACCGGGATAACGAGACCACCGTGATCGTCAACCGGGTCTTCAAGATGCTCGAAGTCCACACCCGGGCGGTGACGCTGCGCGACGACCTCACGCTAGTGGTGGTCAGGAGCTGAACGTGGCTGGCACGCCCCGCGGGCGTGATCGACAACCGCCCGTCCTCAAGAAATTCGGCCAGCACTTTCTCACCGACAAAAAGATTCTGACCGCGATCGTCGACGCGCTTGGTCCGACGGCCGACGATGTCGTGGTGGAGATTGGCCCCGGCCGTGGTGCGCTCACCGAAATCCTGGTGGAGCGTGCCGGACAAGTTGTGGCCGTGGAAATCGACAGAGCGCTCGCGGCAAATCTCCGCGACCGCTACCGCGACCGGCCAAGCGTCGAGATCGTCGAGGCCGATTTTCTGGAGACGGATCTCAAAACGATTGCGAGGCCCGGCCATCTCCTCATCGGCAACGTGCCGTACAACATCACCACACCGATCGTATTCAAGGCGATCGAGCCGCCGATTCCGCCTCGCTCGGTGTTCCTGGTGCAGCGCGAGGTCGCCGAGCGTATGGCGGCGAAAGCAGGGGACGAAGATTACGGTGCTCTCACCATCAACATTGCCGTGGTCGCCAATGTGGAACAGGTGCTCACCGTTCCCGCCGCGGCCTTCAGTCCGCCGCCGAAAGTCGAATCGGCAGTGGTGCGATTGACGCCGCTCGGCACTCCGATCGTCCCTGCCGAGTCGCTCCAATCCTTCCGCACCTTTGTCCAGGCGGCCTTCGGCCTGAGGCGGAAGCAGATGGTGCGCGTGCTGCGATCCATTCGTGGCTTGTCGGCCGAGCAAGCTGCGGAGGCGCTGGGGCGGGCGGGGATCGAGCCGAGCGCGCGACCCGAGGTTGTCACGCCGGGAGAGTTTGCTGTGCTGTTCGAGTTGGTCAGAGGAACGGACTGAGGACTGAAGTGCTTTCGCGCGCCTGCTACCTGCTACCCGCTAAACGCTGTCCGCAATCTGCTGCCTACTATCTGACAGCCAGTCGTGGCGTAGAAGGCGAACTGATTTTGCTTTTCCCCAGAATGCCAAGCGGTCTGTCAGGAAGTCGTCAAGCTGTCAGCTAACAGCGACGAGCCGGTAGCGGGTAGCAGGCGCACGAAAGCAGTTCACTGGTAGCGGGTAGCAGGCGCGCGAAAGCAGTTCACTAGTCCGTAACTGTTAGTCACCCCGATTCGCCAGCGCAAACGACAGCCCCTCCAGCTCCATCGCCATGTTGACGGTTCGCACTGTAACGTCAGCCGGAACCGACAGCTGTATCGGTGCGAAATTGAGGATCGCCTTGATTCCTGCCTTCACGACTTGCTTCACAACCCCCGGCGTGCTCTCGGCTGGCGTGGCGACGACGGCGATGTCGAATTCCTCCTTCGACGCGTCTTTCTCCAACTCGGAGATAGAACGCACGGTCAGCGACTCCCAGCGCTTCCCGATCTTGGCCCCGTCGATGTCGTAAACCGCGGTGACGATGAAGCCGCGCTCGGCGAAGCCGCGGTAGCGAGCGAGCGCCGCGCCGATCTTGCCGGCTCCGATGATGCAAACCCGCCAGTGTTTCCCGAGGCCAAGTATCTGACGCAGCTTCTCCGACAGCTCCGGAACGGAGTAGCCAAGGCCGCGTTTGCCGAAGGATCCGAACAGGGACAGATCTTTGCGAACCTGGGCGGATGTCGTCCCGCCCAATCGCGCGAGCTCGTCGCTCGAAATGGTCTTCAGACCCTGGCGCTCGATCCCCTCGAGGAAGCTCAAATAAAGGGAGAGCCGTCTTACCGTCGATTCCGCGATCCGCTTCAAACTAGGCTTGTGAAGTAATTCACAAACTAATCGCGACGGCGGGGAACGGGCA
>DASYIM010000012.1:0-5952 GCA_035997625.1 Gemmatimonadaceae bacterium
GACATCTCATCGGGAAGTCCTCGATTGAGCTGTTCTGGTGAAATGGGTTGCAAGCTGTATAGCAGCAAGCATCCGGCCGTTGGTCGGAGTCAAACGATGTACGGAATGAACCGCTTGCACTCCTTCATATAACTCCCGTACGACTCGCCAATAGTCGCGAGCAGCACTCGTTCCTCGACTCTCACGCGATAGCCATAGACCACGATCGCTGCGACAGTGAGGAGCACCAGGCTGACCCAGCTTCCCAGAGACAGGCCGATGCCGACGAACATCATCATGGCAGCCGTATAGGAGGGATGCCGCATAAGCCGGTAAGGCCCGGAGCGTATCACCGGCTGATCGTGTCTGGCTCTCACATCACCGGTAAAGTATTCGCCGAGTGTACGCCAGCAGTACCGTCTGAGCAGGCTGCCGAGAAGGATCAACGATGTCCCGACCGCAAATAGCGGAAGCCGCAGTCGCGGCGGAAACCGCCACCCCGTTACGAATGCGAGCGGATACGCCGCCAGGAGCACGATCCACATCCCACCGAGGAGAAGGCGCAGCGATCCACTGTCCTGTGAACCAGCGTCCTTCACGCCCGCTACCCCGCCGCGCACGATTCTCCATTCGGGGAAGAATGCCAGGATGTACACGGCCCAGAACACCAGTGCGTACGGCCAGACGAACGGCAGGGGTCGCAACTTTCAGCTCCGGCGATTCAACTGAGCCAGTAAATAGCACCAATATTGCGCCTGGAGCAATCGTGGCTATTGCATCTGGCAGCAGCGGAAATCGAGGGTGGATCGAAAGCGCTTTAGCGGCGCAGGGTTGTTAGTAGATTAATTGCGGGTGAATCAGCCCCCCTTCCGCGTCGTTTCGCGAGGTACAATTGCAGCAGGTCCAACCAACACAGCCGACTCCTCCAGCGACTCCCGGTCCGGTCTTGGCACCGCTTGCCGCCGGACGCGCGTCTCCGAGCGCGAACGCCATCTACGATGGCTTCAAGGCGCAGCGCAACGAGCTCCAGGGACAGCTCAATGATCTCGAGGGCACTCGTCGCGAGATCACCGGTCAGCTCGAGGAGCTGCCGTCCGAATCCGCCGAGCGCAAACCTCTCGAGGACCGGCTCGCCAATGTCGACACCCGGATAAAGGCGGTCGATCAAATGCTGGCCGGCAACGCAGCGCAACTCTCTCAGGCGGCCGCGATCCCCGGCGCCGTAGTCGAGCCGCCGCAAATAGTTCGGGAAGGTCCGCCAGAAGAAGCGTACGTCGTTGGCACGATTTTCATGCTCATTACCCTGCTGCCGCTCTCGGTCGCCCTGGCCCGGCGCATCTGGCGCAAGAGCGCCACTGTGATCACCTCATTTCCGAAGGAGCTGAGCGACCGCTTGCTGCGATTGGAGCAGGCGACCGAAGCGACCTCGCTCGAAGTGGAGAGAATCGGAGAAGGCCAGCGGTTCCTGACGAAGCTTTTTACTGAAGGTGAGGGCACGCGCGCGATCGGCGCCGGGGCTGCCAGGCCGATCGAGACCAAGCCACAGAGCGCGCGAGAGAGACTCCCCTAAAAAAAGAGCCACCGCATGGCGGTGGCTCTTTTGCGGCAGACCTGCGAATCAGCCCAGCGGAATTTTTGACTTGTTTTGAACGAGCCAGCGGTCGAACGTCATCAACTCGGGGTTGAGACTTTTCGTCTCGCTGATGTTGCGGGCGTCGCAGCAATCCTGCTCGAAATCGCTGTTGAACTGAAACATGTTGCCGAGGTCTTCGGCTCCGGGAAACCCGAACGCACGAAAATCCGCCGGAGTAACGGCGTTGTAGCGCACTTCCTGGCCCAGCGCCTTCGAAAGTGACTTCGCCATCTGGGCGCCGGTGAGGTGTCCTCCCGCGACACCGACAGTTTTTCCAATCATCTCCTCGCCTTTCTCGAATATCGCGTAGGCGACTTTACCGATGTCCTCGGATGCCATGCTCGGCAGCTTCTTGGTGCCCATTGGGAGCGTTATCGCCAGCTTGCCGTCGGGGCCTTTCTTGGGTCCCATGCCGAAGTGGATAAAGTTTTCCCAGTAAAAGGACGTAACGAGAAGAGTCGTCGGCACTCCGAGCTCGGTGAAAATCGCGTCGGCCTCTCCCTTGGCGTCGAAGTGCGGAACCTTGTACTTGCCCATCAAGGTCGGCATGCGATCGTCGGAAAGCGGAATTGATTTGCGGGTGTCTTCGAGAGTCGACCAGATGGCGTGTCTGATTCCGGCATCCTTAGCCGCCTGCGCCATGTTGCGAGCCTGAGCGAGCTCCACCTCGGGTTTGAGATGAGCCCAGAAGAAGGTGACGCAGAACGCTCCGTGTGCTCCTTCGAATGCTTTCTTCAGACTCTTGACGTTGTCGACATCCGCCTGGACGACTTCCGCTCCAGCATCTGCCAGCGCCTTTGCCTTATCGGAGTTGGGGTCCCGGGTGATGGCCCGCGCCGTGAAGCCTCCATTCTTGTTCTCGAGGATTGCGCGGACAAGCCCACCACCCTGCGCGCCGGTCGCCCCTACTACGGCGATGATCTTCTTGTCGCTGTTGTCTTCATCCGACTTTTTCGCAGCCGGCCTTTTCACGCTCTTCTTCTTATCAGCCATTGGCACTGCTCCTAAAGAATGAGAAGATCCTTACCAGTTCCCCTGTTCCCCCATAACCTCGATCGCCCGCATCAGCCGATCAGAGGCGTGACGCCAGTTGGTCTGCACCGCCTTTTGCGCCACCACGGTGTTGCCGGTGCGAATGGCATCGACGATGGCATCGTGCTCCGATCCGGCCGTGGGCACGGTGTCCAGCAGCAGAGCGATGTACATCCGGATGTAGCGTTCGGCTTGTGGCTTGACCGCTTCATGGAGAGATCGCAGCCGTGGACCCGACCCGGCTTCGACGTAACGGCGATGGAATTTCTCGTCCAGCTCGTACAGCTTCCCCGGTTGGGCGCCTTTCGCTGAAGCGGCACGCCGAAATTCGGCGTTGACGGCCGTCAGCTCCCGCGCCAGTCGCTCGCGCGACTCTTCATCCAGCCTGGCGGCGCTGCGTGCGGCGAGGCCCTCGAGCTCACCGACGATCTCGAGAAGTTCCCCGACGTCCTCGCGCGTGAGGGGTGCCACCGTCATACGGGCCTGATGAGTGGGCGAGGCGACGACGTAACCTTCGCGCTCCAGGCGTTGGAAAGCAGCCCGAATGGGCGTACGGCTCACTCCAAATCGTTCCGCCACTTCGGTTTCGACGATCCTCGCTCCGGGAGCCAGCTGGCCGCGCACGATCAGGTTGCGGAGCGAATCGTACAGCTTGTTGGCGCGCTCGGTCGCGCCGGCAGTACGCCGTCCCTGCTCACGAGGAGCTCGCGGAGTCTGCGATTTGGCGCCGGATCGTCTCGTCATTAGCGCCAATATAACGCTGAATCATCCTTCTTCCCGGCCGGATCCGGCGGCTGGCGCCGCTCAATGGGTGAGGTGACGGGCGAAGATTCCATCCCAGACCTTGAGCGCGGGCTTCGGCTTGAGATCAGCGTCCACAAGACCCAGTGTCATGAACAGTGGAAGAATGGCCGGCACCGGCTTGGGCCAGCTCCGCAGATCCAGGTCTGTGAACGAAAGCTGAAACACGCCAATTGCTTTTGCCTGGTCGAGAAGGAGCGATTGGCGTGCGATGTAACGCGCCTGCATTTCGGTCGACGTCGAGAACACACCACCCACAGAGAGGGCTGGCCATCCTCCCTCGACGACCATCAGCGGCAAGGTCCGTGTCCCTCTCACCCGTGTGTAGTAGTCGAGTGGGATGTCCTCCGGCTTCTTGAACCCGCCCAGATACGGATAAGACGAGAGCCCGAGAACGTTCATAAACGGAAAATCGCGGACATCCTGATCGATTCCAACGTACGAGCGCTGCTCGGCGAGACCGAGACCTCCCCAAGCGGTTTCGACCTGGACACTGACGTAGAGCGGCAATATCGCTGCTGAACGCGAGCGTCGAATGTCCGACGCCGCGTCGTTCGTCATCCGGACAACGGCATTGTAAACGGGACGTGGCGCTATCTGCCGAATCAGGTTCGTCTCGGCTGCCAAACCCAGATAGTCCGGGTGCAGCATCTCCACCAGCGTCCG
Source organism: Gemmatimonadaceae bacterium (assembly GCA_035997625.1). Classification (GTDB taxonomy): domain Bacteria; phylum Gemmatimonadota; class Gemmatimonadetes; order Gemmatimonadales; family Gemmatimonadaceae; genus UBA4720. The sequence goes on from DASYIM010000012.1 coordinate 4,112, forward strand.
GACGTAGTTCCGATACAACTGCTGCACGGCCGGCTCGGTAATGCTCCGGTGCGCGGACACGAGCGCGTCGGCTTCCTTGTCGCGAGCGAGGCCATTGGTGACATCGATTGTCACCACCAGGCGCAGATGCTTCCCGCGATAGTAGCGCTCGAGATCGACGCCGTCCTTGCGCAGCGCGTCAGCAGCGGAAGTTCCGGCCAGGAGTAGCGCCCACGGCACATCGAGGTGCATGATCGCGGCGTCCGATCGCCTGGTCCAGATCTCGGCCGATCGAATCGCCAGCGCCACATCGAACCTCGGCGGGATTATTGAGAATCCCATGAAGTAGGATCTCGTCCCTTGTGAGGTGACCTCGGGCTCGCGTTGGGCCTGAGTGCACCCGATCAGCATCGTCGCGAGAAGCGAAGCCAGAAGTCTGCGAGATCTCATATGGTTTGCACGTCTGCATCAGCACGTGCCGGACCCCGAAGCCGGCGCTCCCAGAACCGTTTGCGTCGGTGCGCCGGTGTAACGAGACGTTCTACCATTCCCAGAATGCCATCGACTGCCAGAGCAAGAATCGCCGCCGGCAGCGCGCCCGAGAGAATCATGCGGGTGTCGGCGAGCGCCAGGCCTGCTACGATCGGCTCGCCCAATCCTCCCGCACCAATGAACGCGGCGAGCGTCGCGGCTCCTACGGTGATCACTGCCGCGGTGCGTATTCCCGCCATGATTACCGGCGCCGCCAGTGGCAGTCGTACCCACATCAGTCTCTGCGCCGGCGTGGTACCCAGCGCCGCCGCCGCTGCCACGGCTTCGGGATCGGCGTCTCGCACTCCGGTATACGTGCCGCGCGCAATCGGGTAAAGCGCGTACAGCCAGAGCGCCACCAACGCCGGCGTGACGCCAACGCCGAGCAATGGAATCATGAACGCCAGCAACGCGATGCTCGGAATGGTTTGCAGCACGCCAAGTGTGCCGATCGTCGGCTCCGCAATCCGCCGAGCGCGCTCGAGCGCGAGGCCGAGCGGCACCGCGACGATTATCGCGGCGAGCAGCGCTATCGCGACCAGCATCAGATGCCTGAGCGTCAGAGCAAGAATAGTCGAACGACGATCCCACAGATATTCCCAGAAGCTGCTCGACCGTACCGCCGGCGGCGCCTGGGATGTCGACACGTCACCCCCGATCAGCCCCAGCGTTCTAAGTTCGTCGCGAGCAACAGGTGCCAGGTCCTCGCCGTCGACTTCTACCCGGCGATTCAGACGGCGCATTGTCCTCTCGTCCAACCGCCCGCTCAACCGGGTCAGTGTCGCAATCGCCGCCGGTGAGTTTCGCTGGAGTCCCGGTGAGACGAGCGCGGCCGCTTCGTAGGGCGGGAAGAAATGCTTGTCGTCGATGAGCGTGACGAGATCGTACCGCGCCAACAGTCCGTCGGTGGAATAGCCGTCGATCACATCCACCGCGCCGGATGCAAGCGCCTGGTATTTGACCGCCGGCGCCAACGGCCTCACCGCCCTCGGTCGCAAACCGTAAACCCGGGAGAGTCCGACCAATCCATCGTTTCGGCCGATGAAGTCCGCTGTGAACCCGGCGGTGAGATGGGCGCTCTCGCGAGCCAGGTCGCTCAAAGTGCGCAGATGATACCGACTCGCCGTCGCTTTGGTCACCGCGATGGCGTAGGTATTCTCAAATCCCAGCGGCGGGAGCCAGCGTGTGCGATACGCCTGTTCGAATCGCTGTGAAACGTGGCCGAACACTGCCCTCGGATCGGTGGCGATGGAATCGGGAAGAGTGTCGTGCAGAATCGCGATCAGCCCCGTTCCCGTGTACTCCGGATAAACGTCGATCCCGTCACTACG
>DASYIM010000013.1:0-22532 GCA_035997625.1 Gemmatimonadaceae bacterium
GTTCATGGACGAGTTTCTGCCCGCCTACCAGCCCCGCGACGATCGCACGGTCATCATTTTTCCTCCAGCGGTTTCGCTCGCCACTGTCTCTGTGGCGATTGGCGGCCGGCGCGATGTGATGGCCGGTGTACAGAACATCTACTGGGCGGAGAAGGGCGCCTTCACCGGGGAGATCTCGGCGGGAATGGCTGGCGATGCGGGGGCGGTCGTCGTGCTGGTGGGTCACTCCGAAAGGCGTCACGTCTTCGGCGAGACCGACGCTCAGTGCGCCAGGAAATGTCTGGCCGCGGCGAAGGCGCACCTCCAGTTCATGCTTTGCGTCGGCGAGACGCTCCAGCAGCGAGAAGCGGGGGAGACCGAGAGCCTGGTGATAAGCCAGCTTCGCGACGGACTCTCCCAGACACCAAATCTCATCTCGGCGGATTTCATGATCGCCTACGAGCCGGTCTGGGCAATCGGAACCGGGCTAACCGCATCGGCTGCCGATGCGTCGGCAATTCACAGCGTTTTGCGCGGGGAGTTGGGCAAGATGATCGGCACCCGCGCCGACGAAATTCCGATTCTCTATGGCGGAAGCGTCAACCCGGCCAACGCATCCGGATTACTTGCCGCCGACGACATCGACGGGCTGTTGGTTGGCGGCGCGAGCGTCGAAGCATCCTCGTGGCTCAAGATCGCTCAGGCTTGACTCGATTCCCGTCGCCGCCGATATTCAAAGGCTAGTCTGAACTTCAATTCTATCAATGATTTACACCTTTCTTTTGACAGTGCTGATCCTCGATTGCGTCGTGCTGGTCGCCGCGATCCTGTTTCAGAGCGGCAAAGGCACCGGACTCGCCGCCAACTTTGGCGGAGCGAGCTCGTCCCCGGACGCGTTCATTGGAATTCGCCAGGCGGGAAATCTTCTGACCAAAGCCACTTGGTGGTCTGGAGGGATCTTCCTCGGCCTTAGCTTCATTCTTCAGATAATGTCGACCCACACCTCGGCTCCTCGCTCGGTTCTGGAGAAGGGCCTTGGTGCGCCGACAACTACCGCGCCCGCGCCGACTTCCGCGCCGGCCGTTCCGCTGGAGCCCGCCCCGACTACAACGGCACCGGCTGGGACGAAAAACACTAACCCTCCGGCGACCACACCGAAGAAGTAAATTGGCCGCCGAGACTCGAGTGACTGAGCCAGGGTTCCTCCTCCTTGAGGACGGAACCCTTTTTCGTGGGCGCATTGCAGGGGGCGCAGACGCGGCAAGACTGCCGGCGGTGGCGGAGGTCGTTTTCACGACCAACATGACCGGCTACCAGGAAGTCTTCACCGACCCCTCGTATCGTGGCCAGATCGTGGTGATGACCGCGCCGCAGATCGGCAATTATGGAATCAACGCCGAGGACCCCGAATCCGGCGCGCCACAAATCGCCGGCGTAGTAGTTCGCGAGCTCTCGGCGACGCATTCGAACTGGCGGGCGACGGGCGGACTCGGCGATTGGTTAGCAGATGCTCAAGTGCCGATTATTCAAGAGGTTGACACTCGACGCCTCACCCGGCACCTAAGGTCGGTTGGGGTGATGCGCGGAGTGATCGGCCGCGGCGAGGAGCCCGATGAAGCGAGCAGGGCCGCGCTCGAAGCGTGTCCTTCGATGGTTGGGTTGGACCTTGCCTCCAGAGTAACCACCCGCGAGCGCTATGAGTGGGGCGATCCGAGGGCACGACACCACATCGTTGCTTACGACTACGGGATCAAGCGAAACATTTTGCGCCTGTTCGCGGAGAACGATTGCCGAGTGACAGTAGTTCCAGCGAACACGACGGCGGAAGCGGCGATGGCCGACGAACCGGACGGAATCTTCCTTTCGAACGGCCCTGGTGATCCGGAAGCAGTGTCATACGCCCCGGAAATCATTCGCACTCTGACCTCGAAGGGAGTTCCGACGTTTGGTATCTGCCTGGGGCATCAGCTGTTGGGACTCACGTTCGGCGGTTCCACAGCCAAAATGCCCTATGGTCATCGTGGCGGAAATCACCCAGTCAAAGAGGTCGACACCGGTAAAGTGCTGATAACGTCACAGAACCATGGGTTTGCAGTAGAGGGCGACGAGCGCTCCGTCAGGGGTGCCGGCGACCTCGAGGTCACTCACGTAAACCTGAACGACGGGACGATAGAAGGCCTCCGCCATCGCGAGCTCCCTGTGTTTGGAGTGCAGTATCATCCGGAGGCTGCGCCCGGGCCGCACGACGCTCGTCCGCTATTCCAGGAATTCCTCAGCGCCTTGCGCGGGGCAGTCAGGTAACGAAACTTGCCTTGACAGCATATTAGTAAAGCCATAGGTTCAAAGCACTTACGCGTACTTCACGCGCGTTCATACGGAGCGATTCAATGACCAAAGCCGACCTCGTCGAGCGCGTCACGGCCCAGATTTCACGCACAGCAGGGCCGATGATTTCCAAGAAAGATTGCGCTCGCGTCGTGGACTCTTTTCTCGAAGCGATCAAGGAATCGCTCCAGTCGCAGGAGAACATAGAGGTCCGCGGATTCGGAACGTTCAAGATCCGGAACCGAAAGACGCGCATGGCGCGCAACCCGCGCACAGGATCTCCTGTTGAGGTTTCGGCGCGGCCCGTGCCGGTATTCAAGCCCTCCAAGGAACTACGGGCTCTCGTCGCCGGCCTGGACGTGTCGCAGATGACGGAAGCATAAGGACTTAGCTTTCCAAGAGCAGTAGCGGAGCGCACGTGTCTACGGTGACTGTGCAGCTTTTCGCTTCTTACGCCGAAGTTTTCGGCGCCCCCAAACTGGAAATTGCCCTCGACCCTGGAAGCACGGTCGCGGACCTCGTGCGCCGCATTCAGTCGCTACCCAGCGGGGAGTTGCTTCCGCCGTCGCCGCGCGTTTCCGTAAATCGAAAGTTTGCCTCGCCCGACAAGCTCATCGGGAGCGCTGACGAAATCGCCCTCATTCCACCGGTCGCCGGCGGATGAACCGCGTCGCCGTGGTCACTCGCGCCATCGATCCCGCCTCGTTGATTGCCGAAGTACAGTCGCCACAGGTGGGTGCTATCTCGCTTTTCGTAGGTACCGTGCGCGAGACCAACGACGGGCGAAGCGTGACGGGTATAGACTACTCCGCATACATCGCTATGGCGGAATCAGAGATGACAGACATTCTCTCCGAAGCAGGTGATCACTTCGGTGTCGGATCGATCGTCGTGGAGCATCGGGTGGGAGTACTCGCCCTGGGGGATGTAAGCGTCGCCATCGCCGCGGCGCACGCGCATCGCGAGCCGGCGATGGCCTGCACCCGATTCGTGATCGACGAGATCAAGAAGCGCGTGCCGATCTGGAAACGCGAGCACTATGTCGACGGAACCAGCGAATGGGTGGATCCCACCCGCGAGAACCGAGCGCCCGCGTTGTGAGTGACGCCCTCCGGGACGCTTACGGACGGAGTATCGAGTATCTCCGCATTTCGGTCACTGACCGCTGCAATTTTCGGTGTCTCTACTGCCTGCCGGCGGCAGGGCTGGAGTGGCTGCCGAAATCGGAAATCCTCTCGTACGAGGAAATCGCGAGGATCGTCACGGAGCTGGCGCCACTCGGATTGCGGCGCATCCGAATCACCGGCGGTGAGCCGACGCTGCGGCCCGACATCGACCGGCTCGTGGCGATGATTCGCTCGATTCCCGAGATCGAAGACATCTCGCTTTCGACCAACGGGGTGCGATTGCCCGAGCTGGCTCAACGCCTTCGCGACGCCGGGCTCGATCGAGTGAACATGAGCGCGGACTCGCTGCGACCTGATCGGATCAAGGCGATCGCGCGTCGAAACGTTGATTTCGATCCAGTCTCTGCAGCGCAGGCCGCGGAGCAGGCGGGGCTGGCGCCCATCAAGCTGAACGTCGTCGTGATGCGGGGGATAAACGATGACGAGGTACTCGATTTCGCGCGCCTCACTCTCGATCACGAGTGGCACGTGCGCTTCATCGAGTTGATGCCGGTCGGCGAGATGCGGGAGACGACATGGGACCGGGTCGTGCCGAGTGAAGAGGTGCTGGATCGCCTGACGGCAATCGCCCCGCTGCTGCCGGCGACCGGACCGGCGCGCTCCAATGGTCCGGCTCGCTACTTCCGATTGGCGGGCGCCGTCGGAAGTGTCGGCGTGATCACGCCCATCTCGCACACGTATTGCGGCAGCTGCAACCGGGTCAGGCTCACCGCCGATGGTCGCCTGCGGACGTGTCTGTTCGGAGAGGATGAAGTCGATCTTCGTACGCCGCTCCGCGAAGGACTTCCTCTCGAGCCGTTCTTTCGCAGCGCGCTGAGCACCAAGCCGCGCGAGCATCATCTGCTACAGATGCAGGTGGGCGGACTGCGAGCGTTGTCTCAGATCGGCGGCTGAGCAGACGTTCACGCGTTGCTCCGCGTGTGTGGCGCGGATAACTTTCGTCGCACACATCCTCAAATCATACAATTGAACAATGGTCAATAAGATTACGGTGGTCGGCGCCGGCAACGTCGGTGCGACTACCGCGCAGCGCATAGCGGAGAAAGAGCTCGCCGGTACGGTAGTGATGGTCGACGTCATGGAGGGGATTCCCCAGGGAAAAGCCCTCGACCAATGGCAGTCGGCCCCGATCGAAGGGTTCGATACGAGGGTGATCGGCACCAACGGATACGAGGAAACCCGCGACTCCGACATCGTCGTCATCACCGCGGGAATCGCGCGGAAACCCGGGATGTCGCGCGACGACCTGCTCAACACCAATGCCGGCATCGTGAAGCAGGTGTCCGAGCAGATCCGCTCATCGTCGCCCAACGCGATCGTCATCGTCGTCTCGAATCCGCTGGACGTGATGTCGTACGTCGCGATGAAGGTTACCGGATTTCCGCGTGAGCGGGTGCTGGGAATGGCGGGAGTACTCGATACGGCGCGTTATCGCGCCTTTCTCGCCGAGGCGCTCGACGTATCGGTGCGTGACATTCAGGCGATGGTGCTTGGCGGTCACGGCGACACAATGGTGCCGCTTATCTCCTACACGTCCGTTAGCGGAATTCCAATCACCCAGCTGATGCCCCAGGCGAAGCTGAACGCAATCGTCGAGCGTACCCGAAACGGTGGCGCCGAGATCGTGAAGCATTTGAAGACCGGCTCCGCGTACTACGCGCCATCAGCGGCGGCGGTTCAGATGTGCGAATCGATCGTTCGCGACCAGAAGAGAATCCTGCCGTGCGCGGCGTGGCTGGAAGGCGAGTACGGGTTGTCGGGCCTGTTTCTCGGAGTGCCGTGCAAGCTGGGACGGTCCGGTCTCGAGAAAATCATCGAAGTCGATCTCACCCGAGAGGAACGCGACGCCCTGGCGAAGAGCGCGGAAGCCGTGCGTGAGCCAATGGGCGCGGTAAAGCTGTAATCCTCTGATGGGCAGGATTCGCGCGTTCTACGGCACCATGATCGGCAAGAAGGCGGTCATGGGGGTGACGGGCCTCATCGGCATCGGCTTCGTGATTGTCCATGCGGTCGGGAATCTGCTGGTATTTCGCGGGCGCGACGCGATCAATTCGTACTCGCACTTTCTCAAGAGCACTGGCGAGCTGCTGTGGGGGCTGCGCATCGTGCTGATCGGGGCGGTCATACTCCACGTCATCGCGGCCGTGCAGCTCACGCGCCAGAGCAGGGCCGCCCGCCCGATCGGTTATGCGAAGCGCGATCCGCAGGCGGCCACGCTTGCGTCCCGTACAATGCGGTGGGGCGGGGCGCTGCTGCTGGTCTTCATCGTCGTTCACATCCTGCATTTCACGACGGGGACGATCAGGCCGGCGGGCTTTTTCAGTCAGCAGGACGTTTACGCCAACGTGGTGTCGAGTTTTCGGATCTGGTGGGTGTCGCTCTTCTATGTCGTGGCGATGATCGCGCTCGGACTGCACATCTTTCACGGCGCGTGGAGCTCCGTGAGAAGCATCGGGGTGAGTCCGGAGTCTCCCGCTCCGCTTCATCATCGAATGTCTCTGGCTATCGCGGTCGGCCTCTGGGCCGCATTCACGGCCATACCCATCGCGGTCTTCGCCGGATGGGTCCGATGACTTTCCGCCTGGACGCGCATATCCCGGGCGGCCCGCTGCCAGAAAAGTGGAACAGGCACCGCTTCGAGATGAAGCTGGTGAACCCCGCCAACAAACGGAAAAACACAATCATCGTCGTTGGGTCGGGTCTCGCCGGCGCTGCCGCCGCGGCCACCATGAGCGAGCTCGGATACAACGTGAAGTGTTTCTGCTTCCAGGATTCCCCCCGCCGCGCGCACAGCATCGCCGCACAAGGTGGAATCAACGCCGCCAAGAATTATCAGAATGACGGCGACAGCGTCTACAGGCTCTTTTACGACACCATCAAGGGCGGCGACTTTCGATCGCGCGAAGGAAATGTCTATCGGCTCGCTGAGCTCAGCGTAGACATCATCGATCAGTGCGTGGCTCAGGGCGTCCCGTTCGCGCGCGAATACGGCGGCCTGCTGGCGAATCGTTCGTTCGGTGGCGCGCAGGTGTCCCGCACCTTCTACGCGCGTGGTCAGACCGGACAACAGCTCCTGCTCGGCGCGTATCAGGCGCTGGAGAGACAGGTGCAGCGCGGCGGCGTCACCATGTTTCCGCGCACGGAGATGCTCGACCTTGTCGTGATCGATGGAAAGGCTCGCGGCATCGTAACGCGCAACCTCGTGACCGGCGCCGTCGAATCACACGCCGCCGAAGCGGTGGTCCTGGCGACGGGTGGTTATGGCAACGTGTTTTATCTGTCCACCAACGCGCAAGGATCGAACGCGACCGCTATCTGGCGCGCCTACAAGCGTGGCGCCGGATTCGCCAATCCGTGCTTCACCCAGATTCACCCCACCTGCATTCCCGTCAGCGGGCACTATCAATCCAAGCTGACGCTGATGAGCGAGTCCCTCAGAAACGACGGACGCGTCTGGGTTCCGAAGAATGTCGGCGACAAGCGCAAGCCAACCGAAATTCCGGAGGGCGAGCGCGACTACTTTCTAGAGCGAAAGTATCCGAGCTTCGGAAATCTGGCCCCACGTGATATTGCGTCGCGCGCCGCCAAGGAAGTCTGCGACGAAGGCCGGGGCGTCGGTGAGACCGGTCTTGGTGTCTATCTCGACTTCGCCGACGCGGTCAAGCGGCTCGGTGAAGACGTGATTCGAGAGCGCTACGGCAATCTGTTCGAGATATACGAGCGCATCACGGACGAGAACCCGTACCGAACACCGATGCGCATCTACCCGGCCGTCCACTACACCATGGGTGGACTGTGGGTCGACTACGATCTGAAAGGCACCATTGAGGGCTTGCACATCACCGGCGAAGCGAACTTCTCCGACCACGGCGCAAACCGGCTCGGAGCCAGCGCCCTGATGCAGGGTCTAGCTGACGGCTACTTCATCATGCCCAACACAATCGGTAACTACATCGCCAGCAGCAAACTGGAGAAGGTGAGCACCTCGCACGAAGCGTTCAAATCGTCCGAAGCCCAGGTCGCCGAGAGAACCAGAAAACTGCTCTCGATCGATGGCACCCGGACGGTGATGTCGTTCCATCGCGAGCTCGGCAGGATCATGTGGGACTATTGCGGCATGTCGCGCAATGAAGAAGGCCTGAAGACTGCGCTGACAAAGATTCCGGCGCTGCGTAGCGAGTTCTGGCGCAACGTGAACGTCCCTGGCAGTGACGCCGAGCTGAATCAGGCTCTCGAGAAGGCTGGACGCGTGGCTGACTTCCTCGAGCTCGGCGAGCTGATGTGTCTGGACGCGCTGCACCGGCGGGAATCGTGCGGCGGACATTTCCGCGAAGAGTCACAGACTCCCGATGGAGAGGCGCTGCGCGACGATGAGCACTTCGCCTACGTCGCCGTCTGGGAATACGCCGGAGAGGGACAAAGCCCGATTTTGAACAAGGAGCCGCTCGTCTTCGAGAACGTGAAGCTCTCACAGCGGAGTTACAAGTAATGAAGCTGACGCTTCACGTGTGGCGACAGGCTGGTGCCGACCAGCCGGGCAGCCTGGTCAGGTACGAGGCCGATGGCATCAAACCCGACATGTCGTTCCTCGAGATGCTGGATGTCGTGAATGAGGGACTCACGGAGCGCGGCGAAATCCCGATTGCGTTCGATCACGACTGCCGGGAAGGAATTTGCGGGATGTGCAGCCTGATGATCAACGGAGTCGCTCACGGACCGACGAAAGGCACCGCCACTTGCCAGCTCCACATGCGATCCTTCAGGGACGGCGACACGATCTACATCGAGCCGTGGCGCGCGCGCGCCTTCCCGGTAATCAAGGACCTCACTGTAGATCGCTCCGCGCTCGACAGGATCATTCAGGCGGGCGGGTTCATCACCGCCAACGCCGGAGGCGCCCAGGATGCGAACGAAATCCTGGTTTCCAAGGAGAGCGTCGACCAGGCGATGGATGCCGCGGCTTGCATCGGTTGTGGCGCGTGCGTGGCCGCGTGTCCCAACGCGTCGGCTTCACTCTTCACCGCCGCGAAAATCAGCCACCTCGGTCTGCTGCCGCAGGGCCAACCGGAACGGTATCGTCGCGCGCTGAAGATGGTCGAGCAAATGGAGCTGGAAGACTTTGGCAGCTGCACTCTGCACGGCGAGTGTCAGGCAGCGTGCCCGAAAGAGATCAGCATCGATACCATCACCCGGATGAATCGGGATTTCATCCGGGCTTCGCTGGTCGGTACGCGAACGTAGACCTCCGCGAACGTAGATCTACGCGGACGTTCGCGGAGGCTGGTCGGTGTTGAGATGATGCCGCTCCTGAGCCCGATTGAGCCGTGTTTTCTCACTTCTTTTTTCGGCTGCGTCGTGCTGCTGGCGCGATTCAACCAGGCGGTGCGCGGCGTTGTGGCGGGAAGGGTTCTTCAAAGAATCAGCCCCATTCTGTCCATTGGTCGGCGTGGTGCCGTTACCGGAATTGCCAGACTGGAGCTGTTCGAGGAATTTGCCGTGAGTTTTTGATCCGTGCTGGCCCTCAGCGTGATCCTGTGGGCCCTTTTGTACGCCTTCGCGATTCTGCATCAGCTGTGCGTCCTCCAATTGCGGTTCATCCTTTCAGCTCAGCAAGGTGAGCGCCAGATCATAGGCGCGGCAGAGTTACTCCCTGCTGACCCTGGTACTTGCCCTTCTTGTCCTTGTACGACACCTCGGGGCCTTCCTCCCCTTTGAAGAAAAGAACCTGAGCAATGCCCTCGTTCGCGTAGATCTTGGCGGGCAAAGGGGTGGTGTTGGATATCTCGAGGGTTACGAATCCCTCCCACTCCGGTTCGAATGGTGTCACGTTGGTGATTATCCCACACCGGGCGTAAGTAGACTTTCCGACAGTAATGGTCACCACATCCCGTGGTATGCGGAAATACTCGACCGACCGGCCCAGGGCGAAGGAATTCGGGGGCACGATACAGACGTCGCCCTCGAACTCGACGAAGGACTTGGGATCGAAGTTCTTGGGATCGACGATCGAGTTCAAAACATTCGTGAAAATTCTGAATTCAGGCGCGACTCTCATGTCGTAGCCGTACGAGCTGACGCCGTAGGAGATGACACCTGTTCTGACCTGGCTGCTCTCGAAGGGCTCGATCATCCCGTGTTCTCTGGCCATACGGGTAATCCAGCGATCCGCTTGAATTGACATTTCAGGAAGGGGGAAGCGGGAAGAGGGAAGCGGGAAGGGCTCGGCGCTGAAATTAGGCAGTGCTTCAGCCGACGCGCCGGTTCGCACGTTTTCGACGGCAATGTACGATTTTCGCACTATCACCGCTACCGAACGGGAGCCGTTGAATTAGAAGATTGTCAAAGGTAAATTCCAAAAAATCGCGCTAGTGAAATTTTTCACGAAGTCTGAGAGGCCATGTTTCGCGCTTATTTTCCGGTCCTGATGCTCTTCGGTTTCGTGGTGGTCAACGGGCTGGCGATCATCGTGATATCGGCGCTGACGATTCGGGCGCGGCCGACGCCGGTGAAGCAGCAAGCATATGAATCGGGAGTGCCGGCACTGGGTGACGCGCGCGAGCGCTTCTCCGTCCGCTTCTACCTCGTCGCGATTCTGTTCATCATTTTCGACATCGAGACGGTGTTCATGATTCCGTGGGCGGTGTACTACAAGCAGCTCTCCTGCTTCGTACCCCTCGTCGCGGATGCCTGCCCGGTCGGGCACATCTCGTTCTTCGGGCTCGGTGAGATGCTGGTGTTCATGCTGATCCTTCTCGTGGGGTTCGTCTACGTCTGGAAGAAGGGAGCGCTGCAATGGGATTGAGCACGCCCACCGAACACCGCACGGTAGAATATGCGCCTGAGGCTCAAGAAGGCTGGGCTTTGACGCGTCTCGACTTCCTGGTCAACTGGGCGCGCGCCAACTCTCTGTGGCCGATGCCCTTCGGCACCGCCTGCTGCGCGATCGAGTTCATGGCCACCGCCGCCAGCGACTTCGATCTGGCGCGTTTTGGAATGGAGCGGATGAGCTTCTCGCCGCGGCAGGCCGATGTCCTCATCTGTGCCGGCCGAGTTCCGTTCAAGCTCGCCCCAATCATCCGCCGAATCTGGCAGCAGATGCCGCAGCCGAAGTGGAGCATCTCGATGGGGGCGTGCGCATCGACCGGCGGAATGTTCGACAACTACGCAGTGGTGCAGGGGATCGACACGATTATCCCCGTGGATGTCTATGTGCCGGGCTGTCCTCCGCGGCCGGAAGGCTTGATCTACGGCATCCGTATGCTTCAGGAGAAGGTCAAGAATGAGCGCGCAGCCGACAAGGGAACGCGCGACGAGATGGAGCCGGATCCTGCGAGTCAGCTATACATCCCGCCTTCTGTGATCGACGAGCTCGGCGAGCCGTTCGGCAACTCTGTAAATCAGACCAGGTCCGGACTGTGACCCGATTCGACGTCGTGAGGACGGGCGAGGCTGCGCCCGCGGGCCAGCCCGCGACCCAGAAAGGCCTCCCGCATCGCGGCGGCGAAGCGAATCCTTCGGCGAGGTCGCTGCAGGACAAGTTCGCTTCGGCGATCAAGCGTGTCGAAGTCATCTGGGGCGAGACAGTGGTGTACGTCGAGCCGGCAGCGGCTCACGATGTCATTCGGTGGCTGCACGACGATCAGTCTCAGCGATACGATTTTCTGAGCGACGTCACCGCCGTCGAATACCGGGACGCCGAGGTTCCGATCGAAGTCGTCTGGCACCTGAGATCGCTTCCATTCCGTCGATTTCTGCGCGTCAAGGCGCAGATTCCCAAAGGCCACCCGCTGGAGATCGCCAGCGTGTATGACATCTATCGCGCGGCCGACTGGCTCGAGCGCGAATGCTACGACATGTTCGGTATCCGCTTCCGCGGCCATCCCGATCTCCGCCGCATTCTGATGTGGGAGTCGTACAAGGAAGGATTCCCGCTCCGCAAGGATTTCCCGCTGCGCGGACGCTTCAGCCGCTCGGAGCAGCTGCGCCAGGCGCTCGCGCAGAACCCTGAAGCGCGCTACTCGATGGAAGAGCTCAACATCGCCGATGCTTTTGCGGAGCTGCCGCAGGACATGCGCGACAGGCTCAGCAAAGGCGAGAGGACGGGCGAGTAATGGCCAAGCGCACAGTCGAAGTCGAGCTCTCCACTACGGGCCTCGACGCGCAGGGAAGACCGCAGCGAGTTCCGATTCTGACCGACGACGGCGGCGGTGGGCTCGCGCTACAGGCTCCGCCCGGAATCGAGCCCGATCTCGACGGCGAGCACATGCTGATCAACATCGGACCACAGCACCCGGCGACCCACGGGGTGCTGCGCCTGGTCCTCGAGCTCGATGGAGAGACAGTCGTTCGCTGTATTCCTCACATCGGTTACCTGCACTGCGGCTTCGAGAAAATCGGCGAGTATCGTCAGTACAACCAGATAATCTGCTGGACGGATCGCGAGGACTACCTCAACTCGATCGGCAACAACGTCGCATTCGCCCTCGGCGCCGAGCGACTGTTCGGCATCGAGATCACGGAACGGTGCAAGGTCCTCCGCGTCATCGCCTCCGAGCTGTCGCGCATCATGTCGCACCTCGTTTGGCTGGGAACGTTCTGCATCGACATCGGGGCATTCACGCCGTTTCTCTGGGCGTTTCAGCGGCGTGAAGAGATCTACCGCCTCCTCGAGAAGTGGATCGGAGCGCGCCTCACGACATCGGCGACGCGCGTCGGTGGCATGGCGGCGGACATTCCGAACGGCTGGATGGATGGACTCCGGCAGTTCATCAGGACCTTCCCGCACACTCTCGATGAAATCGATCGCGTCCTCACCAGGAACGCGATCTGGGTCGGGCGGACGGTTGGACTGGGAGTAATGTCCCCCGAGGAAGCCGTGAACTGGGGATTGTCGGGCCCGATGCTTCGCGCGTCAGGCGTCGACTACGATGTGCGCAAGGATTTTCCGTACCTCGATTACGAGACCTACGATTTCGAGGTTCCCGTCGGCACCAACGGCGACGTGTACGATCGCTACCTGGTGAGATTCGAGGAGCTGCGGCAGTCGGTTCGCATCCTGCAACAGGCTGCCGACCGTCTACCCGACGGCCCGGTTAACATCGACGACCCGCGCATCATTCTTCCGCCCAAGTCCAAAGCGACCAGCGAGATGGAGTCGATGATCCATCACTTCAAGGTCGTGATGGAAGGTCCGCGCCCGCCCATCGGCGAGTCATACTTCGCGGTGGAAAGCCCGAAAGGCGAGAAGGGCTACTATATGGTGTCGGATGGAACGGCCAAGCCAGTGCGCTGGAGAATCCGCCCGCCTTCGTTCGTCAATCTCGCGGCGATCCCGAAGATGGTGGAGGGGCACCTGCTGTCGGATGTAATCGCGATCAATGCCAGCATCGACATCGTCATGGGAGAGATCGACCGTTGATGCCTCCCCCAGAACTGGTCGGCGGTCTGGAATCACCCGATTACGCCTCGCACGATCGCGCCGCTCACGAGCCGTACGTCGCTGTTTTCACCGGCGAAGCAAAGAAGGAGCTCGACGAGCTTCTGAGTCACTACCCGACAAAGATGGCGGCGCTTCTGCCGGCTCTTTGGATCGTTCAGCGCGAGCGCGGCTGGGTGAGCGAGGAGGGAATGGTCGAGGTTGCCGGCCTGCTCGACCTGACGCCCGCTTACGTCAAGGGTGTGGTGACGTTCTACACCATGTATCACCAGCATCCGGTCGGAAAATATTTCATTCAGGTCTGCACGACGTCACCGTGCGGAATCTGCGGCGCTGAAGATGTGGTGAAGGCTTTCCTGCGACACACCAACACGGGCGAGCTCGGCGTCACATCGCCCGACGGCAAGTTCACCGTCATCGAGGTCGAGTGCCTTGGCGCGTGTGGCTTCGCGACTCCAATCATGATCAACGAAAAGTTCATCGAGTCCGTCAATCCGGACAAAGTCCCCGAACTTCTGGCGGAGCTCACCTAATGGGCTTTCCGCACCTGCCACATGCAAGAGAAACGACCGTCCTCTCCAGGTATTTTGGAGACACCGAGGCGCGCACGCTCGAAGGATGGAAGAAGCGCGGCGGTTACAAGGCGCTGGAGAAAGCCCTCGGCATGCAGCCGGCTGACATCGTCAACGTAGTCAAGGAATCCGGACTGCGCGGGCGTGGAGGCGCGGGTTTCCCGACCGGGATGAAATGGTCGTTCATGAAGCCTGGCGACGGCAAGCCACACTATCTGTGCTGCAACGCCGACGAATCCGAGCCGGGCACGTTCAAGGATCGCGAGCTGATGCGCTGGACGCCGCACGCTCTCGTCGAGGGTTGCGCGATCGGTGCCTACGCAATCGGAGCCGAGACGGCCTACATCTACATTCGCGGTGAGTTTACCGAGCCGCTCTACTGGATGGAGCAGGCCGTCAAAGAGGCCTACGCTGCCGGCATCATCGGCAAGAACGCCATGGGAAGCGGCAAGCGCGTGGACGTTTACGTGCACAAGGGAGCGGGCGCGTACATCTGCGGTGAAGAAACCGCTCTCATGAATTCGCTGGAAGGCCGCCGCGGCAACCCCCGCATCAAACCGCCTTTTCCGGCGGTATCGGGCGTTTTCGGAAATCCCACCACGATCAACAACGTCGAGACCCTGATCGCGGCTGCGCCAATTCTTCTGAACGGCGCCGATTGGTACAAGAAGATGTCGCTGTCCAATCCGAAGAGCACCGGCACCAAGCTCTTTTCGGTCTGCGGCAACGTCCAGCGGCCCGGCACCTACGAAGTCGTGATGGGATTCCCGTTCAAGGAGTTTCTGTACGATCTGTGCGGCGGGCCATATCACGGCCGGAAGTTCAAAGCGGTGATTCCCGGCGGCGCTTCGGTTCCCATCCAGACGATGGAAGAGGCCGAAGCGACGCTCATGGACTACGAAGGCTTTGTCGCCCAGGGCTCGATGCTCGGCTCCGGTGGCGTGATCGTCATCGACGACGCACAGCCGATGGTGACCGTCATCGCGCGGATCGCGCGTTTCTTCGCCCACGAGAGCTGTTCCCAATGCACCCAGTGCCGCGAAGGCACGGCGTGGACGACCAAGATCCTCGAGCGCATCAGGGATGGCGAGGGAACGATGGAAGATCTCGACACTCTGCTCGATATCGCCGAGCAGATGACGGGCAAGACGATCTGCGTGCTGAGCGATTCGTGCGCGGTGCCGGTGGTGTCGGGAATCAAGAAATTCCGTAGCGAGTTCGAGGCCCTCATCCAGGGTCGCCGTTTCCACCCAGTCACGGCGGCGGTGGCATAATGGCCGAACAGAAGATGGTGAACCTGACGGTCGAGGGCCGGCCGGTAAGTGTTCCTGAAGGGACGACGATCCTGGAAGCCGCCAAGACGGTCGGCGTTCTCATTCCGCACTACTGCTACCATCCAGGATTGCCGGTGGCTGGTGTCTGCCGGATGTGCCTGGTCGAAGTCGAGAAGGCGCCCAAGCTGGCGCCGTCGTGCGCGACCACGGTGGCGGAAGGGCAAGTCGTCCACGTCCATTCCGAGAAGTCGCTCGAAGCCCGCAAGGGCGTGCTGGAGATGCTGCTCATCAACCATCCGCTCGACTGTCCGATCTGCGACCAGTCCGGCGAATGCGAGTTGCAGGACTACACCTATCAGGAAGGGCGCGAGGATTCCCGCTACCGCGAGCCGAAGCGCTTCAATCCGGCCGAGGATTTCGGCGGCGACGTCATCTACGTCCCGAACCGTTGTATCCTTTGCACGCGTTGCGTCCGCTTCATGGACGATGTCGCCCACGAGCCGACGCTCAACGTCAGCGAGCGCGGCGACCGCGCGGTCATCGGGAAATTCGAGGGCCGGGACATGACGCATCCGTGGGCAGCCAACGTCATCGATCTCTGCCCTGTCGGCGCGCTGCTCTCCAAGGATTTCCTGAACAAAGCTCGCGCCTGGGAGCTCGATCGCACTGCATCGATCTGCCCGAACTGCACCCAGGGTTGCAACATCATCATGGAGACGCGCGAGAATCAGCTCGTGCGCATGCGCCCGCGCCCCAACGAATACGTGAACGCGTTTTTCATGTGCGATTGGGGGCGTCAGAACTACCGCTGGATGAACGAAAAGAATCGCGTCGAGCGGCCGATGGTCAGAAACGGGGCCAAGGGGCTGACGCCCACCAACTGGGAGAACGCGATTTCCGCGGCCGCGCGCGTGCTCGCGGGAAAGAAAACTTTCGTCGTCGCGTCACCGATGCTGTCGAACGAGTCACTCTACCTGCTCACCGAGGTGATGCAAGGCGGAAGCGGCGCGTTTCGGGTCGTGGAAGGCGAGGAAGCGCCGCTCCCGGGCGTCGAAGATCTCTCCCTGCGCCGCGAGCGGGCCGCGAACGTTTACGGCGCCGAGACTCTCGGCTTCAAGAAGACGAAGGATGTGCTCGCCGGCCTCGGCCAGGGTGACGTGCTCGTTATTGCAGGCGAAGATCTGTCGGGCATCGACGCGTCCGCGCTGTCTCGTGCCGGCGAAATAATCGTCGTCGGCTCGGTGATGCCCGGCGGTGCCGATCGCGCGTCGGTGGTGCTGCCGATCGCCAACTTCTCCGAAGAAGAAGGTACGGTCACCAATCTTCGCGGCCGAGTGCAGCGCTTCACGCAGGCACGCCAGGCCCCGGGTGAGACCAGGCCCAGCTGGTTGGTGCTCGGCGATCTCCTCGGCGCAATGGGCAAGCAGAGTAGCTTCTTCCTCCCGTCAGAGGTTTTTGCGCGACTCGCCAGCTCGCACAAATCATTCGCCGGGCTCAGCTACGACACCATCGGGTTCAAGGGGTTGCCGGTGGTCGACGCGCCCCAGACCGGCCCCAAGGCTCCGATCGCTGTGGGCGCGGCATGAGCGTGGCTCACATGGTTCCGGCGCTCCTCCAGGCGGTCGATCCCAACAATGCTCCGGTTCAGGGAATGCCGTTCTTCCTGTTCACGGTGCTCAAGATGCTGGTGATCTTCACCGTCTACATGGTGGGCGTCGCCATGCTGACCCTGGCCGAGAGAAAGATCTCGGCGTGGATCCAGGATCGTCACGGGCCCAATCGCGTCGGCAAGGGATGGCTTCAGCCAGCGGCTGACGGCCTCAAGAATTTCATGAAGGAAGAGACGATGCCCGCCGGGGTGAACAAGCCGCTCTTCATCCTGGCGCCAATCCTCTCCTTCATCCCGGCACTGACCGCCTGGTGCGTGATTCCGTTCGGCGCACCCGTCGCCACGCGTTGGGGCAGGGTCGATCTCGTCGTCGCCGATCTGCCGGTCGGCTTCCTTTTCATTCTCGCCATTACCTCGCTCGGCGTTTACGGGATCGTGCTCGCCGGCTGGTCGTCCAATAACAAGTACGCGTTGCTTGGCGGACTGCGCTCGAGCGCCCAAATGATCTCGTACGAGATCTCCATGGGAATGTCTACGATTCCGGTGATCCTTCTCGCCGGCAACGTCAGCCTGAACAGCATCATCAATCAGCAGGCGTGGGGCGGCTGGAACGTCGTCAATCTGACCGTCGCCTTCTTCATTTTCATGGTGGCGGCTTTCGCCGAGACCAACCGTCTTCCATTCGATCTGCCCGAGGCGGAATCGGAGCTCATCGCCGGTTATCACACCGAGTACAGCGCGATGAAGTTCTCGCTGTTCTTCATCGCCGAATATGCGAGCATGGTGACGGCGAGCGCGTTGATGGCGACACTGTTCTTCGGCGGCTGGGATGTTCCGTTCACAGCGCGCGACAACATCGGTCCCTACAGTGGCTGGCTTTCTCTGCTGTCGATCGGAATCTTCCTCGCGAAGATCCTGTTCTTCGTGTTCGTGTTCATGTGGGTCCGCTGGACGCTGCCGCGGTTCCGCTACGATCAGCTGATGTCGCTCGGCTGGAAGGTTATGCTCCCGCTGGCACTCGTCTACATCGTTCTCATCGCGGCCGTCATGCTCGGGCTCAGTGCCGCGGGCATCGGCCCCGGACCCTATCAGGCGGCGATTTTCGGCAGCATCAACGTCGTGCTGATCATAGTGCTGTTCGGGATGTTCGATCGCGGTCGCATCATCAGTCCGGCCTATGGGAGAATGCATCCGCGCGAAATCGAGCGGCTGCGTCGCCTCGACCGACGGCCGCGTGTGGCCGCTGAGGTAACCAAGTAATGGCAATCAAGGTGAAAGTCGTGGACCGCCCGGTGGACGACGTCAGCTACGTTCGGGCGATGTTCAAGGGCATGGGCCTGACCATCAAGCACATGTTCGACGTCACGAACCGGGCGACTATACAGTACCCCGAGGAGAAGGCGCCGATTTCCCCGCGCTGGCGCGGCACGCATCGGATGCTGACCACGGAGACGGGGAAGGCGAGATGCGTCGCCTGCGGACTTTGCCCGACCGTCTGCCCGGCCAACTGCATCAAGCTCGTTCCGGGAGAGGACGAGGAAGGGAATCGCTATCCACTCGTGTTCGAGATCGATGAGTTCCGGTGCATCTTCTGCGGCTACTGCCAGGAAGTGTGTCCCGAAGAAGCGATTCACGTCGGACGGCATTACGAGAACTCGGAGTACAGCCGCGAGGGGTTTGTCTACGATCTGCAGCGGCTGATGGATCAGACGCACCCGGTCTGCGAGATGTGGGATCCCGAAGATCCGAAAGGCCAATGACAGAGCCGCACTACCCGCTCTTTTACGTCTTCCATTTCTATCTCTTCGGCGCGATCGCTCTCGCGTCGGCGCTTGCGTTCGTGACCCGCAAGAGTCCGGTCGCGGCGGCATTGTGGCTGGTGAACACGATGTTCAGCCTCGCCGCTCTCTACGTCATGCTCGATGCCCAGTTCATCGGCGTGATGCAGGTGCTGGTGTACGCGGGTGCGATAATGGTTGTTTTCCTGTTCGTGGTGATGCTGCTCAACCTCGGGCATCCGTCCGCAGTGGCCGACGCCCGCGGACTCGGCTGGAAGCTCGTCGCGGGACTCATTGGCCTCGGGCTCCTCAGCGAGATCATGATCATCCTTCGCGCGAAGCTGCCCGAGCAGTTGATCGTCGCCCGTGATTTCAACGAGCAGCAGCTAGCCAAGCTCAATGCGGTTGGAACCATCGCGGCGCCGCTGTTCAAGGATTACCTGCTCGCCTTCGAGCTGACGAGCGTGCTCCTGCTCGTCGCCATCGTCGGCGCTGTCATTCTCGCGCGGGGGAGGGCAGTCGGTGCTCGCTGAATCACTCGCGCTGACGGCCGCACTGTTCATCATCGGCGTCGTGGGCGTCCTCATTCACCGCAACGCGATCATAATCTTCATGTGCGTCGAGCTGATGCTCACGGCCGTGAACCTGACATTTGTCGCATTCTCCAGATTTTACGGGACGGCGGGGCAGGTATTCGTCGTTTTCGTCATGACTGTTTCCGCGGCTGAAGCGGCCGTCGGGCTTGCTATCATCATCGCGATCTTCCGGCACCGGCAGACGATCAATCTCAAGGACATCAACCTGCTCAAAGGATGATGCTGCTACAGACAGCGGCCGCCGCGGCCTCACAGCACCCACTCTCCGGTACAGTCGCGGAATGGGTGTGGCTGCTTCCGGTTCTACCGCTCGCCGGATTCGTGATCAACGGTTTGCTCGCGCTCAATAGCGCGCACTTTGGGCCCACCGACCCGAACACACCCGCGCACCATCCCCACTCGGAGGGTGCGGCGGAGGCACCGCTGCTTTCACACGCCGAGGAAGCGGGCGCGGTCGGCGACGACCATCACGCGGTAAAGCGGCATCGGTGGGCTACGCTCACCAGCATCGTCGGGCCGGGCGTCCTCATCCTCGCATTTTTCCTGGCGGTGGCGATCTGGCAGGCAATGGTGTCGGCGCATCCCGAAGCGCCGTTCATCCAGCGCTATTTCAGCTGGATGCCGGTGGGGGATCTCCAGATCGACGCCGCATTCCAGCTCGATCAGCTGTCGATGGTCATGATTCTCGTGATCACAGGAGTCGGTGCGCTGATCCACATCTTCAGCGTCGGCTACATGCGCGAAGATCCCGGGTATCCGAGATTCTTCTCGTATCTCAACCTGTTCGTGTTCTTCATGCTCGTGCTGGTGCTGGGCGCGAACTACCCGGTGCTGTTCGTCGGCTGGGAAGGCGTGGGTCTCTGCTCCTACCTGCTGATTGGCTTCTGGTTCAATGACAAGGCCAACGCGGACGCCGGCAAGAAAGCCTTCATCGTCAACCGCATTGGAGACTTCGGCCTGCTGGTGGCGATGTTCATGTTGTTCGCCAACATCGGCGTCCTCGATTTCGTTGGTGTAAGCGTCAAGGCAGTCGAGCTCGGCGCCGGGAGTGCGCTGGTCACGGCCATCTGCCTGTTCATGTTCCTCGGCTGTACGGGCAAGAGCGCACAGATACCGCTTTATATCTGGCTGCCTGACGCAATGGCGGGCCCGACACCGGTCTCGGCGCTGATCCACGCGGCAACGATGGTAACCGCCGGCGTCTATCTGATCGCGCGCAGCGCGGTCTTGTTCTCGCTTTCCCCGGTTGCGTCGCTGACCGTAGCCGTCGTTGGTGCTCTCACCGCGATACTCGCCGCTACCATCGGCCTCAAGCAGTGGGACATCAAGAAAGTTCTTGCCTATTCGACGATCTCACAGCTCGGCTACATGTTCGTTGGCGTGGGCGTTGGCGCATACGTCTCCGGGATGTTCCATCTCGTGACTCACGCCTTCTTCAAGGCGCTGCTGTTCCTCGGCGCCGGCTCCGTCATCCACGCGATGCATGCCGCGTATCACAGCACGCACAGCCATGACGACGCTCAGGACATGCGGAACATGGGCGGGCTCAAGCGCTATCTGCCTGTCACCTGTGTCTTGATGTGGATCGCAACGCTGGCCATTTCCGGCATTCCGCCGTTCTCCGGATTCTTCTCCAAGGACGAAATCCTTGGCGCGGTGTTCGCGCGCGCTCAGGGATCTACGCTCGCTTCGGCGACCTGGTTGGGGATTCCCGGCAGCACACTGCTCTACGTCATCTATGGAATCGGCCTCACGGTAGCGTTTCTCACTGCCGTCTACATGACGCGGATGATGCTCTACACCTTTCACGGGCCGGTCAGAACCGGAACGGAGGAGGAGAAGCACCTTCACGAAGTGCCCTGGGTGATGACCGGTCCGCTCGTGGTGCTGGCGATCCTCACGATCTTCGGCGGGTGGCTCAACCTCCCCGAAGTCGTTACAGACATACTTCCCGTGGGACCGGGCGAAGTGTTGACCCGCTGGCTGGATCCGGTCGTCGGATCCGCGACGGCCACGATCACTGCTGGTGCTACCCATTTGGCGCCGGCGACCGAGCAAGTGTTGATCGGCGTGGCTGTCCTCATCGCGGTCGCCGGAATCGCATTCGCGTTTCTGCGGCTCAAGCCCAGTCGCGTGCCGAGGAAAGCTGACGCGATTCCTGAGCACGGCTTCGAGGGTGTTGTCGCCAATAAGTATTACGTCGATGAGGCGATAGACAGGACGATCGTGACTCCCATTTACGCCACGTCGCGGAATTTCCTCTGGCGCATCATCGACAACGGACTCGTCGATGGATTCTTTGTGAATGGCAGTGCCGCGCTCGCCCGCGGGTTTGGATGGATGGGATCGCGGCTGCAGACGGGGAACGTCGGCACCTACGCCTGGGTTCTCGTCGTCGGTGTGCTGGTAATGCTCGGGGCCTTCACTCTCAGATGATCTGATCAATGGCAAATTTCCTGGACTCGATCGGATACAATGGGTGGGTCCTCCCGGCGCTGCTGCTGATACCGCTGGTGGGCACTTTGGTGATCATGCTGTTGCCGTCCCGTGAATCACGCGAGTCGGGTGGAGTGGAAACTCCGGCCGCGCGCAGCGTCGCTCTCGGGTTGTTCGTCCTCGAGTTCCTCATTTCCCTCGGACTGTGGTGGTCGTTCAATCCGTCGGACACCGGCTGGCAAGCCGCGATCGACATGCCCTGGATTCCGACGTGGGGTGTCCGATTCACCCTCGGCATCGATGGAATCGCGCTGATGATGGTGCTGCTGACGACCTTCATCATGCCGCTGGCAGTGCTCGGCAGCTGGACGAGCATTCGCACCAAGGTGCGCGGTTATTACGGACTGCTGCTGATTCTCACGTCCGGCATGATCGGCGTGTTCCTGGCGCGCGATCTTTTCCTGTTCTATGTGATGTGGGAAGTGATGCTGATCCCGATGTACTTCATCATCGGGATCTGGGGCGGCGATCGAAAGCTCTACGCCGCCATCAAGTTCGTGCTCTACACGATGGTCGGCTCGCTCCTGATGATCGTGGCGATCATCTACCTGTACATCCGCAACCACGACGCCACCGGCGTGTGGAGCTTCGACTACGACACGCTGCTCAAGGTCGTGCTCTCACCGAAGGAGCAGCTCTACTGCTTCGGCGCGTTCGCGCTCGCCTTCTGCATCAAGGTGCCGCTGTTCCCGTTCCACACCTGGCTGCCCGACGCCCACGTCGAGGCGCCGACCGCGGGCTCGGTGGTGCTGGCATCGGTGATGCTGAAGTTCGGCACCTACGGGCTTCTGCGCTACGCCATCCCGTTCTTCCCCGACGCGTTCGTGCGCTGCGCGCCTCTCCTCAACACGCTGGCGGTCATCGGCATCATCTACGGCTCGCTCGTCGCCTTCGCGCAGAAGGACGTCAAGAAGCTCATCGCCTATTCGTCGGTCGCCCACCTCGGCTTCGTCGTGCTCGGGCTCGGCATGTGGAACGTCAAGGCCGTCGACGGCGCCATGCTCATCAACCTCTCGCACGGCATCGCGACGGGCGGCCTGTTCCTCTGCATCGGCGTCATCTACGAGCGCCGCCACACGCGCAAGATCGACGAGTTCGGCGGCCTGGCGACGATCATGCCGCGCTACTTCGGTGTCTTCATGGTGATGACGCTGGCGTCGGTGGGCCTGCCGGGAACGTCGGGCTTCGTCGGCGAGTTCCTGACGCTGCTCGGCTCGTTCGACGCCTACAAGGGCTTCGCCAAGCTGGGCGTGCTCTTCCCGCATCCCAAGGCGCTGACC
>DASYIM010000014.1:0-19212 GCA_035997625.1 Gemmatimonadaceae bacterium
GGTCACCGAGCGGTACGGGAAGCTGCCCATTTACATCACCGAAAATGGCGCGGCTTTTTACGACTCGCCGCAGGCCGTGGACGGTCGGGTTGAAGATCCTCTGCGCGTAGAATATTTCCGGCAGCATCTTCGCGCCGCCCATGATGCAATGAGTCGCGGGGTCGATCTGCGTGGCTACTACGCGTGGTCGTTGCTCGATAACTACGAGTGGTCGCTCGGATACTCGAAGCGATTCGGGATCGTGCACGTCGACTACTCGACGCAGAAGCGCACGATCAAGTCGTCGGGGCGGTACTATGCTTCGGTGATCGCATCGAAGGGAGAAATCCTTTCGCGCTGAACGTGCGCTTCGTTCAGCATCTGTGTACGGGGTCGGCGAGGGGGTCCTCTTCGGCGACACCGCGAGCTCGGGCGGAGCCGCTAACAACGCTCCCTCGCTCCGCTCGGTCGCGCGTCTCCTTGGTCGCTCGCTTAAATCGCCTGCAAGGACCCCCTCACCTCCCTGTACAGGTCCGTAACTGCACGGCGCTTCGCCAGACTGTACTGTGTCCCCCCTTACACGAGAAAGCCGAGCTTCGCTCGGCGCGCTCCCGCGCGCTGAGGTGTGGATGGCGGCGCCCAGAACGCCCGTATGAGAGCTGAAAAGCTTGGAGCTGACTAAGCTTTCAGCTCCCTGCTTTGGTATTCGATGCGCCAGATCGCGTCGCGATCCGAACGCCGAGTCACTCAACGGGCGTACCTCACCATCACGATCGCTGGAAGTTTGTTGACGCGAATCTCCGCGCCGCGCACCGGCGCCGGAACCCCATCCACCGTCGCCGACAAAATCGGTTGCTCGAGGGGCGAGTAAATCACGATCCCACCCGGCGGCATCCGAATCCCCGTCCGCAGATTGATCGTCACCACCTTCCCGATCGCCCGCATATCGTAATTGAGCGGTCCATACTCGGTGCTCAGGTTCGACACCTTAACTCCGGGATCTTCCTTGACCCATTCGTCCCGCACACCAGCGCCGATCACCAGCGAGCTGTCGCTCTCGCGCTCGTACGCGAGCATGTCGAGGAAGCTCCTGATGTAATCGCTCCCAACCCAGGTGTGCGGCATGTCGCCGATGAACTTGGGCGTCTTCGGATCGCGATACACCACCTCCGCCCACTGATGCCAGGCTTCGGGGCGCTGCGACTTGAAGAAAAAGTCGAGCAGCTCGTGGGCACGCCCGCGTTGCCCAAGCTGGACATGCACTCCCACATTGCGCAGCTCGTAAGGCGTGTAAGCGTCCCACGGCTTCATCCCCAGCGACCGCTGACGTGCCTCCTGGAAATATCTGTCGAACGTGCGATTGAGCAGCGGTCCCGGGAGCCGGCCGGCTTCACCGCCAGGGCTCACCGCGATCGTCGTCGACGTCGGATCGAAATCCGCCAGCTCCACCGACCCGGGGATGAAGCTGATCTTCCGCGTCATCACCACCTGCCGGATCGACTCCAACAAATTCGACCGAAAGCTGTTCCTGATCTGCGCGAAATTCGCCGCTTCCGGCTTCCCCAGCTCCCTGGCAATGAAGGCCGCGTCCTTGAACCCCCTCAGCGCAAAGAAATCATCCCAGTAGGAATGCATCGGTTTCGCGCTGTAGCCTTCATGGCTTATGGACTGCGGCAACAATCCGTAGAACGGCTTGTTAGCACCCACCGTGTACTGCTCCGTCATCCTTTCATGGCGCAGCGAATCCATGTATGCCACCGCCTTCGCCACGTGCGGCCACATCTTCTCGAGCTCCGCCTTGTCCCCCGTGTGCCGGTAGTACTCGGCGACTGCATAAATGAATTCGCCGTGACTGTCGTTCTCCGGAACCGGAGTCGCGCCGTGCTCATCGACACAGCACGGCACCTTCCCGTTGTCGTATTGATAGCCGGCGAACCAGTCGATGAAATCCTTGACGTCCTGGTCGTGGCCAAGTCTGAGCAGCGCCGTGGACGTCAGCGAACCGTCGCGGATCCACGAGCGAGAATAACTGCGCGAGCCTGGCTGAATGGCGGGCCCGTCACGATTGATGAGGATGTCGGCAAGCTGCGTCCGCAGCGTCTGCGTGTATCGCGCCGCAGAAGGCGGCAACACGATGCTCGTCGGTCCCAGCTTCTGCCGCCACTCGGCGGATGTTCTGTCGAGCTGTGACGATACCGCGCGCTCTCCCTGTCCCGGGAACAGCGTCGCGGGAGGTGTCGCGGTTGACAATAACCGGGCGAGATTCAGGTCTCCGCCGTGGAGCGGCACCGCGATGTCGATCGGGCCCGACGATGAATGTGGGCCGAGTTCCAACTGATACGAGAACGCCGCCGACGCATGACCGGTGGAATCGATGACGGTGCCGGAGGGCGGCAAACGTCCCGCGCGCAACCAGTCGACGATATTGCCGTCGGCGAACCCCAGCGCGCCGAAACCGCTCGGTGAAGCCAGGGAGCGGACGAACTTGTTTCCACTGACGCGAACGGACGAGCCCTGCAGGGAAATCGAATCGATCCGCGCCACGCCGCCGGCAAGATTCAGGAACTGCCACGGCGGATTGACCTGAAATGGTCGCAGCGCGAGATAGAGTGTGAGCTTCTTGTAGCCCCTCGAGTTGTTGGTGATGCGATAGCGCGCGTACAGCACCGATGAGTCGACCGGACCGGCGACGAAAGGGGTAATTGTGAGATCGATGTCGTTCGCACTCCACACCACCTGGGGCAGAGGTAGTGATTCCGCGTTCGCTGCCACAGAAGTCTTCGCGTCGCTCCAGGTGATCAGCTTCCCGTCGTTGTACAAGAACGGCTCGATCGAGAACTGGCCCCGTCCGACTTCGAGCAATCCCTCCTCATTCACCAGCGCCTCGGCGCTGTCCCGATCTATACCAAGCACCGTCCAGTAGGACTGCTCGCCGACGAATGGGCGTGGATAGCTCCCGCGCGGCGCGTCACGCGCTACGGCAAGGAAGAAATCGTTCTCGGTGGCCGCCCAATCCAGCGGCCTGATGGAGATGTCGCGAATGCCGTAGCCGTTGTTCGTCTCCGGCGCGGTGAGGACGATCCGTAGATAACGCGCATCGCTCTCCGGCAGATAGAGGTAGTCGCGGTAGAACGGCGAGGTCGCCATGGTGGCTCGCGTCGAAGTCGCCGACGCCTGCGCGAATGGTGACACCGTGGTGCGACGCACGGTCGAGAGAGTCTGCCAGTTTTGCTTGTCCGGCGATGCCTGTACGACGTACGAGGTCGCGCGACGCCCCGGCTCCCAGGTGATCACCAATCCGCCGAATTCCCGCCGTCCCTGAAAATCGAGATCAACAGATTCCGAGCCGGGCGGGACCGTTCCAGCCGGTGGTGATGTCACAGATGTGGAGACCACCCGCACAGGGGCGCTTCGCCAGCCTGTCGACATGTCGGCGTCGATGGTTCTGCCCGGTTCGTAGCCGGAGACTTGCGAGGATGCGGCGACGATCGGTGCTGAATAGAATCGCATGTCCGCACCGAGCGGGGTGACTGCGAGATCGTCGAGCCAGATGCTCCCCTTCCCGCCGGTGCCGGCAGTGATCGCGATCTCGATCGCCGCAAACGATTTCAAATCGCGATCGTTAGTCGGTCCCCAGGCAAACGAGATCTGACGCTTCCTGCGCGTAACCGTCGTCCAGTCTTTCGGAAACCGGAAATTCTGATTGTTGGACCACCAGACGTTGTCGCCGGTGGCGTCGATCAGCTTGAACTCGAGGGTGTTGGTCGGCGCGTCTCCCTTGATGGCAAAAGAGAACTCGTAGTTGGGCGGCAGCGTCATGTTGAGCGCCCGGTGGATGACAGCATAGCCGCCGTGCCCATGGAAATCGAAATCGACGCGCATGGCGCCACCGTGCGCCCCACTCGGATCCTGATGGACCGAGATCTCCACTCCCTCCGCCGGCGTCGTCGTCCACTGCGACACCGAATCGAAGGAATCCAATACTATAGTAGTGGGCACCGCCGCCTGAGCCGGCGCCGCCGTAACGGGGTTGGCAGGGACGATCGTCGGCACCGGAGTCGGAGCCGGCGGATTCGACGGCGTCGTTGGCTGATTCTGCGCCCGCAACGGCAAAGTGACGACGCAGAAAAGAAGAACCATTGCCCTACACTTCATCCAAAATCTCCTTATCCCTTTACGGATCCAGCCATAACACCCTGGATGTAGTACCGCTGTAGAAAGAGAAAGACGGCCAGCACCGGTATCACGGTAAGCACCGAGCCCGCCATCATCAGCTCCGTATCCTGCACGTGCTCGCCCGAGAGGTTGGCGAGGGCGACGGGGAGCGTGTAGTGCGCTTCGTCACTTAAGACGATCAAGGGCCACATGAAATCATTCCAGGTGGCGAGAAAAGTCCAGATCGCCAGGGTCGCCAGGATAGGAAGAATTCCCGGTACCACCACCGACCAGTAGATACGGAGCTCCGAGGCGCCGTCAATGCGCGCCGCGTCGAGCATGTCGTCGGGAATCGAGAGCGCGTACTGCCGGATGAGAAAGATTCCGAAGATGCTCGCCATCCCCGGGATGATCACGCCCCAGTAAGTGTTGATGAGATGGAGATTCTTCATCAGCAGGAAGAGCGGCAGCATCGCCACCTGGACGGGTAGCACCAGGCCGAGCGACAGCAGGCGGAACGCCCGATCGCGGCCGCGGAATCTCAGCTTGGCAAATGCGTACCCCGCCATTGAGTTGATGACCAGTGATACTGCCGTCACCGTGACGGAGATCAGCGTGCTGTTGAACAGATACCGTCCGAGGTTTAGCCTCGTGAACAGGTCCCCATAATGACTGAACGTGATGCGCGACGGAATGAGATGCGGCGGATAAGTACTAGCCTCCCCCGTCGGCATGAGTGAAGCCGACACCATCCAAACCATCGGGAAGATCGCCAGCAGCGCACCAATGATCAGCAATGCATAAAGAATTACTTGAGATATCCGTCGTCGAGTTTTCGCCGAACCCAGCTCGGCGCTCCGAGCCGCTCCGCTCACTGCCCCCAGCTGGTAGTCTTCAGTTGATGTCCGCTGTGGAGTCATCAGATCCGCTCCTTTTGCAGCCGGAATTGGATCAGCGTCGCAATCAGAATCACGATGAACAGAACAAACGCGATGCTGGCCGCGTATCCCATCCTCCACCAGCGGAACCCTTCCTCGTACATCATCAGCACGACACTGGTCGTCGCCCGTAGCGGCCCACCCTGCGTCATCACATACGGCTCCGAGAACAGCTGGAAGTAGCCGATCATAGTGATGACCCCGACGAAGAGAAGCGTCGGCCCCAGCAACGGCAGCGTGACATTGAAGAACCGTCGCACCGGCCCGGCGCCATCGATCTCCGCGGCGTCGTACAGGTCCTGCGGAATCGCCTGCAGGCCGGCGATGAAAATCAGCATGTTGTACCCGAACTGCTTCCACACCGCCAGCAGAATGATCGCCGGCATTGCCCAGTGCGGATTTCCCAGCCAGTCGATTGGTCCGATCCCGATGTGCCCAAGCGCGTAGTTGAGGAGGCCGTATTTGGTGTGATACAGATAGCGCCAGACGATGGCGACGGCGACGAGGGTGGTGACGAACGGCGTGAAGTAGATGGTGCGGAAGAATCCCTTGAATCGCACCAGCCTGGCGTTGAGGAGCAGCGCCGCCGCCAGCGACACCGCGATGGTGAGCGGCCCTCCGACCAGCGCGAAGTAGAATGTGTTCCGAAGCGCCTGCCAGAACTCCGGCGTATGCAGCAGCTTCACATAGTTGGCGAGCCCGACGAACCTCGTCGTCGGCGGATTGGCGATGGCGTAGATGTCGAAGTCGGTGACGCTCAATACGAGCGAAGCGAGTACGGGCAGAAAAAAGAAAACGAAGATTAGGGCGAGCGCCGGCGCCAGAAACAGCCACGCCGCCTTACCAACATCCCCCGGCGAATGCGTCGCTCTCATGGATCCGTCTTAAGCTGGCAGCGCCCAGCGTCTATCAAAGTTGTTAGCTCATAGCTCCAAGCCATCACGGCCGGGACCCCTGGCTCAACAGGTACCGTCTCTTCTCCAGCATGGCGTTGACATCCTGATCCAGCGACGCGAGAGTCTGATCCACCGTCTTTACTTTGCGTATCGCCTGCTCACCATGCTCGAAGATGGTTGTCGCGATCTCCTCCCACTCCGGCACCTGCGGCGTCGGCACCACCCGCTCCAGCTGGTCGCGAAACGCCCGCGCGTATTTGTTGTTGGCGAGCGCCGTATCCTGCCACGCGCTCTTGCGCGGCGGCAAGTCGCCCGTCAGCTGGTAGAACTCGAGCTGAACCGACGGCTGCGACAGATACTCCATCAGCTGCCACGCTTCTCTCTTGTGCTTCGACGCTGCGAACAGCGACAGGCTGGAGCCGCCCGCCGTCGACACACCCGGCCCGTTCGGTCCCGGCATCGCCGCCGTCATCCAGTTCTTCTGCGTCACCGAGTCGAGCCGGTTCTTCATCTCGCCAATGTACCACGGGCCCGAGATGAACATCGCGATGTTCCCGCGCTCGAACTCCTGGAACAGATTCGACACCTGTGAAGTCGAAACCGGCGAAGCCAGCCCCTGCCGGTAGATGTTCATGTAGAAGTCGAATCCCTTGCGGAAGGGCGCCTGCTCGAACGCGCCGTACCGCCCACCGTCGCGGAGAATCGGTGACCCCACGTTCAACGCGAAGATCACCGGTTGCGGCCACTCGTTGGTCGGCATCAGCAGCGGGAATTGGTTGGGTCCCATCTGCTGCTTCATCTTCTTCATCGCCGCGATCCACTCGTCCCACGTCTTCGGGAATTCCCTGTATCCCGCCTTCGCCAGCAGATCGGAGCGGTAAAAGATGAGTCGGGTGTCGACGTACCACGGGATGCCGTAAGTCTTTCCATTGACGACGTTGGTCTTCCAGATGCCGTCGAAGAAATCGTCTCGGCGAATCTCCTTTGATTGAGCGGCAAGGCTATCAAGGGGTGCCAGCGAGTTGAGGGCGACGAACTCCGGCACCCAGGTATTGCCGAGCATCGCGATGTCGGGGGTGGATTCACCGACGTAGGCGGTCAGAAGCTTCTCGTGAGCCGCCGTCCACGGAATCTGCTGGACCTCAACGTGGATATTCGGATGCGCCTTCTCGAAAGCCGGCATCAGTTGCGACAGAACTTCCCCCTCGCGCCCCATTGCCCAAATACGTAGAGTAGTCTTGTCGCCCGCCGAGGCCGAGGAGCAGCCCAGGCCTGTGACGAGGAGAACCCCCGCTCTGACGCATCGCCAGCGTTGTGGGGTGATCATGCGGGTTGAGTGTCCAAAGCTCATCAACCGTTCCTCAAAGAATTGCCGTTCCGCCAACCTTTCCGAGGAGGTCCTCATGTCCCTGTCACGTAAGATCGCATTTGTCGGTGCCATCGTTTCGGTCTTCGCGTGCAACGACCTTGCTGCGCCACCCTCACCGCCTGTTGGCTACACACTCGCCAACATCAACGGTCGACCGCTACCTACGTTCGTGTCTCCGATACCCGAGTCCCCGACGATTTTGTCGGCAACGTTGCAGCTGAAGGCCACCGGACTCGCGACCCTGACCGAACATCGCAACCAGATGGCTGGAGGCGACATTATCTTCGCAACCAACTACACCTACACCATCACTGGGAACGAGATTCAATTCGACTACGACCCGCCCTGTCCCGCAAACGCACTCTGCGCCGCGCCCCCGAAAGGAACCATTAGCGGCTCACGCCTCACCCTCGTCATGTACGGCGCGAACAGCGGAATAATGTACGATTTCCATCTCATAACCGAAGGCATAATTCAATAAGGTCACCGGCACAGCCGGCGGTCAGTTTCCCATCCAGCCGCCGGTGATGCCGGCTTTTCTTTCCAGTACCTAATTTACCGAGCCGTATATGCGCCTGACTTCTCGGCACGCAGTCTTTACTCTTCTCGCATTCGGAATGGCGTGTCACAAGCCCGCTTCCGCAGCGCAGGGTCGCCCTGCTTACTACATCCTCGAGTCGATCGATGCCAAGCCCTTGCCGGCCAGTTGGCCCGCGGGAGATGTCACCATGACGACGCACTGGGGCAAACTCTGGCTTTATGCCGATGGACGTGCGACGACGCAGGAATACCAGACATATTCGAGTCACGGAGACCCACCGGGAGGCGGCAAATCAGGCAGCATATCAACGGCGTATTCACAGTATCGTATTCACGGAGACAGCATCGAGCTTGCATTCCACCCTTGCAAAGCACCGTGTTTCCTGGGCTATGTTGGTAAAGTCTCTGACTCAACAGTGACGCTTACCGCAGAAGTTACTCCTCAGCGATACTGGCCAGTCTATCTCTATCGGCGAAGCGCGTCGTTTGCGCCGCCACCAGAGCAAGACCCTGGTCTCAGGCGCAATCGAAACTAGTTCGCAAGCCAGCCACCAGCGAGCACCAACGGAGATGTCACTGGACGCGAAGGATCGAGTCGCATATGCTGAAAGTATCTCAGTTGCGGAGGTAAGCATGCGTCTGTCGTGTCAGAAAGCCTTCATCCTCGTAGCAGCCCTTACAGTGGCATGTCATGAGACCACGAGCCCACGGGTAGTATTACGGTCGTTCGTGCTTGAATCCGTCGACGCTCAGTCAGTACCGGTGGTTATCCGAGCATCTGGCGGAGATACTACGTTGCTGTACTGGGCAAGTCTTACACTGTACGAGGGAGGGACTGCGGATGTCGCCGCACACACGCGCCAGGTGCATGCGACGCTTCCCGCGCGCGAGACGACTGACACCGCTCATTACTCGTACCGTATTATCGGGGACAGCCTTGCCCTCGATGAGCCATGTCTCGATACTGCAATGTGCGTCGGGCCACCGTTCGGCAAGTTTACCAGTGCCACAACCGTGACTCTCTATTACTACGATCTTCTCAACGTCGGACACCTGGTCACGTACCTCTATCGCGGGCCGTACGCACTCGACTGAGTCTAGCTGTTCTCGCCATCAAGCGTTGCTCCTAAATTTCATGCCCCCGCGTCGTCAGAACCTTTTTCTCCTGCTTGCGTTCGCCGCTCTAGCGTGCACCGATCCCAGCGCGCCCGGAAGCATCTCCGCCCATTTCGGGCTTACCGCCGTCGACGGACAAGGTCTTCCGGCGGTTGCCCCTCCGGGCACGGGAACAGTCGGGCCGACGATACTCTCGGGCACGTTGTCGATGGACCAGGCAGGCGGTGCGATCATTGCGCAGGACTGGATCGAGTCAGGTGGTAGCCGCTACACCGTCACGAGCAACTACGTCTACACCATCAAGAATTCGAGGATCGAATTTGCCGACGCGATTCCCTGTCCGATCAATGCCATCTGCGCGGGACCGCCGACGGGCGAGATTCTCGACAACGGCCTTCGCGTGATGGTTGTCTTTCCTTTCGCCGCTCCCTTCAAGGTCTTCGTCTTCCGTACCCTTCCTCAGTAGGCTGGTTCGCTCAGTTCCCTAACCAGCCGCCGGTAAAGCCCGCCTTCTTCAGCCCGGCGACGATGTATTTGTTTTTCCGCATCGTCTTCCAGATCAGATCTGACCGATAGTTCTCGATCATGGCGATTATCGGACCCTGATCGATCCCCAGGTAGTCTGTGTCGAACCAGCCGACTCCCGCGACGATGCGACCGTACCTGGCAGTTCCCTCGGTCAGGGTCGGATTGAAGTCGTCGACGAATCCGTAATTCGTGAAGAGGTTGTCTCCGTACTTCTCGCGCATGGCGACGAGCGCCGGAATCGCAATCTCCGGCGCGAACGCCACCGATCCACCTGCCGCCGTCGGAGCAATCGTGCCATCGTCCTGAATCCCATTCGCCGCCGCCCCGCGAGCGCGGTAAGTCCAGAACTGGCGCGAACGTCCGCCGATCACCAAGGTCGTATCGAACGGACCGTCCCCGGCGGTCAGCCCCCAGACGTTCGCGCCATAATCTCTCCACTGCCCGGGGTTGGCGATCGCGTACAACCTCTGCGAAATAGTCGCTCGGCGGGAGTTCTCGAAATAATCGATCCCCTTCCCGCGCATGTACACGTCCTGGATTCCGCGGAAATCGATCCAGATATGCGAGTACTGGTGCCCGAACAGCGGCGGAAAGTTGACGTGCGCCTGCCCGTAGAAATCGGCCCACACGTAGGTCTTCGTCCACTCCGCCCAGCTCGCGGGATCTATCGAATGAGTGGGCGATCCCAGTGCGAGCACATAGACGATCATTCCCTCGTCATAGCCGCGCCAATCGGCATTGATCCACCCGCTCTCGGGGTGCCAGCCCATGCTGACCACGTTCGGCTGGTTCACCGCCCACGCCCAATCGACCCGCAGATAGATCGAATCGGCGTACGCGCGAATCGCGCTCTCCGTCGGATCCGCGCCGGTGAAGTACGACTGCGCAAACAGAATCCCGCCAAGGAGGAGCGAGGTGTCGATTGTCGACAGCTCGACCCGCTCGAAACGGAAACCGCTCTGCATGTCGAGGAAGTGATAGAAGAATCCCTTGTACCCGGTGACGTTGGTCGGCTGCGATCCCTGCGGGGCATTGTACATGAACCGCAAAGTATTGAGCGTCCGCTGTGCCGCGTCCGCGCGACTGACATACGCGCGCTCGACCCCCACCGGATACGCGGTCAGCGCAAAACCGATCGCCGCCACGCTCGAGAAACTCTTCGTGGGCCAGCGATCTGGAGTGAGCCCGGTATTGGCGTCGGTTCGTTCCCAGAACCAGTTGAACGTGCGGCGCTCGAGCGTGTCGAGGAAAGCCGCCTGTCGAGCGGATAGAGACGACGGCGAGCTCGGGCCAATGCCGGTGACCGACGTCGCGCTTGTGCACGCCGATGCGACGGCGAACACTACGAGGCAGAATCGACGAGATATCACACCCGGTTTAAGCATGGCTTCCTGTGCCACCGTTTGCAGAAGGTGTATCAGCAAGAATCGGCGCTGGTTGTGGTACTCCCCAACCAGCGCCGATCCGTACGGGTACATCAGTTCAATTTTAGCTGGCGCGACTATTTACTGAACGCCCCCGGCTGGATGGAATCCGTAACGGATTCCCAGCTGCAGTCGCCGCCCGAGCGCGGCGCACCCCGGCTGGCCATAATTCGTGTTTGGCTGACTCGGAGGATTGATGTCCGTGTTGTAGCAGCCGAAGTTTTCGCTTTTGAACACGTTGAACACGTCGACGACGATTGCCGCAGTCTGCGACGACGCGAAGTCGATGTCCTTCTGCAGGCGGATATCCATGTTCTGGGTTGCGAACACGTGGCCGATTCCGAGGAAGGCGCGCGTCGGCGGTTGAAAGATGTACGACCGGTTTTGGTACGGCCCAAAGCCCTGACTCTTGTCGCTGGCGTTCACGGCGATACCGGTGCCGAGATTCACAATACTGCTGAAAAGAAAGTCATAAGGCAGCCGGACAATTCCACTGGCTACAATCGCGTGGCGCTGATCGCCCGGAGCAACGCGTCGTGGCCTGTCTCCAACCGTCGGGAAACGGTCGTCGAAGCCCCAGAAGAGGTCCTGACTCTGTCCCTGTTCCGTCGATTTCGAGAGCGTGTATGCCAAGCTTCCGCCCCACATCCCAATAAGCGGACGCTGGAGCTGTAGCTGCATGGCATCGTACCAGGTCTTCACTCGATCATCCGCAACGAAAACGGCCGCGTACCCGCCGAATCCCGGACCCCCACGTACGAAGTTCATGAAGTTCCGCCCGCGGAGCCCATTGTACGAAAGGGTCAACAGGCTGGCACCAAGGCTTCGGCGGACTCCTGCCGAAAACTGGAAGGTACGTGGAGGAACCATGTCGTTCGCAACGAGGAAAACCTCGGGCGCGCCGACCGCCGACCCAAGCGCACGCAACTGTGCTGGATCGAAATACTTCGGATCCCACGCAGCGCAGTTCCGCTGCCCGGGAGTGCATGTGTTGCTGAAACCAATCGTAATGACCTGGAACTGACGTCTGAATTGCTCATCGAACAGCGTGTTCCAGTAATTGCGGTCGTAGTAGAGCCCTGCTCCGCCAAAGAGTACCGTCTTGTCATCAGGTAGAGAGTACGACGCGCCGAGTCGCGGCTGGAACGCCTTCTTGTACATCGGGCGCGTGCTCTTTCCTGTCGTGATGTACCGCTCGATTCCGCCGAGCTCCTGAATAACAGGAACGTTCACCGCGGGGCCGGTAGGTTGTGGTTGCGCAACGACGAGTATTCCGTTCGCATAAGCGGTCCGCAACGAATCGGCCAGCGGCAGCGGCGTCACGTAGTCGTTGTTGATCATGTTCGTCTCGGCATCCCAGCGCAGGCCGAGGTTGAGCACGAGCGCACGGCTGATCGACCAGTCGTCCTGAACGTACCCCCCGAATTGAACGTTGTTTTTCTTGATCGTCGGGTCGCCGAATCCAGTTTGCGCCTCGAATGGTGTCGCCCAGTTTTCTGGCGCCCTCCGGAAATTGAAGACCGGGTTACCGACGAAGAACTTCGTCCCCGTGTAGGAAAGGAAATCGACTCCGGCGCCCATTTTTAACGTGTGCTCTCCGCCCAGGCTGACTGCGCCGCGAGTGACGTCATCACGCAGCGTAAAGCGGTTCTGCTGGAAGTCCTGATCCGTGTCCTTTCCGCCGATCCGCAGGAGACCGAAATAGTTCTGGCCGACGGTGGTGAAATTCCTTGCTGTCGGATTCCAGGTAAAGAATTGCGCGCTCGCCTGCGCTTCGTTCAGCCAGCGGTCTCCCGCGTGTTTGTAGCTGAGAACCGGCGTGTAGGTGGTGACGCGTAGATTCTCGGCCGCTTCAAACGCGGTCTGCCCGCCGAAGCCGCGGAAGTCATCGTCCTTGCGAATCGTAAAGCTGCCGTCGAATGTGTTTCGCTCGGACGCATTGAAGGTGAGCTTGGCGAGGCCCAGGTGCTCACGGAACTCCTGCGCCTGCTGCCCTGTGAACGGGCGCAGTGTGGCCACCAGGGACGCGGGAGCGAAGGTAGTGTCGCCGCCGAGCAGGATATACGCCGGCTCATTCCGAAAGTTCAGCTCGTACGTTCCGAAGTAAAAGAGTTTGTCCCTGATGAGCGGCCCGCCGATGTTGCCACCCGCCTGAACGCGCTGGTAATTCGGACGCGCTCCGCCGCGCCGGGCAGTGAGTGCATCCTTGGCTACATAAGCCTTGCCAATTCCGTAGGCGAAAATATCCGCCTCAGGTGTGTTGGTCCCGCTCTTCGTGGTGGCAACGATAATGACACTGGCCGCCTTCTGATATTCCGCTTTGTAGTTCTGGGTGATAACACGAAACTGATCGATCGCGCCCTGAGGGAGCGGATTGCCTTTGCTGGCGTCCTGTCCCACAACACCACCGCGAAGAACATCATTCTTGTAGCTGGCCCCATCCACGAAGATGTTCACGGCTTCGGGTGGTTGTCCGCCAGAGGCGAGCACTTTGTCCGTGCTGTTAACTTCCTGGGCGGAGACTCCGGGTGTCAGCTTGGCGAGGTCGAGCACGTTACGCTCGAAGTTCGGCAGGTTGCTGATCTGTTCGCGGGTAATGTTGGTTCCCACTTCGGACGTCTTGGTCGTCGTGCCTGTCCGGGCTGAAGCCACTTCGACAGTTGCCAGCTGCGTGGCCACATCGGACGTTGAGACATTCAAGTCCACTGTCTCTCCTATCCGCAGCGTCGCGGCACGTGTCTGCGGCGCCACTCCAACTCTCCGAATCGTAATCTCGTAGGATCCAGGACGGAGTCCGCCGAGGTAATAGAAGCCAGCGGCGTTGGTAGTCGTGCCTCGTGTTTCGTTCGTCGCCGGCATTCGGGCGATAACCTGCGCATCCGAAACGGGAGCGCCGCTGGCTCCGATTACATACCCCCGAATGTTGGACGTCGTCGTCTGCGAGTAAAGAGTGCCATTCACAACGCACACGAGCGCAATGATCATTGCAAGCGTTTCAAAAAAGCGCTGCGATTTGAACTTACTGGTATGCATGTACATCTCCGGTTTGTGGTTCATCGACAAATTCCTTACGGACCTGATGTATCAGAGAGGAGACTTCGCCCTGCTGAGGTTTGGAGGTGGACGCTCCGCCGGCATCGCGCTCGTCGAGCGGCGGATGACGAGCTCGGTCGATACGCGCTCGCGGCGGCGCTGGTGATCGTTCTTGTGGGTGATGCCGTGGAGGAGCATCTCCACCGCCCGCGCGCCGAGCTCGCAGATCGGCACGTGCACCGAGGAGAGGGGCGGATCCATGTAGCGGGCGAGGGGAATGTCGTCGAATCCGGCCACCGCCATCTCACCCGGGATGTCGACTCCGGATTCTCGCAGCGCGCTGAGTACGCCGATCGCCATCGAATCGTTGGCGGCAAAAATCGCCGTTGGACGATCCGCGAGCGCCAATAACTCGAGCGCCGCGCTGTAGCCGGCCGCTTCGGTAAAATCTCCATCGCGCTCGAGCGCGGGATCCGGCGCGATCCCCGCGTCCTTCAACGCCGTTCGATAGCCGCGCAGTCTTTCCGCCGCATCGTAGTTTCGCGCCGAGCCTTTGATGATCGCGATACGCCGGTGTCCGAGCGAGACCAGGTGGGCCACCATCTCCCTCGCCCCGCGGGAATTGTGGATGGTGAGCGAGTCGATGTCGTACCCCCTCGGCACCGAGCAAAGGAGCACTACGGGAATCGTGCTCGGCAGGTTGAGCAGCGATTCCTCGTCCAGGTCGGGCGACATGGCGACGACACCATCGACGCGCCCGCGCATCGCCTTCATCGCCGTCTCGATACCGTGACGGTCGGCGTAGGCGCGCGAGATCAACAGGTGAAAGCCGTTCTTCTGCGCGGTGTCGTCCATCCCGCGAATCACCTCAGAAAAAAACTCGCCGTACAAATCGGGGAGGAGAACACCGATCGTCTCGGTCTTGCTCGTGATCAGGCTGCGCGCGCCGCTGTGCGGGACGTACCGCATCCTGCCGGCGACTTCACGAATCAGCTTCTTCGTCTCGTCGCTCACAGGTCCGCTGCCGTTCAGAACTCTGGAGACAGTGGCGACGGATACGTTGGCTTCGCGGGCAACATCCTTGATCGTGACCATTCCCCTCCCACGCCGACGGCGGCAAACCTCTACGCACACAACCGAGGCAGTGACGGTGTCCGAAATATGTAATCGTTTACACAGAGGGGCGCCAGAGCCAGTTGCCGATCGTTCTTTTCGGACCCTCCTCCTTCCCCAATAACCGTCGATCCCTGAACTTTCGCGGGTGAAACGCTCAACCATCGTTCGATTTCTGACGGCCGCGATCGCCACTGCCGGCGCTCTTGCCGGCTGTCGAGAAGTCGCACCCGCCTTCGGCCCCAATATCCCCTTCGCCAAACAGAACGCGGAGGAGTTTTTTTATTCGGTCGGATCGCGCTTTACCAGCATCCAGCGGCCCCCGCGAATCATCCGTGCGCGGCAACAGTTCGGCCACTACGCGCTTACACCGTCGGGTATTTACAACGACACCACCATCTGGCTGTCGATCGGGCCCGATAGCGCCAGGCTGTTTGGCGACGAGGGACACTTCGTCGTCGATCGCTACGTCGTCACCCCCGCTCTCTCCAACGAGTCGCCCAACGCGCTGACGGAATCCCGCGAGATAGTCCGTCTCAGGAAATTGAGCGACAACGAGTACGAGTGGTTCACCAACGTCGAAGTCGCTCTGGGAAGAATCGCCGCCAAAAACATCGCCGATGTTCTGGCCGCGACGCTCGATGCCGGCGAGGGGAAAACGTCCGCGGCAGTCCGTGCCAATTACACCACCAGCTTTCCCCGTACCGTCGCCGCGCTCGGCAGGTTGTTCACAATCGACACCCTTCGCATCACACCAGACAACGAAGGCGCCACCACGTTCGACATCGCCATCAAGCTCACGCCAGACATACTGAAGGCGACGATGCCGCACTACGCGGCGTACATCGACAAATACATCAGCAAAGGCAAATACCGCATCACCCTCACCGACAAATCCGGTGCGCGCTGGTTCGACGCTTCGGCGGCGAACTACTACATGCATTTCAAGGTGCGCAGCAAAGGCGGGCGCTTCATGCCGATCGGGGGCGGAATCCGCTCGATGCCCGAAGCGTTGACCATCCAGCTCGACATGTCGATGAAGATCGCGCTCTTCACCGTCGGCTGGACCGACATGATCGGCGACTTCGAGCTGATCAACACCCCGCATGAGCGCGGGTGGCAGATGCGCTTTGCAAAGGAGCCCAACTGGCGCCTGCCGCCAACGATGGGAACGCTCCTCAAGTCGCCACTTCACCGGCCGTTCCAGGGTCAGGGCATTCCGGTGCGCATTTCGGTTCGCGACAATCCGGGATCGCAGACGATCCTCAACCGCCGCGGATCCCTCGTCGTCCAGGAAAGCGGAATTCTGCGCTTCCTCAATCACCTGAGCGGCACCGCCGTCGGCGATTTCCTCGGCGCGTCCGAGCGCGAAGCCAACAGGTTCAATGCCGATGCCTTCCGCGCGCTTAGACAGGATGTTGCGGCGCTACTACAGTAGGTAGCTAAGTAAGCGCTCATACCGGGTTTCCTCCCATTCCAACCCGCGGCCCATAGCTGGCATCCTTAGCTCGACCCAAGGCGCCGGAGAAAACCGTTGAAAAGCACCGTTCGTCTAGCCGCGCTGATCGTCCTCGGGCTCAGTGTCACCGCTAGTTACCGGAAGAAGACTCACGTCTCCTACAGCCTCGGAATTAATCCTGATGATCTGACTTCGATCGAGGTCGTCATGCAGATCGGCTGGGGTCCGAGATCGGTGCGCTTGGCGATGGCCGTTCATCCCGAGTACGATGATCGCTTCTGGCGCTATCTCACCCGCTGGCAGGTAAACGGCTTCGACAGAAAGGCACTGCTGCAGGTCGACCGCGAGAACGTCTGGCGTGTAATCAGCCACGCGGGTAACGCTTACTTGTCCTACGACATCAGACTCCCCGAGGAAAATTCATCCTATCGGCCCGTGTGGCATACGGTCATTCGCTCCGATGGCGGTTCGATAAACCCGGTCGACTCCTTTCTTTACCTCCCTGATGTGCCACAATCGGAGGTCGATGTTTCTCTATACCTCCCCGGACAGATCGTTTGGGATCTGGGAGGTTCACAGAGATTCATCTCCTCGTCGATGCCTATCGTGATCGAGCCGGGTCAGCCGCCGCCAAAGATACGAAGGCCATCTTTTGAAACGCGGGCGGAGACCGATTTTCGCACGCTTCTCGACAGCCCGATACTCTACGGTGACTCGCTCCGCATTTGGCATTTCAACATCGACGGTATCCCTCATGCCGTGGTGTATTGGCCACTACCAAACGCGACTCCGTTCGACACAGCCCGATTTGTTACCGCAATCGAAAAAGTTGCGCGCGAGGCTGTCTCTGTTTTCGGCAAGCCGCCGTATCCCCATTACAACTTCCTGATAGAAGACGGAGCGTGGGGGGCGCTCGAGCACAGAAACTCGGTTACTCTCGGAATGCCGAGCCGGGATCTCGCGCGTGATCCGCTGATGTACTTGCCGGAATTGGCGCACGAATTTTTTCACGCCTGGAATCTGATGCGTCTCTATCCCGAGGGACGCGGCGTCCTCAGCGTCGATCGGCCCGCCCGCGCCACCGGACTCTGGCTGAGCGAAGGCGTGACGATGTACTACGCTGAGGCTCTCACGCGCCGCGCCGGGTTCCCCGAGGACAACAAGTCGCGCTCGGATTTGCTCGCCGAAGAGCTCGAGTCGTACTACGGTACGGCGGGCAACACGCGCATATCGCCCGAAGTTGCCAGCGCGCACGCGGCCGACACAACAGGCATCAATGGAGACTACGAGCCGAATTACTACAGTCAAGGCAGGCTGATCGGAACGGCCCTCGATCTCATCATCAAGGACTCGACGCATGGTCAGCGAGGGCTCGATGATCTTATGCGAACGCTTTACTCGCGATTTGCGGACAAGCGTGGCTTCACCACTGACGATGTGCAGAACACCGCCAAAGACGTTTGCGGCTGCAACGTCGATCGTTTTTTCGACGATCACGTGCGCCAGCCGCGCCCAATCGATTTCAATCGTTATTTGCCCTCGCTTGGATTGCACGCCATTGTCGACACGATTCCCGCAACCGACAGCGCCGGGACCCCTTCGCCGGACACTCGCATCTGGGCCTATCCGCCTCGAGGCGGTGGGCGCATGCGCGTCTGGATTCAGGATCCTTCCAGCGTGTGGGGGCGGGCGGGCCTTCACACTGGTATGGAATTGATGGCGTTCAACAATGCTCCTATCGACTCCTTTCCGTCTTTCCGGCGGGCCTTCCGCACCGTCCGGCTGGGACAAGTAGTCCCCATCGACATTGTCCGCGAAGGAGCTCGAGCGCGCGTCAATGTTTCCGTCACCGGTTACTCTCGACCGCGAGTGCGCATTGTCGAAGATCCGACCGCGGGTCCGGCGCAGCTCGAACGGCGAAGGGCCTGGCTCAGCGGTCGATAGATTGGACGGAGCTCAGCAGTTGCTGCTACTACCATGGGCGTGGTTCCGAAACTCAATTTGTGACCACTTCCCCGTTCGTCACGTCAAACGAACTGCTACACGAGTCTAAGGGGCCGAGCATGACGATGACCGCGACCGACAATCTCGCAATCGCACGCCGCTACCTCGAAGCGCTGGAAACGGGCGCCGAGGGCGGTGCACTGGCGGAATTCTTCACCACGGATGTGGTGCAGGAGGAATTTCCGAACCGTTTGTCGCCGATCGGAGCGCATCGCGATCTCAAAGCGCTGCTCGCCTCCGCCCGCAAAGGAAAGCAGGTGGTACGCGCTCAGCGGTTCGACGTGCTTAATTCGATTGTCGACGGCGACAACGTCGCGCTCGAAGTCCACTGGAGCGGACTGCTCGCCGTTCCCGTCGATAGTCTTCCCGCCGACTCAGAGCTCAGAGCCCACGTCTCGATCTTCCTCGAATTCCGGGACGGAAAGATCTGCCGCCAGCACAACTACGATTGCTTTGATCCCTGGTGGGTGTAGCCTCGGCGTATTGATCGCGAGAAGTAGCAGGCGCATCGAATACCGAAGCAGGGAGCTGAAAGCCAAACTACGCTGAACAGCTTTTCAGCTCTTCCGGCGGCGTAGGGTGTCACGGAATCAGAGCCTCCGCGCCTTTCTTGCCACTATGAGCACGGGAGCCACGCGATCCGCTACTCGCGCGCATC
>DASYIM010000015.1:0-4757 GCA_035997625.1 Gemmatimonadaceae bacterium
GCTGTTCAAGTACCTCGACGACGAGGGCAAGCGTCAGGAAGTCGATGCCGAGGACGTGAACGCCTACCTCCAGGAAGTCACCGGGCGCGAAGTCACGGCCAAGGATTTCCGCACCTGGGCCGGAACCATGTTGGCGGCGGAAGCCCTTCGCGCAATGGGCCCTGCCGGCACCAAGCGCGACGCCGAGAAAAACATCATCTCCGCCGTCGACCTTACGGCGAAGCGTCTGGGCAACACCCGCAGCGTTTGTCGCAAGTACTACATCCACCCGGCGCTGATAGAAGCCTACCTCGAGGGCTCAGTCCTGCCGCCGCTGCCGGAGCGCCGCTGGAACAAGCGCAAATCGACCGGACCGACTCTGCGCCAACACGAGTCGGACGTGTTGGCGTTCCTCAAGGCGCGGCTAAAGCCAAAGACCCGGCGATCCGCATCGATACCCTCGGTACCGCGACCGACCGCATCCGCCGAAGCGGATGAAGGTGGGGCCGACGAGGAAAGCCCGCGACCGCCACTCAAGGCGCTGAAGCCGACGGGCTCCTAGTCGAGATACGGGTAGTCGGGATCAGCAAGCCGCGCCGCGCGCGCCGCGGCTTCGGGCCCGGCGATTTCCCTGGCAAGATCCAACAGCATCGGGCTCAAATGCTCGCCGTATCGGAGGAGGCTTGCGGCGCGGGCGCGGCGAGCGAGCAGAAATGCCAGAAATGGTTGATCCGCCTTGAGCGCGTTACACGCCGGACACGCCAGGACGAGATTGTCTCGCCGGTCGTATGCAGTCTTCCCCTTCCGCGGCGTGACGTGATCCATCGTTATCGCTTTCGCGCTTACCCGGCGCTCGCAGTAGGCGCACACGGGTCCGTGCCTTTCGATAAGCCACTGGCGCGTATCCATGTACGCGTTGCGGCTCGTCGGAAGCGACGTGTGCTGCTGCGCGGGACGGCGCTTGCCGCGCTGGCGTGGTTTTCGTGTCCTTCGTCTCGGTTGCGTCAATTCGGACGGGTGTAGGAATTGAGTGCACCACAAAACGATAGCAATGGCCGCGCCGCCGCTAGATGCCCATTCCGCAGGGAGTTAGCTTTTCGCTCCAATGAC
Organism: Gemmatimonadaceae bacterium; assembly: GCA_035997625.1. GTDB lineage: Bacteria > Gemmatimonadota > Gemmatimonadetes > Gemmatimonadales > Gemmatimonadaceae > UBA4720. The sequence goes on from DASYIM010000015.1 coordinate 1,090, forward strand.
GATGCGCGACAAGCTGGACCTCCTCGGGCGCCGCCGGGCTGAGTCGGAGCTGGGGGGCGGGGAAGCCCGGCTCAAGGCACAACACGAAAAGGGCAAGCTCTCCGCCCGGGAGAGGCTCGATCTATTGCTCGATGAGGGAAGCTTCGTCGAGCTCGATCGCTTCGTCGTCCACCGGTCGACTGACTTTGGGCTCGAAGCGCAGAAGTTCTACGGCGACGGTGTGATCACCGGCTACGGCAAGATTGACGGGCGCCTCGTTTACGTCTTCTCGCAGGACTTTACGGTTTTTGGCGGATCGCTGTCCGAGGCGTTCGCCGAAAAAATTGTCAAGATCATGGATCTGGCGATGCGCAACGGCGCGCCGATGATCGGACTCAACGATTCAGGGGGCGCGCGGATCCAGGAAGGGGTCGTCTCTCTGGGCGGCTACGCTGAGATCTTCCTCCGCAACACCCTGGCGTCCGGGGTAATTCCACAAATCTCCGCGATACTGGGCCCCTGCGCCGGCGGGGCGGTTTATTCGCCCGCCATCACGGACTTCACCTACATGGTGCGCGGCTCGTCCTACATGTTCGTCACCGGCCCGAACGTGGTGAAGACGGTAACGCACGAAGACGTTTCGATGGAGGAGCTGGGTGGCGCGGATACCCATGCCGCCAAGTCAGGCGTCGCTCACTTCGCCAGTGACTCTGAGACGGAGTGCCTTCAGGCGATTCGCGATCTCTTCCGCTTCATTCCATCGAACAACCTCGGCGACGCACCGCGTGGAACGGGCGCCGATCCGCGCGATCGGCGCGAGGAATCGCTGCTCGACGTCGTGCCCGACAACGCCAACAAGCCGTATGACATGCACGAGGTGATCAAGCGCGTCGTCGACGATGGCGAGTTTTACGAGGTCCAGCGCGAGTACGCCGGGAACATCATCTGCGGCTTCGCCCACCTCGGCGGGTTTAGCATCGGTGTGGTCGCAAATCAGCCGGCGGTGCTGGCGGGCGTTCTCGACATCAACGCGTCGCTCAAGGCGGCGCGATTCATCAGATTCTGCGATGCGTTCAACATCCCGCTGGTGACGTTCGAGGATGTCCCCGGCTTCCTGCCGGGCGTCGCCCAGGAACATGGCGGCATCATCAAGCATGGCGCCAAGCTTCTTTTTGCCTATTGTGAGGCCACCGTGCCCAAGCTCACCGTGATCACGCGCAAAGCTTATGGCGGTGCCTACGACGTCATGAGCTCGAAGCACATTCGCGGCGACTTCAACGTTGCCTGGCCGACGGCCGAGATCGCCGTGATGGGGCCAAAGGGTGCGGTAGAAATTCTTTTCAGGAAGGAAATTCAGGAGAGCGAAAATCCCGCCGCAGCCACCGATTCGAAGATCGAGGAATATCGCGAGAAGTTTGCGCACCCGTATGTCGCGGCCGGCCGCGGGTACCTCGACGACATCATCGATCCCCGTGACACCAGGCCTGTGCTCATCAGCGCGCTCGAATCGCTCCAGGGCAAGCGCGACAAGAATCCGCCCAAGAAGCACGGAAACATTCCGCTTTAGCCGAAGGTGTTCGACAAAGTTCTGATCGCCAATCGCGGCGAGATCGCGCTGCGGGTCATTCGTGCGTGCAACGAGCTGGGAATACGGACTGTCGCCGTTTACAGCGAAGCCGATGTGCGCGCGCCCCACGTCCGCGAAGCCGACGAAGCGGTGCTGATCGGACCAGCACCATCGAGCGAGAGTTACCTGCGCGGCGAAAAGATAATCGAGGCCGCCAGACAAACCGGAGCGCAGGCGATCCACCCGGGCTATGGTTTTCTCGCCGAGCGGGAATGGTTCGCCCGCGCGGTGCGCGACGCGGGCCTGGTCTGGGTCGGTCCGCCGGCGGAAGCAATTGCGGCGATGGGGAGCAAGACAGCAGCTCGCTCGCTGGCCCTGGCGAACGACGTGCCTGTCGTGCCCGGCACCACCGAAGCGCTGGCGGATGCATCGGAAGCGGAGAAGCTCGCCGCGAAGTTTGGGTATCCGGTTTTGCTCAAGGCCGCGGCTGGCGGGGGCGGGAAGGGCATGCGCGTGGTCTCGGAGGCCAAAGATCTGGCCCGCGCACTTGACGCGGCGAAGCGGGAAGCGAAGGGCGCGTTCGGTGACGATGCCGTATACCTCGAGAAATTCGTGACGCAGCCGCGTCACATCGAGATACAGGTGCTGGCAGACTCCCATGGAAACGTCGTCTCCCTCGGCGAGCGCGAATGCTCGGTTCAGCGGCGACACCAGAAAATGATCGAGGAGGCGCCGAGCGTCGCGGTTACACCGGAGCTCCGCGCGAGCATGGGCGAGAGCGCTGTTCGAATGGCCAAAGCGGCGGGTTATGTCAACGCCGGCACGTGCGAGTTCCTTCTCGATAAGGGCGGTGATTTCTATTTCCTCGAGATGAACACACGGATCCAGGTCGAGCACCCGGTCACCGAGCTGGTGACAGGCATCGATTTGGTGCAGTGGCAGCTCCGGGTTGCCGCTGGCGAAAGAATCCCGTTCGTTCAGGAGCAAATCTCGCCGCGCGGCTGGTCGATCGAGTGCCGCATCACGAGTGAGGACGCGTCCAACAACTTTCTTCCATCCACCGGGCGTATCGACTACCTGCATTTGCCGAGCGGACCCGGCGTGCGCTGGGATGGGGGCGTCGAGTCCGGGAGTGAGATCGGCCTCTTCTATGATCCGATGCTGGCCAAGCTGATCGTGTGGGGTGCAGACCGGGAGCAGGCGGTCACCAGAATGCGTCGGGCCCTGGTCGACTTAATCATCGGGGGCATCGAGACGTCGCGCGATTTTCACATCCGCGTCATGGATGATGACGAATTCCGTAGCGGCGCCATCGACATCCAGTGGCTGGAGCGACGTCTTCCTGAAATTCTTGCGCGCTCTCCGGGCGAAGATGCGTTTCGGGTCGCCGCCATCGCCGGAGCATTGCTCGCCGAGCGGGACAGGTCATCGCGATCAGTGGCGGTCGATTCGACAGTGGGCGGAGCGGCGGCGACCAGGCCGGATGCGTCCGATTCGTGGAAGCAGGCCGCGCGCATCGAAGGATTACGCAGCTGATGCCGACAATCAGCGTGTCCATCGACTCGATTGCCGCCGGGGGAGATGGCGTTGGAAGGAGCAACGGTTTGGTCGTGTTCGTTCCACGCACGGCGCCGGGCGATGTCGTGACGGCGCAGATATCAGGCAAAGGGCATTTTGCGCGCGGCTCGCTACGCACGATCGTCACCCCGTCGCCGGTGCGCGTGGAGCCTCCGTGCCCGCACTATACACGCGACAAGTGTGGGGGCTGCCAGCTGCAGCACATGACCTACGATGCGCAGCTCGACGCCAAGCGCTCGATCATCAGGGATTCGCTGCAGCGCATAGGCAAGCGTCAGGTGGAGCTCCCGGAGATCGATCGAAGTCCGAAGGAGTGGCGATACAGGACGAAGCTGACTCTGGCGATGCGTCGTCGCGGCGCGCGCTGGATCGCCGGGCTTCATCCGTATGACGACCCCGCTCACGTCTTTCCGCTGGCGGACTGCCCGATCACTGATCGTCGCGTTGTCGCGGCGTGGCGCGAAGTGATGGAGGCTGACGCCTACTTCCCCGACGCGAAGGAGCTTCGGGGCAGCATCCGCATCACCAGCGAAGGCCCGACGTT
>DASYIM010000016.1:0-10433 GCA_035997625.1 Gemmatimonadaceae bacterium
ACTCCGCCGCGATCATCGCTGACGCGATCGCAGTGTTGTCGTCCAATTTGGGTTGGGAAGGGAACGCCAATCGTCGACTGAATTCGCGGCGCAGCAGCAACATGCTGAGCGCGAGCTGAATGAACACCGCCGCAACCGAGAGATACCATATCCACTTCAGCTGAAACCCCGCCGTCCGCGAAAGCAGGATTGCCGGCACGGCGATGAGCAGAATGCGCGCGCCGGAAGCCACCAGCGACGGAATCGTGTTTCCCATCGCCTGGAACATGCTCGACGCCACGAAAATCAAACCCGATGCAACGAAGTTCCACGACACGATGCGCAGATACTCCGTACCAACGGCCAGCACGGCGGGATCCTTGGAGAACACGCCGATCAACGCATGGGGCGCGATCAGACAGACGATCACGAGCAGCACCATCATCGCCGACACCATATACGCTGCCTTGCGAAACGTGTCGACGACGCGCTCGCGACTGCGCGCGCCGAAATTCTGTCCCGCCACGGGCGCAACTGAAAAACCGAGCGCGACAGCGGGCATGAACAAGGCCTGAATCACACGCTGTCCGATTCCAAAGCCTGCCTGCGCCGCCGCGCCAAACGGTCGCGCAATCGCATAGACGACTATCAGGTACACTCCCATCATCGCGAATTCGAAGCCGGCTGGCAGACCGATGCTCAGCATCTTTCGCCACAGCGCGAGACGAGGCTTCAGATCGGCGCGCACAAATCGAAGATATGAATCCTTTGGCAGGAAGTACGTGGCGAACCATATGACAGCGACCACGACGGCGACGAGAGACGAGATCGCCGCGCCGGCAACGCCAAATGCGTGGCCCGTGACCCAACCGAAAATGAGAAACGGCGCCAGCACCATGTTGACCATCACGGAGCCGGTGGAGACGACCATACCGGCCTTGAAGTTCCCCACTGCGCGCAGAGCGGCGCCCGCCGCGACCATCAGGAACTGCAGCGCCATCGCCGGAATGAACCAGAGAAGGTACTGAGCCGAGAGCGCGGCCGTCTCGGCATCGGCGCTCATCGCGCGCGTGTACGGAAGTCTCACCAGCATCCCCACGATCAGAAAAACAATTCCTGTAACGATCGCCAGCACCTGCGCCTGATTGAACATCAGCTCCGCGTCCTGGCGATTCTTTCTTCCGACCGCGTGCGACACGGCTGTCGTCGTGCCGACGCCGAGCATCTGCGTCAGGGCGAGCACGATAAAGGTAAAGTTGCCGGCTATTCCAACTGCGGCGACCGCGCGCGTGCCGAGTCTGCCGACCCAGTAGAGGTCGATCAGGAAATACAGCGTCTGGAAGATCATCGTCACGAGCATGAAGCTCGTAGTCTTCAGCAGATGCCTGGTGAGCGGGCCGGTGGTGAGGTCTTCCATCGTATGGCTAATGTAGCGGGGACGCGGCGCGGTGAGTATCGGATACACGACCACCTTTCGCCGATTGAACCAGGCGGCGGATGTTGCGGGGAAGGGCCGCCGAGATGTTATTCTATCGCGCGCTTCCGGAGGCAACGTGGACGAAGCGAGTCAGATCAACTCGGCGCTTGCCGGGAAGTATCGAATCGAGAGTGAGATCGGACAGGGCGGGATGGCAACCGTCTACCTCGCGCGCGACTTGCGTCACGACCGCGAAGTCGCGCTCAAGGTGCTCAATCCGGAGCTGGCTGCGGTCCTCGGTAAAGAGCGCTTCCTGGCCGAAATCCGCGTCACCGCCAGGCTACAGCACCCGCATCTGCTTCCCCTGTTCGACAGCGGCGCAGCGGACGGTCGCCTCTTTTACGTCATGCCCTATGTACAGGGCGAATCGCTGCGCACCCGCCTCAACAATCAGCGGCAGCTTCCCATCAGCGAAGCGGTCCGCATCGCCGTCGGCGTCGGAAGTGCGCTCGATTATGCGCACCGGCACGGGATCATTCACCGCGATCTCAAACCCGAGAACATTCTGCTTCACGAAGGGGAGCCGCTGATCGCAGACTTCGGGATAGCACTGGCGCTCAGCGCCGCCGCTCCAGCGCGCATCACCCAGACCGGAGTCTTTCTGGGCACACCGCAGTACATGTCCCCGGAGCAGGCTAGCGGGGACCGCGCCATCGACGGACGCACGGATATCTACTCGCTGGGTGCCGTTCTCTACGAGATGGTGGCTGGCGAACCGCCACACAGCGGCGGTAGCGCACAAGCCGTGATCGCGAAGGTCGTCACCGACAAACCTCGGCCGCTGCGCACCCTGCGAAACACCGTTCCAAACCACGTCGAAGCAGCAGTCGATTGCGCGCTCGCCAAAGTTCCCGCCGACCGCTTCGATACTGCACAGGACTTTGTCGACGCCTTGCGCGGAACGCGGTCCGTCGCCGTTCTGGATTCTTCCTCCGCTTCCCCAGCAGCGCGGGGCAATGAGCGCCCGCACAGATGGTTTGGAAAGCCGGCAGGAGTAACGGCGCTCGTCGTAGTGGGCATCGCACTCGGCGCGCTCGCGATGAAGCTCCTCGCCCCCGCTCCCGCTCCGAATCGCCCGACACGCTTCCTGCTGACACAAAACGACAGCGCCCGCTTCCGAACTCCCCCGACTTTGTCGATGGCGCTGGCTCGAGATGGCTCCCGCATCGTCTACGTCGGCGGCGACGCGACCCGTGTACAGCTTTTTGTGCACGAGCTCGACGAGCTGGATGCAAAACCAATCCGTGGATTGGATCCGGGCGAGATTCCGGAAGTTCCGGTGCTGTCGCCCGATGGGCGCAATGTGCTCTTCCGCGCCGGCACCCACCTGAAGCGTGTGCCAGTGGATGGTGGAACGCCCGTCACAGTGGCGGATGCCGGAACAAGTTACTCCTGGGGAGATAATGGCGTGATCCTCCTGTACGCTCCTCCCGGAGGTCTGTATCAAACCTCGGAGGGAGGCGGCACGCTGCGACTGGTTACGAGGGCATCGCGAAAGCAGAACATCACTACGTTCGGCTATCCGTATCTCCTGCCCGGGAGCGAGGCGGCACTTGTAACGCTGTTCAGGGGTGGACTCGACGTGACTTCGGCTCGCCTCGGAGTGGTACGGCTGAGTGACGGCGAGATCACCGACCTGCAGACGCCGGGCACCAATCCGAGGTACGCTGCCGGCTACATCTTTTTTGCGCGTCCGAACGGAAGCGTTTTTGCCGCGCCGTTCGATCTGCGGCGACTTCGAGTAACGGGACCCGCAACGCCGGTGCAGGATAATGTTGTTATGAAAATTGGAGGTGGTGGCGAGTTCGGTGTCTCGGATAACGGAACTCTCGTCTACCGGAGTGGCGTGACCGTAAAAAAACTGGTCTCGGTCGATCTTCGCGGCAATGAAACACAGCTCTTGCCAGACCTTCGCGACTATCAGGCTCCACGTTTTTCTCCTGACGGTACTCGTCTGGCGGTCGGAATATTCGGCACAGAGCGCGGTGCCGAGACGTGGATTTATGACAAGCAGTCCGGTGCGCTGACACGGCTGACGCAAAACGGAGGGGATCGTGCGGAATGGAGTCCCGACGGCCGCAACATAGTGAGCGTACACAGAGGTGATGAAGCGGAGGCATTCGTCACGCAACGGTGGGATGGGAGCGACACGCCGAGAGATTTTCTGCGGGTGCCGGGTCACCAATTGATGGAGCTTTCGTTGCCCGCCAGCGGACACGGATATCTCGCCGCACGTGTTGGTGCACCGTTGCGGGATATCTGGATTGCCCCGGCGGATTCGCCGCAGGCGCTTCGACCTTTCATCGCGACGCCGGCGGAAGAGATGATGCCGAGCGTATCGTCCGACGGAAAATGGCTGGCGTACGTGTCCAACGAATCCGGTCGGTCAGAGGTGTACGTGCGTCCGATGCCCGGTCCGGGACGGCAGCTGCAGATCTCAACCGACGGAGGGCTCGAGCCGATCTGGTCGCCCAACCGCCGTGAACTTTTCTACCGCGGAAGCGGCAAGATCATTCTCGCCCGCATTGCCAATCTGGAAACTTCGGCAACAGTCACCCGCCAGCAGCTATTCGACGACGTGTATTTCGGTGCGCCGGTTCACGCGATGTATGGCGTCAGCCCGGATGGATCGAGACTCGTGTTCGCGAAAGCGAGCGGAGGGGAGACAAAAACGGTCGTTGTTCTCAACTGGCTCGACGAAGTGCGGCGGAAGGTAGCAGCCGGGCGATAAGCACCGAGGGCTAATGTAGCGGCGTGCGGGCTGTTACGAAGAAGGCTGCGGCCAGAACCTGTCCCAGTGGTGCGTGATGGCGCCGAACCCCAGTCCGACGATGGCGCCGACCACTCCGAACAGTCCCGCGCCCGCCACTGCACCCTGGGCGAACGCGCCATGACAATCCGCTCGATCGCATAACCCCGCCGCCAACGTACCACTCAACAAACCACCGACCACGGCGCCGGTCACCCCGCCAACGATAGCCCCCGACTTGAAGTTAGGCGCCGGACGCCAGACTTCTGCTATTCGGCTGATTGCCGCGCGCCGGGAAACACTGCTGCGTCGGACGACGACATCGGTATCAGATAGAGCCGCGAGTCGACCCTCGAGAATCGATTGTCCGACAGTCCTGATGCGAATCGGCGATTCGAGTTGTACACTAAACAGCGCTGCGCGTACGGAGGCCGTCTGTACCGAGTCCAGTTCGACCGCTTGAGCTCCGACGGCGCTCGGCATGGCGAGGATCAACAGCGGCAGCGCGTATCGCACCTGAGCCAGCCGTTCAATCAGGGCTGAGTTATCGACAGAATATTCCCTTCTGGATCCTTGAACCACGCCACCCGCGCGCCGCTCGGCGATTGCCAGACTCCCTGACCATCCTGATCCATCCCCGGAAACCGCTCGAACCGAACGCCCTTCTTGACGAGATCGCCCACCGTATCGCTGACGTTGGTCACCTGCCAGCCAACGATCGTGAAAGGCGCCGGCTTAAAATCTTTCACCTCTGACACGTTGGCGATGCGGAGGGTGGTGCCGTGCGCATTGAACACCAGCGCAAACGGATCCGCACTGATGAACTCCAGCCCCAAAGTCTCCTCGTAAAACGTCCGCGCCTTCCCAGGGTCGCGAGTGGGCACGAACGCAATCAAGTCAGCCGATCCAAGCATGGTTCCTCCCAGCCAGTTCATCGCTCATCACCTTCTCGGCGCTGTGATGTTCTGACCATTCTGATGCAGCACCAGAGCGGTCGCGTTGCCCTGCGCATCGCGAACGAAGTCGACCTGAGCATCCACTTCCTTGAGAAAGAAACTGGTTTCCGATTCGGGCCAGAGTCGCACCATCTGCTGACCGGTTGCCTGCGCGTATAACGCGTTGTCCTTGAACGTGACCTCGAGAACGAATGCGGGCGCGAGCTGGTAGCGGCCCACGTACCGCGCGAGGATCTCCGGCCGCACATCAACGGCGGTACGCTCCTTTCGCGGCGCCGCCTTCGGCACGAGCGGGAGCCGGGAATCGAGAATGTGAAATCCGACATCGTCGGCACCCTCGCCACCAGAATTGGTCATCACGACAACGCCCGTCTTTCGCGACGGCTCGAATCCGATGAACGTGCGATAGCCGCCGGTGCCACCGTTGTGCCATACGATACCGTCCGGGCCGGCGTGCGCGATGAGCCAGTTAAGGCCGATCCCCATATTCCCGGCGGGCGCACGCTGCTCGTGTGCAAACGCCATCGCCCGCTGGAGCGCGCCACGCTCAGGGTGCAGGTTGGCGTCGAGGAACTTGAGCATGTCGTTGGTGGTGGAGCGAATCGCACCCGCCCCGGCCAGAGTCGGCAGATCCCAATTCGCCGCGACGTTGCCCTGCGGGTCATGCCCGATGGCGAGATGTGACTTCATCCAGGGCGTGAAAGTGATCGCCGTATTGGTCATGCCAAGCGGAGTCCACACCCGCTGGCGTTCCAGCTCCTCGTATGATGAGGCAGTCACGCGCGACAGGATGTGGCCGAGCAGGCCGACACCAAGGTTTGAGTACTCGAACTCTGCGCCGGGATCTCGCGGCAGCTGGTAGCTCGATAAGAAATCGTACATCTGCTGAACGGTGTAATCCGCGTACGGATTCGCCGGATCGGCTGGCTTGAAGTTGGACGGCATACGCGGTAAACCGGAGTTCTGCATCGCGAGGTTGCCCAGCGTGATTGCCTTACCGTTGCGCGTCGGCAGATGCACCGTCGGGGGAAGGTACTTCTGCGCCGAATCGTCGAGGCGCACTTTCCCCTCCTGAACCAGCTGCGCCAGCACAGTCGCAGTGAACACTTTCGAGATGGAGCCGATCTCGAATACGGTATTTCCATCCAGCGGCGGTTGCCCGGCGCCGGGATCGCCATACGACACGGTGCGCCGCCGTCCATCCGCATCGATGACTCCCACCACGATTCCCGCGCTTCGCTTGTCGTCGACGCGCTGCCTGATGATGGCGAGAATGTCGGCGTCAGATGGAAGTCCGGCCTGCGCGGTGCCGGCGGGCGAGACCGCCGGCTGCTGGGCGGCACTGGGAACGCAGGCGATGAGTGCGCCGAGCAACGCAAGTGTGGCCAGACGCACGTTCAACATGTCATCTCCACGGCAAGGCTATGGTGAAGAAAGATATAGGCGCCCGAATCCTCCGCACCTGCGCATTGTAACCGCGCGGTACATGCACATTGGCGCGCCCGTAAATTTATGGCAGACAGCCCGACTTGGAGTGGAGGCAAGGATCGTGAATAACCTGCGCCCGCGCGTGATTTGCCATATGGCGACGTCGATCGACGGACGCATCATCGCCGAGGGTTGGCCGGACAGTGCAGCTGTGCGCCGGGAATATGAAGCGGTTCACAACAGTTACGGAGCTGACGCATGGATGTGCGGTCGCATTACGATGGAGCCGTTCGCTGGCGCGGTTCGGTTGGATGCGGACGTCCAGCGCGAGTATGCTGGCCCACCACGCGAGGATCACGTCGCACCGGGTGCGCACGATTCGTTCGCGGTGGCAATCGATCCGAGCGGTCGGCTGGCGTGGGACAAAAATGATATCGACGGCGACCACGTCGTCGCCGTGCTGTCCGGGCGCGTGTCGGACGAGTACCTCGCTTTTCTTCGTGACCGCGGAGTGTCGTACATCCTCGCCGGCGCGCGCGACGTGGACCTCGCTGCCGCGCTCGAGAAAATCGGCGCGAGCTTTGGCGTTCGTACCCTCATGCTCGAAGGCGGCGGCCGCATCAACGGTGGAATGCTCGCCGCGGGTCTCATCGACGAGCTGAGCGTCCTGGTTTCGGCCGTGGCCGATGGACGCATTGGCACGCCAGCGCTCTTTGATATTCAGGTCGATGGGGTCACGCCGCGTCGCCTGACGCTCGACGCGGTGGAACAGCGGCCGAACGACATCGTGTGGCTAAGGTATCGGGTCGAGGCCGAATGATTCGCCATTAGACCGAGTTCATCGCCGTAATCCGAGGGTCTTAGTTCCCGCCCGGCTCCCGATACGAAATAAAATCAGGCAGTGGTGTTCTGATCGGTCTTGTCAGGAAGCTGTTTTGACCGTTCGCGATTATCGAGGCGAATCATCACCGCACCGCCACCCATCAAACCACCCGCTGCGACAAGCGTAAGCTTGGCCAGCGCCACGTTGATCAACCACGAATTGCCCGGCCCGAGGTGCGCGACCATCGCGACCGCGACGAGTACGCCGAGCGCCGCACCGAGAATCAGTAGTACTTCACCTAGCCTGCGCATACTACTGAATTATAGCCGACGAAATGCGGACGTCAGCCATTCATCGACTAGCTGCGCCGACCGGGTCGGAGCTGGTCAGCGACCCGCTTGCACGAGCGGCGAGAACCCACAAAGGGCCAACCAGCAGAAACTGCACGATGGTGAACCCGGTCTCGATCGCCATGAAACCCGAAATCGAAGTCATGGGGTGTTTCGCAGCAACGGCCAGCGTGGTGAAGGACCAGGAGAGGAGCGCCGCCGCGGCGGCGAACTTCATTCCGTCCGTCAGCGACTCGGGGCGGGCAACGACTCGCGGATAAAGCCACGCAAAGAGCGCGGCCTGAAGAAGCATCGACCCAAAGCCGAACGGAATGATCGGAGCCTCGCGGTAGATCCCGAGCTCCTTGTAGTAAGAGTCGAACAGGACCAGATGCCAAACGAATCCAAGAAGAAAGGTCGGAACGACGTAAGCGAGGATGAGCAGTGTATATCGTTTTGTCATGTGGCCGATCGCGTTTGGGATAAGTGGATATTGCGGCGGTCACTTGCTTTAAGCAAGTAATAGGTATATTGGCTGATGGCTATGCGGATCAGCAGACCTCGTCGTTCGAGCTGCCCAATTGCAACGTCGCTCGACATCTTCGGTGACAGGTGGTCGCTGCTCATCATCCGCGACCTGCTGTTCACGGACAATCGCCGCTTCAGCGACTTTGCCAGGGCCGGCGAGGCGATCGCTACGAATGTGCTCACCGACCGCCTCGAGCTACTCGAGTGCGAAGGGTTGATCTTCCGTCGACCGGATCCCGCGGATGGGCGCAAATTCCTCTACGAGCTGACAGGCAAAGGATTTGATCTCGCCCCGGTGATCGTCGAGATGGTCATCTGGGCGGCCCGCCATGAGAGGACCGCCGCCCCACCGGATCTTGTTCGCGAGATGGAACGCGATCCCAAAAAGTTCGTCAAGGGGCTTCGCGCGCGTTGGGGGCGATCGTCGGCCGGGGCTTGACACGCCGGCTGTTCCCATTAGCGTAAGTGATGGCTTACGCCGATGTCCTGACCGCTTTGGCCGATCCAACCCGTCGGAGGCTGTTCGAGGCGCTGCACAAAAAGCCGCGGACCGTGACCGAATTGGCGAAGGGTCGGTCGGTGAGCCGGCCGGCGGTATCGCAGCACCTGAGAGTGCTCGAGGCAGCGAGACTGGTCAACGTCGAGCCGCGGGGCAATCATCGGCTTTACCGGGTGCGGCGCGATGGTCTGGACGAGCTGCGTCGCTACCTGCAGGGATTCTGGTCAGATGCGCTGGCAGCGTACAGCGCCGAAATCGCCCGCCAGGTAAAAGACGGCTAACCGCAAACGGAGACGAAAGATGCTCGAACCATTCGTGACAGCGATCGAGGTGCCGTGTGGCCAGGAACAGGCATTCAAGGTGTTCGTCCACGACATGGGAACCTGGTGGCCGCTGCACAAGCGCTCCATGTCCATGCACAAGGGCAAGCCGGCGAAGTCGCTGAGCATTGAGCCGAGGTTGGGAGGCAAGATCGTGGAACACGGCCACGACGACACGTTGTACCACTGGGGAACGATCGAGTCCTACGATCCTTATAACTCGGTCGGGATGTCGTTTCACATGGGGCTGCCTCCATCGAAGGCCAGCCGCGTCGATGTGAGTTTTACCCCGCTGCACAAGAACCGAACGCGCGTCGAGCTGACACAAAGCAATTGGGAGGGCTTCGGCGATATGGCCGAGATGATGCGCGGAAGCTACCCAGCCGGGTGGGTCATCATTTTTGAGCAGGCCTACGGTGCGGCGGCTGGTGGCGCCACCGCTGCAGGTGATCGATGAACGCACGCAGCGCCCTCGACGCCTGTCTTCGCTGTCCGCGATGGCGAAACGGCGATTGCGCATCGTGCGGGACAGTCTTCCGGCCGCGACGGGTGTGACGATTGTGGGCGAGAACGCCCTCGCGCTCGTCAGTCGCGTGAAAGCGGTGGTGGTGCCGTATCGCAGATCGCGGGTTGCTCGGCAGTCAGCGGTCCAACAGCGGCGGCCCTTCGAAGGCGTGGCGTTGTGCTAGATTGGTCGAGCCGTTCCCGGGCTAGTGCCTGGTGTTCGCGCCCCCTCACTAGGCAGACGCAGAGGTCGCCAGTCCGCGAGTATCGGCCGGGTGCCGTACCTACCCTGTGCAACCATTTAAAATTCACCCAATGATCATTCGATACCCGGATATTTCTTGACGCAGCTGGAACGCGCCATCGCAGTCGCCACGCTCATCCTCCTCGCGATGCACACGCGGGCTGGAGCTCAAAACACGACACCTTCCACCACCGGTGTGATCACCGGCCTCGTTGTGGACTCCGCCAGTAATAGGCCGATCGGTCTTGCCAACGTGGACGTGAGGGTCGCTGGAGCCCCGGCTGTAGTGGCTCACACCGCAACTATCAGCGATGGATCCTTTCGCGTGGAAGGTCTCCAGCCGGGACGCTATAACATTCGCGTTCGGGCACTCGGCTACACGCCGCGACCGCTCCCGGCGATCGAGCTTCGCCTTGCGTCATCCAGCTACGATGTTGGAACGGTGACTCTCAACGCAGCGCCGGTTCAACTCCAATCGCTTCAGGTGACCGGACAGAAGCAGGAAGTCCAGCTCGCCCCCGATCGGAACACCTACATCGTCCGCGACATGCCGACCACCCGCGGCGGCAGCGCGCTCGACGTGCTGCGCAACGTTCC
>DASYIM010000017.1:0-8658 GCA_035997625.1 Gemmatimonadaceae bacterium
CGAGCCGGTGGCGTTCGCGGTGTGCGCAGCGGCGGAAAACGTGTCGAAGGGAGTGCCCATCTCCAGCTCGCTGCCGGTTGCGAGGTCGACCAGCGTCAGGTCAATGGCCAGGCCCAGATTGTGTCGCGAGCGGCTGGCGATGTAGCCGTCTCTCAGCAAATCGGTTCGGTGGACCCGCTCGGTCCAGTCGACCATTGCCAGGGTCGCCCGCACCGGCCGGTACGCATCGAAAACCTTGAGGCCGAGGTGCTGGTGACGAAGATTCTTCTCCACGCGCGCCAGCGCGGCGGCCGCTTCGCGGCGCAGGAAGGCGCGATTGGCGAAGTATCCCGGCAGCGGCGCGCCCGTGAAGTTGTTCGACGTCGCGTAACGCATCTCGACGACGATCGCCGTATCCAGCGACCTCACATCGCTCAGCAGACTGTCAGCGGCGGAGTTGGGCGCAATCTCGGTCTCGGCGGTGTTGATGGGCGGCGCAGTTCCCTGACGCGGACCATTGCCGACTGAGGCTGCGCAGGCGATAGCCGACGCAACGATCACGATGAAAAGAGATTTTCGCATGCCGAAACGATAACTCCCGCGCCGGCCGTTTCACGAGGCATTCCAGACACATTCCGTTTCGCGCATATTGGCGCATGGCTGCCACCGATACGATCAACCCTTCCTCGGTCGCGCGCGCCGCGCGAGGGCATCGCTCTGCCGTCCTCGCCAGCTTTCTCGGCTGGACGCTCGACGCCTTCGATTTCTTCCTTGTCGTTTTTGCCTTGACGGCAATCGCCAAGGACTTCCACAAGACCGACGCCGAGCTGGCTCTCTCGATCACGATCACGCTCGCGTTCCGGCCGGTTGGGGCCTTTATCTTCGGGCTGATGGCGGATCGGTACGGGCGAAAACTCCCGCTGATGATCGATCTGGTGTTCTTCTCGATCGTCGAAGTGCTGTCAGGCCTGGCGCCCAACTACACCGTCTTTTTGATCCTGCGCGCTCTGTTCGGCATCGGGATGGGTGGCGAGTGGGGAGTCGGTGCATCGCTGGCGATGGAAAAGGCGCCCAAGGGGAGCCGCGGCATCCTGTCGGGTTTGCTGCAGGAGGGATACGCCACCGGCTATTTGCTTGCTGCCGTCTGTTATTTCTTCGTATTTCCGCGTTGGGGGTGGCGGCCGATGTTTTTCATCGGCGGCTTGCCCGCGCTGCTGGCGCTGTTCGTCCGGTTCCGAGTCGAAGAATCCGAAGTCTGGCAGCGAACCCGTCACAAGGATTGGAGCAGCCTCGGACGCGGCATTGCTTCTCACTGGAAGCTCTTTCTCTACCTGACCCTCCTGATGGCCGGGATGAATTTCGTCTCTCACGGAACGCAGGACATGTATCCGACGTTTCTCCAGCGCGACTGGGGATTCTCGCCTCAGAAGCGCGCTGCGCTCACGGCGTTCTCCATGGTCGGTGCGATCATCGGCGGAATCACCTTCGGTTACTTGTCCGACAGGATCGGACGCCGCCGCGCGATCGTTATAGCGCTGGGGCTCGCGATTCTGGTTATCCCCGTCTGGGCCTTCTCACCCGCTCTGGGCGGACTCGTCGTCGGAGCGTTCGCAATGCAGTTCATGGTGCAGGGCGCGTGGGGTGTGATTCCAGCGCACATCACCGAGCTCTCTCCCGATAACGTGCGCGGATTCCTGCCGGGCTTTGCGTACCAGTGCGGAGTCCTGATCGCCAGCGCGGTTGCGTATCTGGAGGCTCTGCTGGCGACGCGAATGACCTACGCCAAATCGATGGCGATCGTCGCGGTGATTGTATTCTCCGCCGCCGCCGTCATTGCCTGGCTCGGCCGGGAGCGACGCGCCGTCGAATTCGGCGCGTCAGACGAGACGGATTCGGGAGATTCGCCGAGGCTGGCTCGGTCAGGCTGATTCCAACGCTTTTGCTTTGGCGACCAACCCGTCGAGTAGCGCCTGCACATGCAACACGCCTGTTCTCGGGTTCATCATCGTCACTCGCAGCACTGGGCGCCCTTCCAGCACCGTGGCGGTAATCCAGCCGCTTCCCTCTTTGTTATAGAGAGGGCGAACCGCGCGATTCAGCTCGTCGATGCGGCGGGTTTCGTCGGGCCCGCCGGACCTGCGCAGTCTTTTGCCATCTTTCCCCAGATACCGGAAGCAAAGGATGTTCGATTCAGGCTCGTGCAGGTTTTCGAAATCGTCACGATTCTCGATCGCCTCATAGAGCATTCTCGCCGTGCTGCACAGATGGTCGTAGAGCGCGCCGAGCCCCTTCGAGCCGAAGCGCTGCATCACGAACCAAAGCTTCAGGACATCGGCGCGGCGCGAGCACTGGAAGCTTCGAATACCCTGATCGATCACGCGAGCCGACTTCCCAGAATGGAACAGGTACGGAGCCTGCTGCGCGAAAGCGCGTTCCAGATCCGCCTCGCTGCGGGTGAGAACCATTCCCGCCGCCAGCGGTAGAAGCATCATCTTGTGTGGATCCCACGCCAGTGAGCGAGAGTAGCGCAGCCCATTCAGCGCGTGCGGCGGCCTGGCGGAAAGCAGCGCACTCGCTCCGTGAGCCCCATCGACGTGAAGCCATGTGTCGCGCTCTTCGCAAAGGGCACCGATCGCTTCGAGATCGTCGAATGATCCGGTGGCGGTAGTTCCGGCGCTCGCTACCACGGCCATCACTTTCTTTTCTTCGTCGCGCAGCCTGTCGAGAGTCTGCCGCAGCACGTCAGTATCGAGCTTGTAGTTACGCGAAGGGATGGAAATGCCATTGCGCCGCCCCATGCCGAGCTGTCCGATGGCGCGCGTGACCGCGTAGTGGGCGTGCTCGCCGTAGACGACAACCGGCGGATCCGCACCTACTCCATTCTCCCAGGCGTCGGGAACTGCGGCGTTCCTCGCGGCCAGCATAGCCGTGAAGTTTGCTTCGGTCCCGCCAGATGTAAGTGTCCCCCCGGCCCCGGCACCGTATCCCACAAGCTTCGCCAGCCACGACACGATTCGATGCTCGATCATCGTTGCCGTCGGCGACATCTCCCACACCGCGAGCGATTGATTCAGCGCTCCGATAATGCTCTCCATCCAGACCCCAACCGGCAGCGGCGCCGACGTCTGGTGGCCCATGTACATCGGATGGTAGTACTTGTTGGCATCGGCGATCACATCGCGTTCGAGCCGAGCGATGATCTCCGCTACCGGCCTGCCATCAACAGGAAAGCCTTCGTCGAACCGGCGCTCGAGCTCCTCCGTCGTTAGTGGAGTAGAAACCTGGCCGCCGCCGCGGCGCGTCGATTCGAAGTAGCGCGCCGTCACGGCTGCGAACTGCTTGCCCACCTCGAGTGAGGTGTCTGCTTCGAGCTCGGCGAGAATGTCCTCGATCATCCGCCAAATTTACCGACGGCCCGGCGACATCGCGCGCCCCGGCTAACCGTCGAGCAATCCGTTCTGGCGCACGAAGTCCGCGAGCTCTCCGCGCGAGCTCACGCTCAGCTTAACGAAGATGTTCGAGAGGTGGGTGCTGACGGTCCGCGACGAGATCTGGAGCGCACCACCGATCTCCTTGTTCGATTTTCTGCCGGCGACCATCCGCGCGATCTCGATTTCGCGTCCTGTCAGTCCCGCCGCGCCGCTGGTGACGGTCTTCGGCGGCGGGCGCACTCCGCGCTCGCGCATCTCTTCGCGGGTTTCGGACAGTTCGCCGGCAGCTTCGAGTCGCGCCATCACGTCGTGCGCCTTGCGAAGCTCGCGCGCTCCTTCCTCCCGCCGTCCGAGTTCCACCAGCGCGCCCGCCAGCTTCCGCCTCACCCGGGCCGCCTGTGGCGGAAATGGAATCGCCTCCAGCTGGTCGATCGCGGAGCGCAACAGGTCGATCGCTCCGGCGGGATTCCCGTCACGGAACCATAAAAGCAATCCATCGCACGCGTCGGCGTAAGCGAGGCCGAGGCGATGCTTTAGCCGGCCAGCATCCCTGCGCATGCGAGCTGAATGCAGGGCGGCGCGATCGAAGTCACGCGCGGTGAGCGCCGCCTCACCCACCACTGGCAGCAGCCAATTCAGCGACCACACGACGTATCCGGTTCGATCGGCAATGGCGAGCCCCGCCTCGCCCACCCGCACCGCTTCCGCCGGCTCGCCGACAGCGAGGTAATAGGACGCCAGTCCGAGGTGCGCGGGCACGATAGAAGGAACATCAAGCGCACGATCGCCTGCACCCTCGAGCGATCCCGTCTTCTCGGCACCCGCGATTTTCCAGGCGAGGTCGAAGTATTCTTTTGCCTTTTGCTCTTCGCCGCGCCACAAGTAGACCAGCCCCGACCAGACGTAGAGGCGCGGCAGAAGCATTCGTTGATTGAGGACCTTCGCCTGAGCGATCGTCCGCTCCGCCGTCGCGAGCGCCGCATTCCAGTCGCCGATTCCGGAGAGATACTGTACCCAGATCTCCCCCGACCAAAGCGGCAACAGGGGTGATCGCATTTGCTCGGCGAGCTCGTCGGCGCGTTTGAGATGCGCTGCGATTGCCTCGGCATCCACGGAGACGCCGCCGAGCAGCGCCAGCGCCCAGTTCGCGCTCCATTCGAGCATCAGCTGCCCCGCGGCCTTGGCGTGCGACACCGCTTTCATGCCGTGGTCGCGAGCCAGGTCGAACGGACCCGTCCAGGTGTAAAGCAGCAGCAGCGCCCGGTGCACTCGTGAGAGCAGTGGGTCGTTCTCGACCCCGCTCGCGGCGGCCAACGCCAGCGCGCTCTCTACCTCGGCCTGGGCTTCCTGCAGTCTTCCGATGTCTTCGAGCGCGATGCCCTTGGCGAGCCGCAGCCGCACGGCAATCGTCGGGTCGGCCGATACGGCGTGCGTGAGGCCCGCGTCATAATGCGACAACGCATCGGCAAAGCTTCCACTCCAGTAGCAGGCAAGACCCATTCGGTGCTCGATGTCGGCGAGCGCGAGCTCGTCGCCGCGGGCCGCTGCATCGTCGCGCGCGCGTTGCCAAAGGTGCAACGCAGCGGCGTACTCGCCGAGCCGCTGTCGAGTCCGCGCCAGCGTGACGAGAATTTCCTCTCGCGGCGCGTCGGTGCCGGAGTTTCGGTCCAAATGATCCAGTGCCGCCGCCAGGTAGTTCGCTGCTTCGCGATTGGCGTATTTGTCCAGTGCAGCGCGCCCGGCGGCGTGGAGGTACGTCACTGCTTTTCGCTCCAGCTGGGACGAGTGCGCCCGAGAGAAGTGAAGCGCCAGCTCATCGGCGTGCGCCGCAGCGGTGTCGCCGTACAAGCTTTCGAGGGCCTCGGCGATGATCGCGTGGAGCGATCTCGCCCGCGCCTGCCCCAGTTCGGAATAGAGAACCTGCTGCAGCAACGGGTGTGTGAAGTCATAGTGAATTGCGTCCGCATCGCCTGTCTCGTGAAGAACCCGCTGCGCTATCAGCTCCTCGAGCGCGGCGATCGTGTCCTTCTCGGACAACCCGGAGACCTTGGCCAGGGTGTCGTACGGGGCGCGCGTTCCAATGACCGCCGCCAGGTTGGCCGCCGTCCGGGCGTTCGGTGAAAGTCGATCGACACGTGCCTTGACCACGTCGCGAATCGTGGATGGCAGGGGAATCGTCTGCATCTCCCAGCCTGTCCAGTGGCCGTTGTGCTTCGCCAGCGTTCCGGATTCCACCAGGGACTTGAGCGTTTCCTCTATGAAATAGGGATTGCCGCGAGTCCAGTCGTAGAGGAGCGCGGAAAAAGATCGGCTCGACTTGCCGTCCAGCCCGAACATCTGGCGTAGCAGATCATCGATCTCGGGCTGCGCCAGCGGCGTCAGCCTCTGCACCGCGCCCGCGCCGAGGCGCACCAGCGATTGTTCAGTAGTTCGCAGGACGGGATTCGAGTCTCGCTCCGTCTCGTTGTAGGTGCCGACAACGACGATCTTCTGCTCGCTGATCTGTCGCGCCACGAAGTGCAGCAGCTCGAGCGAAGATTCATCGGCCCACTGGAGATTCTCGAGGACGATCAGAAGCGGCTGCTTCGCCGAGAGTCTGCTGAGAAACTGGGTAAAGCTCCACAGCAGGCGAGCCTTCAACTCAGACGGATCAGCGCCCGCCGATGCGCGGTCGCGTGGTGCCAGAGTCGAGAGATAAGGGAAGACGTTGCCGAAGTCCGAAGCCCCGCCGCGGGTCAGAAGCGCCATCGTCGCGGGCTCGAGCTTGCTCACCAGCGGCAGAAATGCGTCCGAAAAAAGGGCGTACGGAACGCCGGTCTCCACCGGATACGCGCGTCCGACCGCGACACTCCACCCTTTCTTCGCCGCGCGCTCGGCGGCGGCCATCGCCAGCCGGGTCTTCCCGATTCCGCCCTCGCCGGTGATGAAGACGGAGCGTCCGGCGCCCTTGGCGGCCTCATCCATTGTGTTCGCGAGGAGCGCCAACTCCGCACTACGGCCGACGAGCGGCGGTTCACCCGTATGACGCGTGGGCATCTGCCAATGTACGAACGTTAGTTTAGCCCGGCCAGACTTCCGGGTCCCCACGGCGGCCGCTGAAACAGATCGTGTTCCGACAGGCGCCTGGTTCGTTCGTTGCGAAGTGTGCCTGTATGCCGCGCACCGACCTCCGCACACTTGCCCACACCCTCATCGGTACCGAGCGCGACCATGCGCCGCTCCTCGACCTGATCGGCGATGCCCAATTCGTGCTTCTGGGTGAAGCATCTCACGGAACTCACGACTTCTACCATGAGCGGGCCGAGATCACCAAGCGTCTGATCATCGAGAAAGGTTTTAACGCGGTGGCCGTGGAGGCGGACTGGCCCGACGCATTTCGGGTCAATCGGTACGTGCAGGGTAAGAGCGACGATCAGAACGCCGACTCTGCTCTTTCCGGCTTCGAGCGCTTTCCAACATGGATGTGGCGAAACACAGTCGTGCTGGAGTTCGTTGAGTGGCTGCGCAACGCGAACTCGAGCCGGAACGAGGCGCGCAAGACAGGATTCTACGGCCTGGATCTCTACAGCCTCTTTACTTCGATGGAAGTGGTCGTGAAATACCTCGACCAGGTCGACCCCGAGGCGGCGCAGAGAGCGCGGTACCGTTACTCCTGCTTCGAGCACTTCGGTGAGGACAGCCAGGCCTACGGTTATGCGGCGAGCTTCAACCTGTCGCAATCGTGCGAGGCGGAGGCCGTTAAGCAACTCGCCGATATGCAGCGGCGCGCAATGGAATACGCCGCCGGCGCCGCCTCTGACAATCTGTTCGACGCCGCGCAAAATGCGCGACTAGTCAGGAACGCGGAGGAGTACTATCGCTCGATGTTCCGCGGACGGCAGTCGTCCTGGAATCTTCGCGATACGCACATGGTTGAGACTGTCGACTCCATCGTCGACTACCTGCAGAGTCGGGGACGAGAGCCGAAGATCGTCGTCTGGGCGCACAATTCACATCTTGGCGACGCGCGAGCCACCGAGATGGGCGCGCGGGGTGAGCTGAACGTCGGTCAGCTCATTCGGCAGAAGTACGGTGCCTCGGCGGTGTTGGTTGGATTCACCACCTACACAGGCTCAGTCACGGCGGCGACTGACTGGGACGACCCGGGCGAGGTGAAGACCGTACGCCCCGCGCTGTCCGATAGCTATGAGCTCGGCTTTCACGAATTGGGCATCCCACGGTTTTTCCTCGACCTGACGGACAACGTCCCGGACGTTGCTTTGCTGGCGAGGCCACACCTGGAGCGCGCCATCGGGGTAATCTATCGGCCGGAGACGGAGCGCCTGAGTCACTACTTCCACGCCGATCTTCGCCGACAATTCAACGCCGTCTACCACTTCGACGAGACCCGGGCGCTGGAGCCGCTGGAAAAACCGGAAGCATGGGCGCACACCGAAGTGCCTGAAACATTCCCCTCGGGAATTTGACGGCGCTTAATTCTTTCCCTTCTTCCGCTTCATTTTTGGCTCTTGGGAGAGGTCGAGCATTTTCTCCTTCCCGAGATATTCGACGGAGCGCGGCTCACTCGCCTGTCGAAGCTTCTGCACTACGGCCGCGATCCGGTTGGCCGCTCCGAGAATCTCTTCCGCGATTTCCGGGATCTCCTGCGGCGTGGCGTCGTGGGCGAGCAGCTCCGCGTTCATCATGAGCACCGTCAGCACGTTGTTCATCTCGTGGGCAACGGCAATCGTCGTCTCCATTATTCCGGCACGCCTCTGTTCGCTTGCCCGCTCTTCTTCGCGCTCCCGATGCAACGTGATGTCCTGCATTTGGCCGATGAAATAAATGGGCTTTCCGTCGGCTCCGTGCACTGCCGACACTCCGAGCGAAACCCAGATTACTTCCCCGTCTTTTCTGTGGTACCGCTTGATGCGGTGGTAACTCTTGATCTCACCATTGACCAGTCGACTGAGCTGCTCCAGATCGATCGCGACATCGTCCACATGAGTGATGTCGGCAAATCGCAACTCGAAGAGCTCGGCTTCCGTGTACCCGAGCATGTCGCACAACACCTGATTGGCCTTGATGAACTTTCCATTCGGACCGACAAACGCCATTCCATGTGGGGACTGGCGAAACGCATTGGCGAACTTTTCCTCGCTCTCGCGCAACGCCTGCTCCGCCGCCGCTCGCCTGCTGATGTCCCTGATCAGACCGAGCAGCGCCTTTTGCCCGTCGAACAGGACCGGCACGGAGATGATCTCCGATG
>DASYIM010000018.1:0-13884 GCA_035997625.1 Gemmatimonadaceae bacterium
GCGCTGATCCTCGAAGCGAATCTGATCAAGGAGTACCGCCCGAGATTCAACATCGCGCTGCGCGATGACAAGTCGTATCCGTACATAAAGGTGACGGTCCAGGAGCCTTTTCCAAGGGTGTGGGTGACACGGCGCCTGGAGGACGATGGCGCCCGGTATTTCGGTCCGTACACCGATGTTGGCGCGATGCGACGCTCCCTGAACGTGGTGAAGAAGATCTTCACGGTGCGGAGCTGCAACTACGACATGCCGTCGCAGATGCCCGAGCGGCCGTGTCTCGACTACTACATCAAGCGGTGCAAGGCACCATGCATCCTCGCCCAGTCGCAGCACGACTATCGCGCCATGATAGACGAGGTGGTGCTGTTCCTTGCCGGACGGCCGGACGAAGTCGTGCGGCGCGTCGAGGAAAGGATGGAGCTGGCCTCCGAGCAGCTGGACTTCGAGCGGGCCGCGGAACTGCGGGATGTGCTGCATCACCTAGAGCGGATGGAAGAGCCGACCGTGGTCCTGGAGGTCGAGGGAGGCGACCGCGACGTGATCGGTTACGCGCGGGATGGCGACGATGCCTGCGTCACAGTGCTCCGTGTCCGGAACGGCAAACTACTCTCCCGTGAGCAGCGATTCCTCACCAATATCGACGGCGAGGACGACGCCGACGTGATGACGATATTTCTCGCCGGCAGCTACGTCGGGATGCAGGAGAAGGCGCGCCAGGTTCTGCTGCCGTTCGATTTCCCCGATCGGGAGTTGATCGAGCAGTCTCTGCCGGACAGCAGGATCCAGATTCCCCAGCGGGGGCCGCGCCGGGACCTGATCAGCCTGGCCGAGCAGAACGCGCGGCATCTACTGGAAGAGCTCAAGCTCGCTTCGATGGAGGCGGAAGAGCGGGCGGGTGATCCAGTGTACGAGCTCGGTCGTGAGCTTGGGCTCCAGCGCCTGCCGCGCTCGCTGGTCTGCTTCGACATCTCGACAACCCAGGGCACGGATACGGTGGGGTCCTGCGTCTGGTTCGAGAACGGCCGTCCAAAGCGCGCCGAGTACCGGAAGTTCAAGGTGAAGACGGTCGAAGGAACCGACGACTTCGCCTCGATGAACGAGGTTGTCCGTCGCTATTTCGAGCGTCGGATCAACGAGGGGAAGCCACTCCCGGATCTCATAGTGATCGACGGAGGGAAAGGGCAGCTCTCGGCCGCGCACGCCGCGCTCGGCGAGCTGTCACTCACCGACAGGCCGCTGATCAGCCTGGCAAAGCGTGAGGAAGAAATCTTCATCTGGGGCCGCGAAGAACCGCTGAGACTCTCCAGGCGGTCACCGGGCCTGCGCCTGCTTCAACAGGCGCGGGATGAGGCGCATCGATTTGCAATCACCTACAACCGTAAGCGTCGCTCGATGCGGACGGTGACTTCCGAGCTGCTCAAAGTGCCTGGCATTGGGCCGGTGAAGCGCCGGCAGCTGCTCAAGGAATTCGGCAGCGTGCAAGGCGTCCGCGACGCGGGAGAGCAAGCGATAGCGAAACTTCCAGGGTTCAACGTCGAGCGCGCCAGGAAGCTGCTGGAGTCCCTCGCCGCGACATCACCGATCTAAAAAAGGGGATGCGTGAGGCAGACAAGTGTAGCGAGCTAAGATTCGGTAGTTCCTTGACTTCGCTCTCTTTAGCTCTAAATTACTTGAGCTATGGTCAAGGTCTCCCGAATCGAAAAGAACAGCATCGCCGACGAGCTCGGAATCGTTGCCGGAACAGAGCTTATCTCGGTGAACGGGCGGCCCCTCGCCGATTTCCTCGACTGGGAGTTTCTCACCGCCGACGAAGAGCTCGTCATCGAGGCGCGACAGCCCGATGGCGAGGAGATTGTCTACGAGCTCGAGCGACTCGACGGAGAACCGCTCGGCGTCTCGCTCCAGCCGCCAACCGTCAGAAGGTGCGCCAATCGGTGCGAGTTCTGCTTCATAGAAGGTTTGCCCCCCGGTCTCAGGAAGCCGCTCTACATTCGCGATGATGACTATCGGTTGTCTTTCGCCTATGGGAATTTCGCGACTCTTTCCAATGTGAAGGAGCGGGACATCGAACGTATCCTCGAGTACCGACTGTCTCCACTCTACGTATCGGTCCACGCGACCAATCACGAGGCCCGGAAAGTCCTGCTCAACAACCAGCGCGTGCCCGACATCAAGGCACAGCTCTCGAGGCTCGCCGCAGGCGGTATCCAGTTTCACTCGCAGATGGTGGTCGTTCCCGGGCTCAACGACGGGGAAGTGCTCGAGGAATCGTTGACCGACCTCTGGAACATGGGCGATGCCGTGCTCTCGGCCGCGGTGGTGCCGGTCGGTCTCACCCAGTTCTCGCACCTGTATTCAGGCAAGACGATGGATCGCCAAACCGCCGGCGCGATTCTCGAGCAGGTCGAGCAGTGGAGCAAGCGCGCAAAGCGTGAGCGAGGAGAAACGTGGGTGTGCGGCTCAGACGAGCTGTACATGCTTGCCGGTCGCGAGCTGCCCGGGCCGGAGCACTACGGCGAGTTCGCACAAATCGAGAACGGCGTGGGCGCTGTCACCTCGCTGAGGATGCGCGTCGCTGCCGGTCTGGATCGCGTCGGCCGGCGCGACGGCCTGACAGTCGGAGTTGTGACGGGGTCGGCAATGGCGCCGCTGATGGGACCACTCCTCGACCGGCTCAGCGAAGTGAGCGGCGCGCGCTTCGAGCTCATCGTCGCCGAGAACTCGCTTTTCGGACCAACCATCACCACCGCCGGCCTTCTCGTTGGCCGGGACATCATGTCGGCGCTCGCCGACCGCCATGATCTCGACATCGCCCTGATTCCCGCGGAGACCATCAATGAGGACAGCGTCTTCCTCGATGATTTCACGCTCGATGCGGTGCGGCGCTCGCTGCCTATGCCAATCTTTCCTTCGTACGATTTCATCGACGTTCTCGCATCCGAGACCGTTGGAGTGGCGGCGTGAATCTCCCGGTGATCGCGCTGGTTGGGCGCCCGAATGTCGGAAAGTCCGCTCTGTTCAATCGGATCGTAGGCGAGAACAGCGCCATCGTCAGCGAAGAGGCCGGCACAACCCGGGACAGACACTTTGCCCGCGCCGAGTGGAACACCAGGCACTTCTGGCTGGTCGACACCGGCGGGCTCACCGATGATCCTCGCATTCCGATGGATGTCGAGATCAAGCGCCAGGTGCTACAGGCGATCGAGGAGTCTGATCTGCTGATGCTGGTGGTGGATGCCAAGGCGGGCCTCCACCCCAGCGACTCGCGCGTCGTGGACATCCTGCGCGACGCGAAAAAGCCGTGGGTCCTGGTGGCCAACAAGGTGGACGACCCGTCCACCACGGATTTCTACGAGTTCTATGAGCTGGGCGCCGGCGATCCCGTTCCTGTCTCGGCCATCAACGGCAAGAACTCCGGTGACATGCTCGATGTGCTCGTCGAGCGCATCCCGACCGTGGCGGAGGAGGTTCCCGAGGCGCTGCGCGTCGCAGTCGTCGGCCGTCCCAACGTCGGCAAGTCCTCGCTCATCAACCGGCTCCTCGGCGAAGAACGACTGGTTGTCGCCGACAAGGCCGGAACCACTCGCGACGCGATCGACACGCCGATGAACTTTCATGGGCGCGAGATCATCTTCGTTGACACCGCCGGCCTCCGACGTCAATCGAAGATGGACGAAGGAATCGAGTTCTACTCTTCTCTGCGAACACGCCGCGCGATAGATCGATCCGACATCTGCATTCTGGTGCTCGACGCCGTGGAAGGGCTGCACAATCAGGATCTCAAGATCGCCGCGCTGGCCTGGGAGCACGGCCGGGGGCTGATCGTCGTCGTCAACAAGTGGGATCTCAGAGAGAAGGACAACAACACCGCGGCCAAGTTCGAGAAGGAAGCGCACGAGAAGGCTCCGTTCCTGAAGTTCGTGCCTTTCGTGTTCACGTCCGCCCTGAGCGGACAGCGCGTGACGAAGATCCTCGAGCTGATCGTCGAGGTGGACGCCGAGCGACACAAGCGGATCAGCACGTCGCAGGTGAACACAACACTGGAGGAGATTGTCGGCAGGCGCCAGCCGCCCCAGGCCGCCGGCCGCGAGATCAAGTTGAACTACGCCACCCAGGTAGAGACCGCACCGCCGGTGATCGCGGTGTTCGGAAACAATCCGGATCTCGTCCAGGAGCACTACGTGAGGTACCTGCACAACGGCTTCCGTGAAGCGTGGGGGTTTCGTGGCAATCCTCTCCGCGTGATCATGCGGCGCAAGTCGGCCAAGACAGCGTAGATGGCGCCGATTGTCGGCGTCATAATCGCGTACCTTGCCGGCTCGATTCCGTCTGCCTACATCGCCGGCAAACTGCGGGGCGTGGATCTCCGCAAGCACGGCTCGGGCAATCTCGGCGCCACCAATGTCGTAAGAGTTCTCGGTCCCAAAACAGGCGGCGTGGTTTTCCTCGCCGATTTGTTAAAAGGTTTCCTGCCTGTCTTTTTCCTGCCGCCTTACACGGAGACCCTGCGCCCCGGATTGTGGGCGCTCGTCTACGGCGCTGCCGCAATAATGGGTCACGTCAAACCAATCTTCCTGCTCGGCAAGGGCGGAGGCAAAGGAGTAGCGACAGCCAGCGGCGTCTTTACAGCGCTCGCGCCGGTGCCGATGGTGATAACCCAGGTCGTATGGCTGGCGGTGTTCGCAATTAGTCGGTATGTGAGCCTGGCATCACTGGTGGGTGCCGCGGTTCTTCCGATCGCAATCCTGGCGTGGTATCGCGATCCGCGATCGCCGATTTTCATTGCCAGCGTGATAATCGCCGCGTTCGTCTTCTGGACGCATCGCGCAAACATCGGGCGGTTGCGACGCGGGGAAGAACACCGCTTCGCAAAAAAGGGAACCGCCTGACGATGAGGTGCGCGGTTATCGGCGCCGGTGCGTGGGGGACCGCGCTCGCGGACCTGCTGGCCCGCAACAAGCACGAGGTTCGACTTTGGGCTTACGAGTCCGATGTAGTCGCTTCCATCAACACCAAACACGAAAACGCTCGATTCCTCCAGGGTCATGCACTGACCGAAACGATTGAGGCGACCGGCGAGCTGAAGAGGGCGACCGAGTCGGCCGAGTTGATCGTAATCGCCACCCCTTCGCACGTCCTGCGGACCATCGTCAACTCCGCTGCGCGGACGATTCCAGATTCGGCGCCGCTGGTAGTTGCGACCAAGGGAATCGAAAAGGATACGCTCTGCCTGATGACCGAGGTCGTCGAACAGGAGCTTGCCGGCGCGACAGTAATCGCCCTGTCGGGTCCGAGCTTCGCGTCAGAAGTAGTCCGCGCTCAACCGACGGCGGTGGTTGTCGCATCCATTGAGGAGGAAGCGGCATCGGTCGCTCAACGCGCTTTCAGCTCTCCATACTTTCGAGCCTATACGCACACTGACGTCGTCGGCGTGGAGCTGGGTGGAGCGCTCAAAAACGTGATGGCTGTCGCCACCGGAATCGCCGAGGGTCTTGGGCTTGGCTTCAATGCGCGGGCCGCACTCATCACTCGGGGCCTGGCCGAGATGACGCGATTGGGGGTGGCCCTGGGCGCCGACGAAAGTACATTCGCCGGGCTCGCCGGATTGGGTGATCTCGTTCTGACGTGCACAGGCTCGCTGAGTCGCAATCGCGCCGTCGGTGTGGAAATCGGGAAGGGAAGGCGCCTCGAAGATGTTTTGCGAGATCGTGAGACGGTGGCCGAAGGAGTGTCCGCCGCGCAGAGCGCACGAGAGCTGGCGAGGCGAGAAGCGGTTGAAATGCCCATTGTCGACGCAGTGAACACTGTACTGTTCGAGGGTCAATCGGCTCGCAACGCGATTGGCGCACTCATGACGAGAGAGCTCCGAGCGGAGGTAGATCGATGAAAGCGAAGGAACCGGTGCAGGAGTTCTTTTCCATTGGCGATGTCTGCACGCTGACCGACCTCAAGCCCCACGTGCTACGGTACTGGGAGAGTCAGTTCAAGTTTCTCCACCCGGCCAAGAATCGCTCGGGAAATCGCGTTTACCAGCGGCGGGAGATAGAGCTCATCATGCTGGTCAAGCAACTCCTTTACACGGAGAAATACACCATCGACGGCGCGCGCCAGAAAATCGACGACTACCGGAAGAGTGGCGAGCTCAGGTCGGTGGCACGAGCGGCACTGGATTCGCAGGCGGTCGAGTCAATGGAGAGCGAGCTGCGCTCGATTCTGGCTATTCTCGACGGTCAAGTCGAGGACAAAGAGAGAGGAATCGAAACTTGATAGAGCCACTGGTCGTGATCGTACCGGCGTACAACGCCGAGCCCACTCTGGCCAACGTGGTCAAAGGAGTTCGACGGACGCTCCCCAAAGCCTTGATCATCGGCGTTGACGATGGGTCAACGGATGGCTCCGGTCAGCTGATGAAAACCGTCGCCGACGAGACCATCGAATTCGCGCAGAATCGCGGGAAGGGAGCAGCGTTGCGGGCCGGATTTGCCGCGGCGCTGAAGAAGGGCGCCGCGGCGGTGCTCACCATCGATTCGGACGGCCAGCACGACCCGGCCTTCGCCACGGCGATCGTTGGCGCTCTGGACCGCGCCGACATCGTGATCGGCACGCGTGATCTGTCGGGCAAGGCAGTCCCCAAACATCGGCGCATCGCCAACATGATTTCGTCGGCCGCAACCCGCGCGGTGTCGGGCGGCAAAGTTCGCGACAGTCAGTCGGGCTACCGGGCCATGAAAGCGGAGGTGTTGCGGAAGGTCGATGCCGTGGGCGATCGCTACGAGTTCGAGACGGATTTCATCATTCGAGCAGCGCGCGCAGGATTCACGACGGTCAATGTGCCTATCTCCACCATTTACGGATCGCCAAGTTATTTCCGCGAGTTCCGCGACGCGTGGCTGGTGATAAAGGTTCTTTGGCGCCACCGCGCGGGGATCTTCAAGCGTTGAGACTGCTTTGCACCAACGACGACGGCATTCTTGCCCAGGGCCTGGCGTGCCTGATCGAGGCTGCCGAGCCCCTCGGTGAGATAACCGTCGTTGCGCCTGATCGCGAACAGAGTGCGACCAGCCATTCTCTGACGCTGCATCACCCGATTCGTCCGATCGAGCGCGGTGAGCGCAGGTATCAGGTCGATGGCACGCCGACCGATTGCGTGATGCTGGCGGTGGAAGCGTTGATGCCGGAACGGCCTGACTTCGTGTTGAGCGGCATCAATCACGGTCAGAACATGGGCGAGGACGTGCTCTATTCCGGCACCGTCGCCGCAGCGATGGAGGGACTGTCACTCGGCATTCCGTCGGTGGCCATTTCCTTTGCGGGGGGAGACCTCCGGGCTGATGTGAGCATGCTCAGGGATCAGATCGCTCCGTTGCGCGACCTGTTGAAGCACGTCTTATCACTGCCGTCATTCCCAGCGAACACCCTGCTCAATATCAACCTGCCCCCTTTGCGGGGCGACGATATCCTGGGCGTTCGGCTGACGCGGCTTGGCAAGCGGGTTTATTCGGACTCCCTCAAGCCGATGCAGGATCCATGGGGTCGGCAGATCTATTGGATTGGTGGTGGCTCGATTGCCTGGTCGGGTGAGGAGACGTCCGACTTTCGCGCGATTCAAGAGGGGTATATATCCGTAACGCCTTTGCATCTCGATCTCACTCACCACGCAATGCTCGCCTCGGCGGAGAGGTGGTGGCAGCAACCGTAGAGCACGAATACCGCGGTCCACGGCGGCGGCTGGTAGAGCTGCTGCATGAGCAGGGAATCAAGGATCTCGCCGTCCTCCACGCGATCGACGAGGTACCTCGTCACCTGTTCGTGCCGACGGGCGTGCGTCATCGCGCCTACGAGGATTCAGCGCTGCCGATCGGAAGCGGCCAGACGATCTCACAGCCCTCGATTCACGCTCGATACCTCGAGCTGTTGAAGCTCAAGGGAAACGAGAAGGTGCTCGAGATCGGAACCGGTTCGGGCTACCAGACGGCGCTGCTTTCCAAGCTTGCGGGACAAGTTTTTTCCATTGAACGAATTCCCGCGCTGCTCGACAAGGCGCGCGAAACGATTCAGCAGATCGGTGCGCGCAATATTTCCTTTTTGCTTGGCGACGGGACACTGGGCTGGCGGCAGTACGCGCCGTATGATGCTATACTCGTCGGCGCGGGCGCACCCGAAGTGCCTTCTACCTATCTCGAACAGCTCACGGAAGGCGGGAGGGTACTGATTCCACTCGGCGACCGGGACGAGCAGACTCTCTACATGTTCACGCGGCATGGAGACAAGCTCGACGGAGAAGAAATCGCGCCGGTGCGTTTTGTGCCGCTCGTAGGGAAATACAGCTGGGAGGGGATGTAGTGCAGCATTCTCAACAACGGCCATTCGTTCCACGCGTTACTCCCACTCGGGCGCAGCCGCCGGTCGCACTCGCCGATTTTGCGATCTCACGGCCGTTCGTGCCCGGCGCTGACCGCGAGGGAATGTCTTCGCTTCACCCAGAGTATGAAGGGGAGATCCCACCGATCGAGGCCTTCCTCGACCGGGCGGCTCCCCCCATGTATGCTCGCACCGCGGAAACGATGGACGACGAGGCATCAGAAGATCGTGGCTTCGACGAAGACGAGCTGCCACCCGTCGAGCACTTTATCGATTCGCTGCCGCCGGTCGGGGACTTTGCGGCGGACGCAGTTCCCCCGGAGGGCGGAGAGTCTGGATTCGCGGTACCTCTCGCGGCTGACGCTGAACCCGATAGCGCTGCGGCGGAATGGGGCGAAACCGACTGGCAGCAGTATGACTGGCGGGCGGCTGCGGCTCTTGGTGATTCCGGTGACACGGAAGCCTCAAACGCATGGGCCTCGACCGACTGGGACGCCGAAGCGCCTCGCTCGAAGTCGATACGCCCAACCCCTGCGCAGGCAATCGCATCCGCATTGGATCAGATCGCCCAACGAATCCGGGAGGGCGAGGTACCGATTAGTGGGACTCCCACTGACCCTGGATCGATCGCGGCCTCGCTGGCAGCGCTGTTCGGCATTAAGCGCTAAAACCCGGATGGAGAGCATCCATCTGGAGGTGGTCGGCCGCGTGCAGGGAGTTGGCTTCCGTTGGTTTGTCGTCGAGAAAGCCAATGAGCTGAAACTCGCCGGCTGGGTCAGGAACGATCGAGACGGGCAGGTCGAGCTCGCCGCAGGTGGTTCGCGAGATGCTTTGGGCAAGTTTGAGGAAGCCGTGCGGACTGGGCCGAGAGGGGCTCGGGTGGAGGAGATCCGGAGGCTCCCTGAAGTGGACACCTCTTCGTTGCGGACGCCGTTCGAAATCGTGCGCTAGCACCGCGAACTTTCAAAGCGAGGTCTTTGGATGAAGCTGCTTCTTGTCACTCTGGCCGCCGTGATCTTTTCCGTCGTCTCGATCGCCGGGCTGGTAGTACTCCGTGGACTGACGAACTTGGCGCTGAGGGGAATTCTTTTCCTGGTTCTTTGCTACGTCGCGGTTCTAGGATCGTTCCGGCTCGCCCTCAAATGGGACCTCGACCCCTTCGACCTCGGCGTCGCGTGGACCTTGGCACTGGTTGCGGTCGTGACGGCAGCGGCGATTTCCAGAAGCAGGCGCAAGGGGCGGGTCGTAAACGCGCCGTAGCAAACCCGTCGGGCTGAGCCTTCCGTGAGCGCTGGTTGGGAAGGGCGGATCTACACTTTTAGATCGGACGGGCTCACGGTAAATTGCCCCCCAGTATCACCCGGTTGTGCCTGCATTCAGCCCGGGTTGGTGGTCTGGCCCCCGTAGCTCAGGTGGATAGAGCAGCGGTTTCCTAAACCGTTGGCCGGGTGTTCGAGTCACCCCGGGGGCACTTTCTCGATGCTCCACAAAACCCTAAAGCAGATTAGGAAATGACGACACCCAACGTCCCACCGCGCAAGCGTCTCGGCGCCGACCAGGAGTCTCTGGCTGACTGGTTCACCCTCCACCAGAAAGAGGTCACATGGGGGGTCGCGGTCGTGGCGGTTCTCGTGGCTGGCGTGTGGTTCTACGAGCGCTCGCAATCGATCAAGTCGCAGCGCGCCGAAGCGGCCTATTTCCAGGCCCGGCAGTCAGCCGCGGCGGGGAACATGCCTCTTGCCGTATCGGACCTTCAAAAGGTCGTAAACCGGTACGAAGGTACCACCGCCGGCACCCAGGCAGCGTTGTCCCTGGCGCAGGCGCTGTATGACCAGAAGAAGTACAAGGAAGGCATCGACGCGCTCAAGAAAGCCGAGTCCAAGGCGCCTGGTGACTTCAAGGCATCGGTCCATCTGCTGGAAGCCGGCGGTTACGAAGAACTGAAGGACTTTGCGAACGCAGCTGAGCAGTACAAGCTCGCAGCGGAGGCAAGTCGCTTTCCGGTGGACAAGGCCGAGTATCAGGCATCGGCGGCCAGGAGCTATGCGGCGGCTGGCAAGCTGGCGGAAGCCAAGGCGCTCTGGACCGAGCTCTCGAAGGACGAGGCCGGTCCAATGGCCGCCGAAGCCCGCATCAGATTGGGAGAGCTCGAGGCAGCTCCAATGAAGACCTGATCAAAGCTCTCCCGACGACCGCATCAGCTTGAGAGAGGCCGCATTCGTGCGGCCTTTTTCATTGGGTTCAACCTGACTGGGGAACCATTTCGTTCTCATCCATCATAGGTGCGTATAAGATATGTTATGTAAACTACCACCACTGGATAAGTGTGGAGAAGTCCGATCTATCCACGCCAGCCCTGCTCAACCGTAAGGCTGGGCTATGATTATGGGTGCGATCTGAGAAAACGCTTTAGGCGGGCGGCCCCCGACAGTTGGTCGACCTCGCAGCGACAGTCTGTCAATCGAGGTCGCGGATTTCACCCTCGAAAACGATCCGTCCTTCGCCGCGGAGCGACGGGAGCCAGACGTCGCCATCCCGCTTGAGGGTGACGGTCAATGGCAGCGATGACCGGGTCCAGAGGACCGTTTCCCTGCTCGTTTCGCCCCAGTCGGAAAGCATGATCGCGGTTGCCACAGCGCCCGTTCCGCAGGCCAGGGTCTCGCCTTCCACACCGCGCTCAAAGGTCCTGTAAGTAAAGCTTCCGTCGGCTTTTCTGGCCACGAAGTTCACGTTCGCGCCGTCGGCTAGCGAAGGATGATTCCTGAGCTCGGACCCTCGACCTGAGACGTCGGCGTCCTCGATATCGGAGATCTCGACGACGACGTGCGGGACCCCGACCAAGGCGAACCCCAGGCGCCGTTCCCCTTTGCGCATGCCGAGGTCGCTGGCGTCCGGCCTGACTTCATGGACTGGATCGAGGTCGACCTCCGGAAGGTTATCCCGAATGCGGGCGCGTAGCGCCCCTGCGGCCGTCTGGAGAATGAACCCGCCGGCCTGAGCGAAGCCAAGCTCAACAGCAAGGCGGGTGGAGCAAAGGCTGGCGTTCCCACAAAGCGAGGCCTCGGATCCATCGCTGTTATAGTAGCGCATACGGATATCGCCGTCCCCGAGCTTCTCCAGGAAGACGACTCCGTCGGAGCCCACGCCGGTGCCCCGCGAGGACAACGTTCTGATTGTCTCGCCATCCTCAAGGTGCGCGGCCGCGCCATCCGTCGAATCGAAAACGACGAAATCGTTCCCCGACCCGGTCATCTTGTAGAAATGCTGGCCTTTGAGTCGAGCCGCCATCAGATCCTCCCGGTCAGACTCCACCAGCGCAGACGCCAGACCATCCATATTGCCTCGCGGACGATCTTTTTCGACATCTTGCTGACGCCTTCGGTGCGATCGACGAAGATAATCGGAATCTCGACGATCCTGAATCCGCGCTTCCAGACGCGAAACGACATCTCGATCTGAAACGCGTAACCGTTGGATTTGACTGAAGTTAGATCGATCGATTCAAGTACGTTCCTGCGGAAGCACTTGAACCCGCCGGTGGTGTCGGAGACCGGAAGTCCTGTCACCCCGCGCGCGTAAATATTGGCGGCGTAGCTCAGGAAAAGCCGGCTCATTGGCCAGTTCACAACATTGACGCGACCGCCCTGGTAGCGGGATCCGAGGACGAGATCGCCCTCCTTTACCGCATCGAGAAACTCCGGCAGGCGTTCCGGGTTGTGGGAGAAGTCGGCGTCCATCTCGAAAACGAGATCATATTTCCGCTCCAGCGCCCATCTAAATCCGGCGATGTAGGCCGTACCGAGCCCCAGCTTTCCCTCGCGGTGAAGGATATGAACCCGACTGTTGTTGGCGGCGATCGCATCCACCACCCCACCGGTGCCATCGGGCGACGCATCGTCCACCACCAGTATCTCGAGCGATGGATCCTGCGCCAGGACCGCCGGGATGAGGCGTGCAATGTTGAAGCGCTCGTTGTACGTCGGAACGATTACCAGCGCGCGATCAGGCAAGGCTTCTCCGATCACGCCACGTTCCGGCGCCGAGCATCAGAAATCCGAGCGCAATCGCTACCCAGGTGATGACCTTGCCGCGTTCGTAGGCGGGACTTGTAAAGCGGAGATCGATGGTACGGACTCCCTGGGGCAACTCTACACCGATCATCGAATAGTCGGCACGACCGAGACGCGCGGGTTTCCCATCCGCGGTCGCTACCCAACCGGGATAGTAATTCTCGGAGACAATCAGCGATGAACCCACCGGCGCCGGGGCGCTGAGATCGATCTGGACCCTTCCCGCCTCGTATTTCCTGACGTTGGCAGTTACCGGCAACGCCGCTGGAAGCGACTGGACGTTCTGCGCGGCGGTGATTTGCGCCGACGTGTCGAACAGTGCGGCACGCTTGACGTCGAATCGAGGGTTGAGAATCGTCGCCAGCACCTGGTCATCGGGCGCCTTCACCGCCACGGGCGTCACCCACGAGTACGGGTTCTCCGCATTCAACCGGTATAGATAGAGCGTGTCGCCCGAAGCGTCGACGACGGGCCCCTTCACCAGCGTGGTATTTCCCACGAACGGCAGCTCCGGGATGTTCGTCAGGAAGTACTTCGTGTTGGTCAGCTGCAGAATGTTGGGTGTGAAAAGCCGATTGTCTTCGGAGTTCAGTCCGACCAGGTCGTTGTAGCGACCCAGCTGGTTTCCATGATATCCGAGCACGTTGCGCAACCGGTGGGTCATCAGAGCGTCGCCGGTGAGTACTGCGTCCGGGCCCGTCGGCTGCCGCACCGGGAAAGCGAACACTCGCACGGGCTGCGGCTCACTCTTGAGCGTTTCGATGATTGGATTGCTGGCGTAAAGCACCTTCGCCGGGGGCGAGAACATCCAGTAGATGCGCTCGACCGTCCAAAGGTCGACAGCCATCAGCGCCACGATCGCCCATGCCGCCCCCTTCGCTGAGATCCTGCCCCGATCGAGCAGGAACCAGAGCCCTGCGGCCAGCAAGACAAAACCGAACGATCGCCACGCTCCGAGAAATACAGCGCCGCTGTTCGCCTGGACCCGATCGATCAACCGAGGATCGGCGAAGGACTCGGCGACGCTGGTCAGTCCTCCCAGGGAGGCCAGCAAGGCCATCAGTCCGCCGAAGATCAGCCAGCCGATAACGTATCGGCGCGACACCCGGAGTCGAAGGAATCGCTCTGTTCCGACGCAAGCGAGGAAGGCGATTGCCAGCGTGCCGACGAAGAAGATCGTCGCCGGCGCGCGGAAGTACTTGGTACCTGGGATCAGGGCGTAAGGAATCTGATAGAACGGCGTCGCGCTGCCGAGCGACCAGAGCAGCGACACGAACAGAGCGATCGACCAGAAGATGATCTGCTTGCGACGCGGATCACTACGAAGTCCGGAGAAAGCCAATCCCGCCAGCATGAGTACTACCACACCCACATAGTCACTATGCAGATGGATTCCGTTTCTTCCCCAATAGTTGTCGAGCATGCCGGAGAACTGCGGCAGGTACGCATTCAA
>DASYIM010000019.1:0-27588 GCA_035997625.1 Gemmatimonadaceae bacterium
ATCGATCGTCGCGATGTTGGAGCTGGCGGCGGTCGTCGCGCCCGGACGCACCGGACCAGTAGCTGGGGTGAACGGCGCGCAGGAAGTCGGCGGGCTGGCGATGTTCGCCGCGTTGAATGCCGGCGGAAGCGTCGACGTCGCATTTGTGCCCTGATTGGCCGGTGTGCCTCCACAGGTCAAGGACGCGTAGCCGCTCAAGCCCGAGTTACCGAAAGCATTGGAGAGGTAGACGAACGGCGGAGTGCCGGTGAAGTAGCCGAAGCCACCACGCAGCTGGTTCCGCTGGTCACCGGTCGCATCCCAGTTGAACGAGAAGCGTGGCGACCATGTGCGACGGCTTGGGACCGCCGAGGTGCTGCGACCGTAGTTCGCCAACACTGACGGATTCTCCGGCGGCGTGTCGAGGAAACGGGGCTTCTCGACCCGAAGTCCGCCGCTGATAAGAAGCCGTTCAGTCGCATTCCATGCGTCCTGCACATAGAACGAGTACATGTTCGCGCGGAAGGTGGCGAGGCCGTTGGCCGGATCAGTCGCCGAGGGCGCGCTAACTGAGTAGCTCGACGGGGTACCGGCGGTCAACGCGGCCATGTTGTTGAAGGTCCAGCTTCCCATCGAGTTCTGGCCGAACAAGTTGATAGGCCTGTAGAACAAATTCTTGGTACCAAAGGTGACGTGATGGGCTCCCATCGGAATCGTCAGATTTTCGGTTAGCTCGAAGGTCCGCTGATCGAGCGAATTTCCCTGCGAGGACGCCTCGGTGCCAGCAACCATTGACACATCAGTCACGGTCGGATCGGTGGATCTGGCGAACTGGCGAACCGTTACCTGAGGAAAGGTCACCGGAATTGTCCGGAAATCCTTGGTAGTGGTGAGGTTGAGCAACAGCTCGTTGAAGACCCCATTCGGCAAATTCGTCAACAGCTCAGCGACGGACGAATGAGTCTTCGAACTGAAGAGATAAGCGTTAGACGTAAGTCCGAAGAGCGGATTGGAAGACGTCGCCGAGCTGCGGCTGAAAGTGGTGTTGTCAGCGGCGGCGTAGTTGTGACGGAGAACAAGGCGAGTATACCCGGGGAGATACGCGTCAACCCGGCCAAAAACGTTGGTGAGCGGATTCTGCTTGATTACCTGGGCACCGGTGCCGGGGTCGCTGAGACCGTATCGGTTCTTGAGCGTGTCGGCGAATGCGGTGACATCGGCGCTGTTGACGAACTGATCCGGCGATCCGATGTATGATCCCGTTGCCGGCGTGCGCTGCTTCTGCCACTCGGGGTTCACGAAAAAGAAAAGGCGATCCTTTATGATCGGCCCGCCCACTGAGAAGCCGTATTGCTGCTGCTTGAACTCGTTGAGGTAGGGCTGGCTGCGAGTAAGATTCTCATTCCGGGTGTAGCCGTAGGCCGTCCCGTGGAATTCGTTCGTTCCGGTCTTCGTCACGGCGTTGATCAACAGTCCGCCAAAATTTCCCTGACGGACATCGAACGGCGAGAGAAGCACCTGATACTCCTTCACTGCGTCGAGCGGAATGGACTTCGCGTTCGCCTGCGCGCCGGGCTGGCCGGTGGTTCCAATGCCGAACAAGTCGCCCGAAGCGGCGCCGTCGATCTGGATCGCGTTCTGACGAATATTGACGCCGCCGCCCGAAAGGCCGACGCCGGTCGACGTCGAAACTTGCGGGACGAGCGTCACGAAATCGGCGAAGTTGCGATTGAGCGTCGGGAGGCGACGGAGGAGCGAATCGCCCATCGTCGTGCCCGTTCCGGTCTTGCTCGGGTTGATCACCGGCGTTGCTTCGGCGGAAACGGTCACCGTCTCGAGGACCGTGCTCTGTTGCTTGAGCGCGAAGTCCGAGCGCGTGGTCTGGCCGAGGCTGACGTTGATGTTGTCGCGCGTGATCGGCTCGAAACCAATGCGACGGACGATCAAGGTATAACCGAGGTCAGGCTCGACGCCCGAGATGGAGAATGTGCCGTTGGCGCGACTGACGGCGCCGGCATTGGCACCGGTTCTGGCGTTCCTGAGCTGAACCTGGGCGCCTTCGACTGGCGCTCCGCTCGGGTCAGTAACCGTACCGCTGACCGCTCCGCTCGTGATGCCTTGCGCAAGGAGACGAGCAGAAGCTCCGGTCACCAGTGCCAAGGCCATAGCGACAGTCAAAAACAGACGTGTCTTGAGCATGTTGTCTCTGGGGAAAAAAAGGGATGGAGGGAAGCCCAAAACTAGCGGTGTGGTCTCGCGCGGAGCAAGAGAATTTTGTCACCGCTCGGCAACGACTTTTACACCCACCGTTTTTTAGCTGTCGTTCGCCGCTCGTCGCGATTTTGTGAGGAAGAAAATAGGAATCCCGAGGAGAATTACGCCCAGCACGGCGAGTGTCGCGACGCGACTGGCCGGGTCGATGATGGCGTTGCCGAGAAGCAGGATCGTGGCAACGATAAAGATTGCTGGCACAACGGGATAGCCCGGCACGCGGAACGGCGGATGGTAGTCGCTTCGGCGGCGTAGAACGAAAACCGCCCCCACCGCCAGTGCGTAAAAAGGCACGATCGCGGTGACAAAAGTGTCCGCCAGCCGCTCGAAGGTCCCAGCCAGAACAAAAACGACTCCGAGAGTCGCGCTGAGGGCGATGGCGACGGCGGGAGTCTTGAATCTCCGGTCAACGATCGCCACCGGCCGAAACAGAAGCCCATCGGCCGCCATGGTGAAGAGAATCCTCGATCCAGTCATCACCGACCCATTGAGTGTCCCGAACGTCGAGATCATTACGGCAACAGAGACGAATGCGACACCCGCGGGGCCGATCAGTTTGTCGGCAACGTCGGCGGCGACGAGCCTGGATTGTCTGATCTGCTCCACCGGCAGCACCGACAGATACGCGAGGTTCGCCAGCAGATAGAGCGCGATTATGATCAGCGTGCCGTAGATAAGAACCCGGGGAAGGTTTCGCTCCGGATCCTTCACCTCTCCGCCGACGAAGCTGACGTCCGCCCAGCCATCATAGACCCAGAGCACAGACACGAGCGCCAGACCGAAGCGCCCGGCTGAAAAACTTCCCGGCGGCACCGCGGGGGAAAAATGGCCGCCGGTCTGCGGGAGCCCGATGGCGAGCGCCAACATTATGATAAGGATCAGAGCGCCGGTCTTCGCCAGCGTCGTCAGGTTCTGGACCAGCGACCCCCACTTGATCCCGACGTAGTTGAAGGTCGCCGTGAGCACGATCGCTACCGCGGCGATGTAGTGGACGTAGGTGCTGTACGGCTCGACCCGCGGGTCGTGACCCATCACTCTCTGGAAATATTCGGAGAACGTCGTGGCAATCGCGCCAAGCGCCGCCGCGCGGATGATGACGAGCTCCGACCAGCCGAAGAGAAAAGCGGGAAGTCTGCCCCAGGACTCGCGGATGAACACGTACACGCCACCGGTGCGCGGGAACGCGCCGGCCACTTCGGCGAGAGTCAGCGCGCCGCACAAAACAAAAATCCCCCCGGTGAGCCAGATCGCCAGCAGCGGGAGGGGTCCGGGAAGCTTGTCGGCAATTCCCGCGGGCGAGCGGAAAATTCCGGAACCGATTGTCGACCCGACGAGAACGGCGACGGCGCTCCATAATCCGAGCCGCCGCGGCAGCGACGACGCGCGGGTAAACTGCGAGTCGGTGCGCGGAGGCTCTGAAATCTCTTCGGCGAGGAGAGGGTCTGCCATCACCATACGGTAGTGCAAAGGAGGCCCGACCGGGAGTAGCTTTATGTGCGCGAAAAGTTCACGCGACGCAAACTCGTGAGCGCACCGGTTACCATGCGCGTCGTTTCATCTCATCTCTTATAAATGAATCAGCCGCTGGCTGAGACAATCTTCTGGATTGCTGCGGCAGCCTGCATCGTAGCGGAGATCGCGATTCTGCGATCCACCTTTGCTGCCAAACCCGCCAACAAATCCGAGCTGGTTCCGAGTGCTTCGCGGGGCAGTGAGCTGGCGTGGGCAATCGTTCCCGCGCTTGCTCTGTCGGCCGTGCTCGTCGCGACCTGGAAAAGAGTCGAGGCTCATGAAGCCCACATGTCGGGGATGGACCATTCGCAAATGAGTCATCAGATGCCAATGCCTGCATCGGAGCCGCACCCCTAATGCAGCTGATTCGAAGACTCGGCTACCTGGCGCTCCTTCTGGGATTCGCACAAGTCGTGTTTGGAGCGATCGTTCGCATCACCGGATCGGGGCTGGGCTGCGGCGATCACTGGCCGGACTGCTACGGCGCGTTCACGCCCGCCCACAATGCACCGACTCTCCTGGTCGAGATCTCGCACCGCTACGGCGCGGCGGCCCTTTCGATCGCGATCATCGCTCTGGTCATAGTGGCTTTGATCAAGCGCGCGGAGCCCGGAATCGGTGGTCGCGGTGGTACGCTCCGCCCCGCGCTGCTCGCGCTGCTGCTGGTCCTCGTCGCCGCGGTGTTCGGCGCCATCACCGTGAAGATGGAGCTCAATGCGTTCGTCGTCGTAACGCACCTGGCGATTGCCATGTCGCTTCTGGCCGTGCTCACGGTTGTGGTCGTGCGCGCGGGCGGCCTCGGCGCGCGCTCGGTTCCAGCGCGGTATTCCCGTACGGTGAGGTCCGGCCGCGGCGCGGTGGCGCTGACGTTCGCGGCGCTCGTGTTCGGCGCGCTCACCGCGAACACTCCGGGAGCAGCCGCGGCCTGCCAGGGTTTCCCGTGGTGCCGCACTATCTCCGTGCACGGAGCTCCGCTCTGGATCCAGATAACGCATCGTGTGATCGCGTTGCTCCTGCTCGGTCATTTGATCGGCATCGTCGCCGGCGTCAGGCGTCGCGCCGAGACGCGGGCGGTCAGCATCGCCGCTACAACCGCCCTCGGCGTGGTTCTGTTGCAGGTCCTGGTAGCCGCGGCGATGGTGGAGTTGCAGCTGCCGGCGGGGCTGCGTTCAGTACATCAAGCCCTCGGTACAGCCCTCTGGATCGCGGTAGTGGCGCTCACGGCGCTCGCCACCGGCAGTGCCGCCATGACGGAGATCGAGAGAATCGTCTACGAGTCGCCGTCACGCGGCGAGTTCGCCACACCCGAAGGCGTGAGCACCTGATGGACGTCACCGCGCAGGAACAAACGCAGCCGTCGCTCCTCCGCGACATGGTGATGCTCACCAAGCCGCGCATCATCTCGCTGCTGCTGGTGACGACGGTCGCGCCCATGTTCGTCGCCGGCAGTCCCACCTGGCTGCTCGTCGTCGTCGTGCTCGTCGGCGGCTATCTGATGGCCGGCGGCGCCAACGCGGTCAACATGTACCTCGACCGCGACATCGATACCCAGATGTCACGCACGCGCCTTCGACCGATACCAAGCGGTCGGATGGGACCGAGAGAGGTGCTGGCGTTCGGGGTGGCGCTGGCGACCGCCGCGACATTTCTTCTCGCGCGATTCACCAACGTTCTCACCGCGCTTCTCGCACTCGGCGGATTCTACTTCTATGTCTTCGTCTACACGCGCTGGCTCAAGCGGACGACGCCGCAGAACATTGTGATCGGCGGCGCAGCGGGCGCGTTTCCCCCGCTCGTCGGCTGGGCGTCGATGACGGGCACCATCGACCTGACGGCGGTCTACCTTTTTCTGATCATCTTTTTCTGGACGCCGCCCCATTTCTGGGCTCTGGCACTGCTCAAGCAGCGTGACTACGGGCGCGCCGGCATTCCGATGGCGCCGCTGGTGTGGGGAGAGCGCCAGACGATGATGCAGATGCTCTGGTACAATGTGATCCTCATTGCATTCACGCTCCTCCCATTCACCTTCGGCGCGTTCGGGCTCATCTACTTCGTCTCGGCGCTCGTACTGGGAGTGATTCTGCTGGCAGGCGTCATACGCATTCTGACCGCGAAGGAGTGGACGAAGCCGGCCTGGCAGGTCTACAAGTTCTCACTGCTCTACCTCGCCCTCCTTTTTCTGGCGATGGTCATCGATCGCA
This sequence comes from Gemmatimonadaceae bacterium, assembly GCA_035997625.1. Lineage (GTDB taxonomy): Bacteria > Gemmatimonadota > Gemmatimonadetes > Gemmatimonadales > Gemmatimonadaceae > UBA4720. The sequence continues at coordinate 5,964 of DASYIM010000019.1, forward strand.
AGGTCCTCGGCGCGTGACGTCCCCTCCGCCATTTGCGGTCTCCGCGCAGCGCCCTACCCCGCGCGCGCAGCAGGCCGTTTCGTCACCGCGCCCACTCGGACGATTGTTGCCGAGGATAAGGCCATACCTGTGGCGGCTGGCGATCGCGTTCGTGTGCCTGTTGGCGAGCGCCAGCATCGCACTCGCATTTCCGCAGATCGTCCGGCACCTGCTCGACGCGGCGTTCATCTCCGCCGACGGGGCGCTGCTGAACAAGATCGCGCTGAGCCTGCTTACTCTGTTCGCGATTCAGGCGGTGCTCAACTTCATTCAGGTCTATTTCCTGACCTCGACGTCGGAGCTCGTGATCGCCGGATTGCGGGAAGATCTATTCGCGCATCTCGTCAGGCTGTCTCCCGGATTCTTCACCGAGCGACGAACCGGTGAACTGACGAGCCGGTTGTCCGCGGACACGACGGTCCTGCAGACGGTTCTCAGCTATAACCTCTCCGAGTTCGCGCGGCAGACGCTGTTTCTGATCGGTGGAATCATACTACTCAGCATCACCGACAGCCGGTTGACCGCGACAACACTGTCGGTGGTGCCAATCGTGGTCGGCGCGGCGATGGTTTTCGGTCGCGCGCTGCGCAGGGCGAGCACGGGCGTCCAGGACAGAATCGCCGAGGCGACGGGCACCGCGGACGAAGCATTTTCTCAAATCAAGACGGTCCAGAGCTATACAGCTGAAGCGGAGGAAGTTCGCCGCTACGGCTCGCACCTTCACCAGGTGATAGATGCGGCGTTGCGTCGAGCCCGTATCCGCGGAACGTTTTTCGGCATTCTCACGTTCTGCGGATTCGGCGGTGTCGTCGCGGTGCTGTGGCAGGGCGGTCGTCAGGTTCTCGCGGGAAATCTCACCGCCGGTGCACTTGTATCGTTTCTTTTGTACGCGCTCTACGTGGCGGGAGCGGTCGGATCACTGGCGTCGCTTTTCGGCGCGTATCAGGAGGCGGTCGGTGCCGCGCGTCGGGTTTTCGATCTGCTCGAGGCCGAGTCCGCGGTGAAGGAACCAGTAGCTGCGGTGAAGCTGACGCGGCCGCTCCGTGGTGAAGTAGTGATGGAGAAAGTAGCCTTCCGCTACAACCCGGCTCTGCCGGATGTGTTGCAGGATGTCTCGCTTCGAATCGGAGCCGGCGAAGTGGTAGCGCTCGTCGGACCGAGTGGCGCGGGCAAAACCACCATCGCTTCCCTGCTGCCAAGGTTCTGGGACGTCACTTCCGGGCGGATCACGTTCGACGGAATCGACATCCGCGATCTGTCTCTCGCAGAGCTGCGAGGCGCCATTGGAATCGTTCCGCAGGAGCCGACGCTCTTCAGCGGTACGATCAGGGAGAACATCGCTTATGCCGGCATCGGCGCAGAGGGCTCCCAGCCGAGCGAAGAAGCCATTCACGCGGCGGCCAGGGCAGCTCACGCGGTGGAATTCATCGAGCGGTTACCCGAGGGCTTCGAGACCCGGGTCGGGGAGCGGGGCGTCAAGCTGTCGGGCGGGCAGCGTCAGAGAATTGCCATCGCGCGAGTGTTTCTGAAGGATCCCGCGCTCGTGATTCTCGATGAGGCGACATCGAGCCTCGACAGCGAGAGCGAGCGCCTCGTCGAGCGCGCCATGGAAGATCTGCTGCGGGCGCGATCGACGTTGATCATCGCCCACCGATTGAGCACGGTTCTCCGAGCGGACCGGCTGGTGGTGATCGACCGCGGACTTATCGTCGAGGAAGGGCGCCATCAGGAGCTACTCGCATCCGAAGGCGTTTACTCCCGGCTCTATCGGGGCCAGTTCAGGCCAGGAGATGCGCTGGTCGGCTAAGGCCGCCGCAAAGGGGCAGCTGGGGGAGAAGTGCCTGCAGCCGGCGGCGTACTCGAGGCCGCAGGAGTACTCGAGGCGGTTGGCAGGATCGGCACGGCCGGCGGACTCACACCAGCCGCGCGCGCGGAATCCTGCGATTGGTTTCCGCTCGGGCGCGTTGGCGTGTCCGGAGCCGCCTTGCGAATCCTGAATGCCACGACCACGGGCTGGCCGGCAATCACCGTCACACTGTCATCGGCAAAGCCGAGAGCCGGGTGCCAGGCGCGGACGTGGTATTTCCCGGGAGGAACGCTGTCGATAGTGAATGCGCCGCTGGCCGCGGTTTGTGCGTAATAGGGATGGTCCAGCGTGGCAATCCACGCGTGCGTCCATGGATGCTGCTCAGAGACGACTTCGATCTCAGCGGGCTCGGCGAAGCGATCCACCGGTACGACTTCTCCATCGTCGTTGAATGGGGCGACCCCGACGAGCTGTCCGGTTCCGACGTTGATGAATTTCAGGGTGTTGAGCGCGCGGTCGTCGTTGCTGACGTTGAGCGTGCCCTGCGTCGCCATCACCTGCACGAACGGATCGAGTGTGCAGTTGTTATTGGTGAGATCGAAGCGCCGCTCCAGGGGGAATCCTTTGCCGCTGCGAATGTCGGTGAGCCAGACGATGGCACCCCCGACGCGCGTGCCTGAAAGCGTGACATTCTTCTGAACGATCGAATTTCCGCACGCGTTCTGGTCGACCGACGGACGGATAACCTCGGGAACAGGCGGCGCACCCTCGAAATCCACGGCGCCGTTGACCGTTCCTCCCGCCGTCACCGGAGCAACCTTGTAGGGCTGAGACGGCGCCGCTATGACTGACGGTCGTGGCGGCACGCCGTCGTCGGCGCCATTGCCCTTCCGGGGATGCGCTGAAGCGGTGTCGTCGCGGGCGCAGGAGAGCGTCGCAAGCAAAACTATCGATAAGCCGAAAATCCGGCGGAGCATGTCTGACGAGATGATGTGAAAAGTTTTCTTACCTAGGGGCAAGCGATGTGCCGTCGCTGGATCAGTCGGTACCACCCCTTCGACCAGGCGCATTCCCGCCGTAGACACGCTTGCCGCCGATCCATGTGGAAGTTACCCGGGTGCCCAGGATTTCGGTGTCCGGCACACGCATGATGTCACGGTCGAGCACCACGAAGTCGGCGTATTTGCCGGGCGTCAGCGAGCCCAGCATCGATTCCTGGAACCCGGCGTAGGCAGCCCAGATCGTCATCGACTGAAGAGCTTCCTCGCGCGTCATTTTCTGATCCGGGTACCAGCCGCCGGCCGGTGAATTGGTTGGATCCTGGCGTGTTACCGCGGCGTGGAAAGTCAAAAGAGGATTCACCTCCTCCACGGGAAAATCGGTTCCGTTGGGAACTATCACACCGGTGTTGAGGAGCGAGCGCCATGCGTAAGCTCCGCGAATCCGCTCGGGTCCAACGCGCGTCTCGGCCCAGCCCATGTCGCTCGTCTGGTGCGTGGCCTGCATCGACGGGATCACACCCAGCTTGGCAAAACGCGGGATGTCCGAAGGACTAAGCACCTGGGCATGCTCGATTCGGAAGCGGTGATCGGCTTTCGGAAATCTTCTGAGCGCCGCATCGAAGGCGTCGAGCACGATTCGGTTGCCGCGATCGCCAATCGCATGGACATTGATCTGGAAGCCGCGCTGCAGCGCCAGGTCCGCCCACGCTCTGATGTGCTCGGGCCGCGAAACGAGCAGTCCCGAGTTCGTGGGCTCGTCGCTGTATGGCGCAAGGAGCGCCGCGCCGCGAGATCCGAGGGCTCCGTCGGCGTAGAGCTTGATCGCGCGGATCCACAGATGTCCGTCGTAAAGCGCGCTCTGCGGGCCACGCTGGATGTAGGGATTGCGTTGAGCGGCGGACGAGCCCGGCTCGCCGGGATCGCTCAGCATCACGTAGTTCCGAAGATTGTAATTCCCGGCCCTCGCCAGCTCCTCGAAGACATCGATGGTCTCGGCGTCTTCGCCGGCATCGTGGACGCCGGTCAGCCCCCAGCGATTCGCTTCGGCGATCGCACCGAGGATCGCCTGTCTTTTGTCAGTCCGGGTGGCCGATGGAACGGCGCGGGTGATCAGGCTCTGAGCGTTGTCGACGAAGACGCCGGTCGGCGCGCCGGATGCCGCGCGAATGATTCGTCCTCCGGCAGGATCGGCAGTCGAAGGCAGCACCCGCGCCAGCAGGATTGCCCGCGCGTTGGCGAGCAGCGCATGGCCGTCAATGCGAGTAAGCACCACCGGATTGTTGGGAAAGGCGCGTGTGAGCGCATCGTGGGTCGGGAATTCCTTCGTCGCCCACCTGTTCTGATCCCAGCCTCTTCCGAGAATCCACTGGCCGGGACGCACGTTTTTCGCCCACGCCTGGACGCGCGAGATGACTTCCTCATACGAATTCGAGCCGGCCAGATTCACCCGTTGCAGGGCGGTTCCCAAGCCGAGCAGATGCGCATGCGCATCCGTGAACCCGGGGACGACTGTGGCGCCGTGCAGATCGACCACCGTCGTCGAAGGGCCGGACAACGCCGTAGCCTCTGCGTCGGAGCCGACGAAGATGATTCGGCCACCGCGAACGGCGAGCGCCGATACTACCGGACGCGCGTTATCCACCGTGTAGATGTGACCGTTGGTGACAACGAGATCAGCCGATGTTTGCGCTCCGAGCACCGCTGGTGCGAGCGCTGCCGCCGCGAGGTAGCTTGAGAGATGTTTCATGTCGGCGGAGTTTGCCGCGTCGAGCGCGCACGCACAAGGCTTCGCGTAGAGAGAAATTCCATCGCACACTTCGGTCGCCGCGCGGTCCGGCACGGGTTGCTGTCGGTGATCGCGGCATGCGCGCATCTCCCGTCGCAGCCGCGCGGACAACCGGCGTATTGGGGTTTTACGGGTCCCTGGGATCGCCGCAGCGATTCGTCGGTCGTGAGCCATGCATCCAGTCTGGCGCAGGTGATCACTGGTTGGATCGCAATGGACACGACGAGCTTCCGGCCGGTGCTTCTCTATCCGGACACCCTCGCCAACCTGCCATTGGTGGCGCCACGCAAGGCCGCGCTCATCACCACGTATCTGGGGAGCCGCTTCCATCCCGAAGTCATTCGCGGAGTCGGCAGCAATCCTCAAGTCGCCGCCATTACCGCCGGCGCGATCGCAGCGCTCGTCGATTCCGGAGGATATCGCAGCGTCGTAATCGATTTCGAAGGAATGACGCCGCGCGATCTCGATCCACTCCTCATCGTCACGACTGCGGTCGCCGACTCGGTGCGAGCCCACGGCGTTTCGACGGTGGTGATAGCAGTCCCGGCGGCAGACACCGCCGCCTATCCAGCCGCACTGCTACTGGGATCCGCCGATCTCATCATGGCGGTGCTCTACGATCAGCATTGGAGTGGATCGCCTGCCGGCCCGATTGCCGCTCCGGATTGGGTGATGCGGAACCTGGGAGCGCGTGTCGCCGAAGTTGGCGCCGCCAGAATCGTCGCCGCTTTTCCAACTTACGGCTATCGCTGGCGGAGGAATGCAGAGACCGAAGTCATCAGCTACGACGATGCCCGGCGGCTGACGACGATGACGAACATCGGACTGGCCCGCGACCACGCATCGGCGACATTGCACGCCGTCTCGCCGGAAGGGTGGGAGATCTGGGTGACGGACCGCGATCTTCTGGCGCAGCTGGTGCGCGAGGCGAGACAGCTGGGAGTGCAGACATTCGCCTTGTGGCGGCTCGGCCTCGAGGATCCCGGCGTGTGGGATCTGATCGGGCGCTAAACGATCAGCAGATCCTTCTGATAGTCAGCGGGCGTTACCAGCAGGCCGTCGGCGCCGATGAAGCCGTTGACCTCGCTGCGCATCCCGACGTCATCCGCCAGATAGACACCAGGCTCGATCGAGAACCCGACTCCCGGAATGAGCGCGCGTTCCTCGCGTGTCTCGAGGTTATCAATGTGGGGCCCGGACCCGTGCAGATCGCGGGGATCGATCGAATGCCCGGTGCGATGAAAGAAGCTGTCGCCATAGCCTCGAGCGGTAATCACCTGGCGAGCTGCATCGTCGACTTCGCCACCCTTCACCGATTCGCGTGCGCCGATTCGTTCCCGGAGCAGCGAGATCGCGGCATCTCGCGCGTCTCTCACGGCGAGCCAGATCTTCATGTCACGATCGGAGGGGGCACCGAGTGATCCCATCCAGGTCTGATCCGCGAAGACTCCGTTTTTTTCGCGCGCCCACAGATCGATCAGCAGGATGTCGCCGCGCTTGATCGTCGCGGAGCTTTTGGCCGTTGGCTCGTAGTGCGGATTCGCGGCGTTCGGTCCGATGGCGACAATGGGGCCGTGATCATCGGCCTCCAGGCCCCCCGCCTCGAACTTCTCCTTGATCCATGTTTGCAGCGCGTATTCTGTCATTGGCGACGCGCTGTCGGCGCGACTTCCAGCCAGTCGAATCGCGTCCTGGCCGATGGCGGAGACCACACGTGCCGCACGCTCGTGCGACGTGCGCTGCTCATCGCTCCAGACGGCATAAAAGCTCGAAACGAGGTCGGCCGACGACACCACCGTTGCACCGGCGCTCCGCACCATCTCGATCACCCCGGCCGGGACGCGATCGAGGTACGGAACGGCGTCGCCCGGCGAATACTCCATTGCCACCCGCTTGCCTTTGACGAGATCGCCAAGCAGCGATTCGAGCTCTCGCCAGCTGCTGTATTTGTCCCTGCGCCACGCCTTCGGCCAGTTGATCCACGGCCCCTGCTCGATGGCGTGTGTTATCGCGACTGGAGATCCCTCGCGCGGGATGTTGACGAAGAACCGGCGCGTGGTCATTCCCGGCAGCTGCAGCATTCCCACCGCTACGGGGTTCAATCCGTGAAAATCGTAGAGGAGCCAGCCGTCCAGTCCCGCTCGCGCGAGCGCCGATTGCAATCCGGGAAGAGACTCGGCGGCCAGCACTTGTCGGTTAGTGGGCGGCTTTGACGGCGCGCCATTCAGCGCGCCACTCGCAAATATCCTCGCCCCGCTCGCGGCAGTGAACATGGTCGATCATGCCACCGCTATTCACCAGCAGCCTGAGCAGTTCGCGCAGCGCCGACTCATAGTACAGGCAGCCAATCGCCTTCGGGGCGGTGCCGTACGTGACCGACTCGGTTATCCCGAGCACGATCGACGCGCCAACACGCCGAACCTTGGCGCCGAGGAATTTTTCACCGGCTTTCTTTACCTGCCGGAAGGCAAGCGGACGCGCCAGAAAGCCGGGAAGGATGTGGATGATCTGCCTGGTGCTTCCGGAAATCATCTGGTACATGCGATCGGCGACGAGGTTGCCGGCACGTGTAAAGATCGCTTCCGCATCCGGACGACGGCCGATCAAACGTGCGATACCGCTCGCTTCATGGATGGCGATCTGCTGATTGCGCTTCAGCGCATCCTTGTACCGCCGGATCTGGGCGATGACGGTATCACTCAGGCCCAGTCGCTTGTTACGATGCTCCTGCACATATTCGACCTCGTCCTCTCCACCTTCAGGAATGTCGACGGAGCGCACTGCTTCGAGCAGGCTGAGGGGGACGATGGCGTTGACGGTGCCGGGCATTTGATTGGCTGAGCGGAGAGCGCAAGCTAACCGCCCCTCTAGGCGCCTTCAAGAACCAAAAGGGGGAGTTTCCTGCCTGAGATCACGAGCGTAATCATCACATCGGCCTGACGTGGTCGCGCGCGCGCTCGTGGGCGCGGTACTCTCTGCGCTTTTAGCCACGGCCGCTCGTCGCACGCGATCGCTCTCGACGAGCGGATCCGTCGCGGCAGTCGTGGTTGGAACGCTTGCGGTTGCCGCCGGCTGGAGCTGGGGCGTTCTGCTCATCGCGTTCTTCGCATCGGGAAGTGCGCTGTCCAAGCTGGGTGAGCGACGGAAAGCCGATCTGATCGCGTCGATAGTTGAAAAGGGAGGCGAACGCGATGCCGTACAGGTTCTTGCCAACGGCGGGATCTTCGCCGCCGCGGCGGTTGGATATTTCCTGATCCCATCGCCGATCTGGTTCGCGATCGGTGCCGGGGCGCTGGCGGCGTCGGCTGCCGACACCTGGGCGACCGAGATCGGGACGCTTGCTGGAGGAGCGCCAATTTCAATCGTCTCGGGCAAGCGCGTCCCACCGGGAACATCAGGCGGAGTAACCTTCGTCGGGACCGTCGCCGCCGTCGCCGGAGCGCTCTTCATCGCCGTGGTGGCGGCGCTTGCCAACTGGCCGGTGCCTTTCACCGCGATTACAGTGGGAGGAGTGGCTGGTTCATTGGCAGATTCCCTTTTGGGAGGCACGATCCAGGCGCGGCGATGGTGCGACCTATGCGCAGAGTCTACCGAGCGTCTCGTCCACCGTTGCGGGACGCCGACCCGCCCCGCCGGAGGCCTGGCGGGATTCGACAATGATTCCGTCAACACCGTGTGTTCGGCAATCGGGGCGCTGGTAGCCTTACTTCTGTCCTGATGGGCCCGAGCCGTCCTCGTAATTCATGACATCAAGCGTTGAGACAAGAAGAACCGATGGAGCGAAAGTGCTGCTGGTCAGCACCAATCGCGAGCGGCAGCCCTACCCCGTCGTTCCCAACGGCTTGGCATGCATCGCTTCAGCCCTGGATGAAGCGGGACACAATGTACGCTTCCTCGATCTGTGCTTTGCGAAGGATCCGGTGGGCCGAGCCCGCGATGTCGCACAGGCATTTCATCCGGACATCGTCGGCGTGTCCATCCGCAACATCGACAACAGCGACGCCATCGCGCTGCGCCACTACACGCCGGAAGCGCGTTCGGTGCTGCACGCGCTTCGCGGAGCCGCCCCTCAGGCGCGGATCGTCGCCGGCGGCGCCGCATTTGGGGTCGCGCCGGAAGCCCTGTTCCGCGACCTCGGCGTCGATTACGCCGTGGCCGGCGACGGAGAGCGGGCAAGTGTCGCGCTCATCTCGGCGCTTGCCGCGGGAGACGCTGTCCATTCAATACCCGGACTGGTTCGAGAGAAGAACGGGACCGTGACTTTTACGCCACCGGGCGAAGATGCGGATCTCGATTCATTGCCCTCGCCCGGCCTGCATCGCTGGATCGATCTCGCCCGCTATCAGCGCCACGGCGCGACTGTTCCCATTCAGACCAAGCGCGGATGCGTGTACAAGTGCGTCTACTGCACCTATCGCAACGTCGAAGGTTGGGGATACCGCACCCGCGACCCCGAGCTGGTGGCAGACGAGATCGAAGAGCTGAAGACGAGGGCGGGGGTCCACCATTTCGACTTCGTCGACTCAACTTTCAATTCGCCACCGGGACATGCACTCCGCGTTTGCGATGCGATTACGCGTCGCGGACTGCGCGTCCAGCTCGACACCACCAACTTCACGCCGGCTGCCGCGTCATCCGAGTTGCTCGGCGCAATGAAGCAGGCCGGGTTCCGATCTCTTGGTATCACGGCGGAGAGCGCGAGCGATGCGGTGCTCGAAAAGCTGGAGAAGGGATTCAACGCCGCCAAGGTTCGCGAGGTCGCCGAGCGCGTCGAAAGTCACGGGATAAAGACGTTGTGGATTTTCCTGGTCGGCGGTCCCGGTGAAACGCGCCACACTCTGGAAGAGACGCTGCACTTCGCCCGGTGGCGCCTGATCAGGGGTGATGCGGTCTATCTCACGGTCGGACTGCGGATCTATCCTGGAACTACTTTGCACCGGATCGCCATCGACGAAGGCTCGGTACCCGCCGAAAGCAGCCTGCTCGATCCCACATTTTATTTCTCGCAGGATCTGGAGTTCGGGAAGACCGTCAAACGACTCAGGCAGTTCGCATCGGATCATCCACGGTTCATGTTCTCGGCGGACTCGAGATCGGTCGTGCTTCCCTACCTGACCCGCGCTGCTTCGGTGCTGCACCTGCCGCGACCTCACTGGCAATACATGGGATTGTTCCAGCGCGTCGCGCGCGCGATTGGCTAGCGTGCCCGACAAGCTCGATGCCGAAGTAATCGTCGTCGGCGGTGGACCCGCCGGCGCGGTGACAGCGTGGGCGCTCGCCCGCGAGGGAGCGGACGTGCTGGTGCTCGATCGCGCCCGATTTCCGCGGGACAAGATCTGCGCGGAATACTTGAGTCCCCAGGCATCGCGGATTCTCTCGGACATGGGCGTTCTCGATGAGATCGAGGCCAGCAATCCGGCGCATCTCGCAGGCATGCGGGTGCGAGCACCAAACGGGCTGGTGATGGACGGAGAGTTCGCCGCGAATCACGGCTTTCGCGGCTTTCGGGACAAGGGGCTCGCCCTTCGGCGGACCATCCTCGACGAAATCGTTCTGCGCGGGGCTCGCCGCGCCGGTGCGCGCGTCGAGGAAGGCGTCCGCGTCACCGACATAGTCCGGGATCCAACCGGTCGTGTCGAAGGAGTCGGCACCATGAGCCCGGATGGCGGGCCGCGCCTGCGCCGCGCACGTTACGTGATAGGAGCGGACGGACTGCGCTCCGTGATTGGCCGACGGCTCGGGCTGATGAGAACGAGCCGCCTCTGGCCGCGCCGCCTCGCACTCGTCGCACATTACACGAAGGTTCGTGATGTCACCAACCTCGGCGAGATGCACGTCGAGCACGACGGGTATTTCGGGATCATCGACGTCGGTAGCGGCAGGATGAACGTCGCGGTGGTCATTCCGATGTCCCGCGCCAGGCAGCTGGGTGAAGACAAAGCGGGTTTCTTCGAGGATTGGATCGCGGCGCGACCGCACCTCGCCCGGCGTTTCGCCGGCGCGGAGAGAATTACGCCGGTCCGCGCGACCGGGCCATTCGCGACGTCTTCCCGCCGGGCGTGGGCGCCGGGCGCCGCGCTCGTAGGTGATGCCGCCGATTTTTTCGACCCGTTCACCGGTGAAGGCATCTACGCGGCCCTTCGGGGGGGCGAGCTGCTGGCGCCCTTTCTCCTTGACGCCCTTCGGGGGAAGGATCGGAACGAGCGCCGCGTGCTTTCCGGCTACGACACGGCACGCAAACAGGAGTTCGGCGGGAAATGGAAACTGGAGCGCATCGTCGGAATGTCCATCGCGCATCCATATTTCCTCAACAACGCCGCAAAAGTTCTTTCGCGCCGGAAGGACCTGGCCGACTTGCTCGTTGGGGTCGCGGGAGACTTTGTGCCGCCACGGCTGGTTCTCACTCCCAAATTTCTTTTCAATCTCTTCATCTCGCCGGCATTCACAAATTGAGCGTTAGCCAAGACGAGTTTCGCGCCGTACTGGGCCGGTTCCCATCCGGCGTGACGGTGGTGACGACGAAGGCAGAAGATGGATCCGATCACGGAATGACCGTCAGCGCCTTCTGCTCCGTCAGTCTGGATCCGCCCCTGATACTCATCTGCATCGAGAAGACGGCCTCGGCGCACCCGGCGCTCACCGCGGCGAAGGGCTTCGTGGTCAACGTCCTTTCGGCGAAGCAGGAGCAGCTCGCGCGGCGGTTTGCGATCGTGGACATCGACCGCTTCGAAGGCGTCGGATTCACGCGCTCGGGGAGAGGCTACGCGGTGCTCGACGATGTGCTGGCGGTGATAGAGTGCGATCGCTTCTCCACCTGGGACGGAGGCGACCACACCATCATCATTGGTGAAGTGGAAGCGACTCGCGCCGAAACCGGGACTCCGCTCCTTTACTATCGCGGCGGCTACGCACAGCTCGAGCACTGATGTGCGCGACCTTTTGACACCGGCGCGCCGTCGGGGCGTCGAGATACTGGATTCGGCCGACGTCGATCCGGCAATCGTTACTCGCTCCCTGGCTGACGTCGCCCGTGCCAACTCGTTGTTCGGCGGGACCAGCTCCGCCATTGATGAAATACAGGGCGCTCTGGCCGGGCTGTCATCGTGTGGGACGCTTCTAGACGTAGGAACGGGGCTCGGAGACATTCCGTTTCGCGCACGCGCCGTCGCAAAAGAGAAAGGCATCGATCTGATGACAATCGGCCTCGATGCCGCCAGTGTACTGGCAATCGCCAGCCGAAAGTCGGTGAGCGTGTCGGTTTGCGCCGACGCATTGCGTCTGCCGTTCGCCGACGACAGCGTCGACATAGTGATGTGCTCGCAGGTGCTGCATCACTTTGCGGAGATCGATGCGCTGACGCTGTTGCGCGAGATGAACCGGGTGGCGCGCCGGCGGGTGATCGTCAGCGATTTGAGGCGCAGCTGGCTGGCGGCGGCGGGTTTGTGGATTCTCTCGTTTCCCCTCCGATTTCATGCCGTTAGCCGCCACGATGGCGTCGTCTCCGTGATGCGGGGTTTCACCACGACGGAGCTCGCCGATACAGTGGAGCAGGCGGTTGCGCTGCGGCCCGGAGCGCATCGTCGCCGTGGATTCCGCGTGACCACCAGCTGGACGCCCGTGAGGCGATGAGAAAGGATCTCGCTAATCCGTTCGAGCTCGGCCCGATGCCGCTCGGCCGTGCGATGGAGCAGGTCGATTCCCAGTACGTTCACGCGCCGGCAACGGAGATGTTTGCGCTGGCGGCCGAGGTAGAGAAGTGGCCCGCTCATCTGTCTCACTACCGGTACGTGAAATTCCGCGACCGCCGTTCGGATGGCGGCGGGGTCGTGGAGATGTCGGCGTACAGGCCGTTCGTTGTCCGGAAGGGACTCCGACCGGTGAATTGGCCTACCTGGTGGCTTTCCGAGATGTCGATCGACGAAAACCACCGGTCAATCCGATTCCGGCACATCAAGGGTATCACCAAAGGGATGGAGGTCGAGTGGACGTTCGACACCGCACCGTCCGGAACGCACGTACGGATTGTGCATTTGTGGGATGGACCGGGTTTCCCGGTAATTGGTGAATTCGCGGCGACCCGGGTGATTGGACCCGTATTTGTGCACGGAATCGCTTCCCGGACACTGGCGGGACTGGCTTCCGTTGCCGAGGAGAAGTCTCGCTCTACGCTGTAACTGAGGGACAAGTGAGCAAACGCAGAGTTGTAATCACAGGCATTGGACCGATCACTCCGATCGGAACGACGAGCGATGGCTTCTGGTCAGGACTTCAACAGCAGCGGTCGGCGGTGCGATCGATAAGCCGGTTCGATCCTTCCGAATTCCGCAGTCATAATGCCGCAGAGGTCAACGACTTCGTCCCCACGGATCACCTCGACAACAAGCGGTCCAAGCGTCTCGACCGATTTGCTCAATTTTCAGTTGTGGCGTCGCAGCTAGCGCTCGCCGACGCTAATCTGGATTTGTCAAAGGAGGATCGGGAGCGCGTCGGCGCCAACATGGGCACTGCGCTTGGCGGAGTGAGCTACGCTGAAGGTCAGCTCGCCGTCTATCTGACGCAGGGACTTCGCGCGGTGGATGCGACGCTGGCGCTCGCCGTTTTCGGCGGAGCCGCCAGCTGCAACATCGCCATCGAGCTCGGCGCGATGGGGCCGAATTCGACCAACGCCATGAGCTGCGCGTCCGGTACGATCGCCATCGGCGACGCGTTTCGTCAGATTCGCGACGGCTACGCCGATATCATGATCGCCGGCGGCGCCGAGGCACCGCTGGCTCCTCTCACTTTCGGTGCATTCGCGCTTATCCGCGCAATGTCGACGCGCAATGAAGACCCGGAGAGAGCCTCTCGCCCCTTCGACAAGGATCGCGATGGCTTCGTGATGGGCGAGGGTGCCGCCGTCATGATCCTCGAGGAATATGGGCGGGCGAAAGCGCGGGGCGCGAAGATCTACGCCGAGATCGCGGGTTACGGAACGACGAATGACGCGCATCACATGACCGCTCCGCGCCCCGACGGCTCGCAGGCAGCGCGCTCGATGCGACTCGCCCTGAAGGACGCTGATATCTCCTCCGATGAAGTCGAGTACGTGAATACTCACGGCAGCTCGACGCCACTCAACGACAGCACCGAGACATTGGCGATCAAGCAGGTGCTCGGCGACCGAGCATACCGCATCCCAATGAGCGGAACGAAAGGCTATTACGGTCACGCACTCGGGGCATCGGGAGCGATTGAAACCGCAATATGTGCTTTGGCAATAGAGCGCGAATGGCTCCCGCCGACTGTGAACCTTCAGGTTGCGGACAAGGCCTGCGATCTTAATTTTCTCCCTGGTACGGGGCGGAAGGAGCGTGTCGAGCACATCCTCACGAACTCCTTCGGCTTCGGCGGAATAAACGCCGCGCTGGTATTGCGTCGAGTGATCTAGAGACTGACGCGCCCGCGGCCACCACTCTTTTACGTGGGGGGCAGCAATGCGGGACGCGTGGCGTCATTTCTCGGCCGAATTCATCGGCACTTTCGCTCTTGTTTTCGTGGGAAGCGGTTCAATCATGACGGCCCGGCTGACTGGTAATGTGGCGGCGGGGCTCGTCGCAGCTGCGCTGGCACACGGACTCATCCTCGCGGTGATGGTGAGCGCGCTGATGCGCATCTCCGGTCACTTCAATCCCGCGGTTACCCTCGGATTCCTCGTGACGCGACGAATCGAGGCGATGATGGCGGCGCTTTACATCGTCGCGCAGGTGTTGGGCGCGGTAGTCGCCGGCTATGCGTTGAAGGCGAGTTTCCCCGAAGCGGTGTTCGCTGCGACTCGCGGCGGTGGGCTCTCTGTCTCCCTCGACCTCACCGGCGGCCAGGCATTCCTCCTCGAGGCCATCGGGACCTTTTTCCTGGTGTTCGTCATCTTCGGCACTGCAGTCGATTTGCGAGGCCCCAAAGTCGGCGGACTTGCGATCGGCTTTACGCTCGCCGCGGTCATTCTCGCCATCGGACCTCTCACCGGATCGGCGCTCAACCCGGCGCGCGCCTTCGGGCCGGCGGTCGCAACGGGTATTTATGAGGCGCAGCTGCTTTACTGGTTCGCTCCCATCACCGGCGGATTGGCCGCTGCGCTCCTCTACGAATTCCTATTCATGCAGAGAGGAAGGGAGCCGGTGGATCATGGAGAGCTCAAACCTTGACCAAAATGAAGACGACCAGCTAATGGCGTTGAGCGGGGCGGCTTGGAGCGCTGAGCGGGTATTTGACTTTTCCCTACCCCAGCTCGGCGCCCCCGGCCGCTCCGCTTAAACGCTACTAGCTGGTCCTCTTCAGTTTGCGCTTTGAGTGTGGAGTCTCTTCGTCGCCAGTAGGTAGAGCAGCACAAGTACCGCCTGAGTCAGCATCAATAATCCGGCGAGCACGGGCGCCATCTCCATATCGTCGTTCTGGATGTTGTGGATGATTCCCTGAATCAGTCCGCCGGCGCCGACGCAGGCTGAGAGTCCCTCGCCGGCGAAGAGCGCACCGGTGGCAAGATCTCTCCAGCGTTCGAGATCACCTTGCAGATATAGAATGGTGTAGCCTCCCTGAATGAGGAGCGCGGCTCCGATGAAGAGCACGATGATGGGGACCCGCTCCCACATCGACACCCAGGTCGCGATCAGTACAAGGCCGCCGGCGCAGTTCGCGAACGAAGCAAGCATCACAAGCAGTTTCAGCACGGCAGTCCTCTCCTTGGCAATGGGGCGGGTCGCTACGGCCGCTGGTGATGAAAATGGCTCACTGGCTTTGTATTGTCAAGTACTTTGTAGTAACGTACCAATCACCCCTCTACAGTCCCACCCCGGGCCTTCCACTCCCTCCACCCGCCCGCCATCGATGCGACGTTGGTGTAGCCCATCTGCTGGAGATTGTCGGCGGAGAGCGCCGATCTGAAACCGCCGCCACAGTAAAGGATCAGCTCCGTGCTCTGGTCGGGAATGCGCTGTTCGATGTCGCGCTCGAGCACACCGCGGCCCATGTACTCGGCACCTCGCACGTGGCCGGCGGCCCATTCGCTCTCTTCGCGAACATCGATAACGCGGGCCAAGCCCGCATCAAGTTTCTTGCGCGTTTCCTCGACGCTTATTTCGCGGACCCGGGATTTCGCGTCTTCGACCAGCTTCAGGAAAGCGGGCGAATGCTTCACAAACCGGCTGGCAGGCGCTTCCCCGTCAGTTGGCGGAGGCCGAGGTGAGCGCTACGACGCGCCACCAGCTCCGCCGTCGCGACCGCGGCAGCAGAGAGCGCGGTCCACGCCAGTGCCTGGGGCCAGGCCTCTCCGCTACGCCATGGTTTCTCGGGCGGATCCTCTCCCTTCCATGCCCGCCATCCTGTTTCCAGCCCGCGCTCAACCAGCCTGCCCGTCACCATCGCGGCGCCCGCGCCGACCAGCAGCCAGGTCGCGCGCCGCGGATTCATTTTCTTTTTTTTCACCGCCACCACCGTCGAGTTGGATGGGTCAGTGTGGCAAGCGCGGTGCCGGGACCGCCGAGACGTCAGGTCGCGGAAATCGATCAACGCCGCGCCCCGGGCTTCGTCACCAGCCTTCCCGCTTTCTCAATGAAGTAATGTGCGCGACGTGGTGCCGTCCGTGCCACGCGTACAGACCGAGCATCTGCTGCAGTGTCAGTACCTTTTTCTGCTCCGGATGCATTAGCCCGCGCTGGAAATCGGCGGCGTCCATGGATCGGAGTATCGTCACCCAACGCAGGTGGAGCGCATCGAGCAGCTCCAGCGATACCTCGATCGGCACTCTTCGCGAATCAGCGAGCTCCGCCCAGGCTGCTTCATTGTAAGGCTTGATCGTCGGCACGTCCTCGGTCAGCGCCAGCTTGAATCGCGTATAGGCGTTGAGATGACTGTCCGGAACGTGATGGACGACTTGCTTGACCGTCCAACCGCCAGGCCGGTACGGAGTCTCCAACTGATCGCGTGCCAGTCCCGAGACAGCGGATCGGAGCGCACCCGGTGTCTCAGCGATCGTGGCAATGAGGATCGCGTGATCGCTTTCCTTTATGGGCGTGTCCCAATTGAACCTTCCTACTGGGTAGCGGAGATCCGCTGCTTCGACTGTGGCGGGCATGGGAGTAACGGCTGGAGTTAAGCGATTCGCTCCGGCAGGTGCACCGCCACCGCCGACCCGTCGGCGATGAATGCGGACGCAGGAGCTACTGAGAGTATACTAGAAAAAGGCTCGTCGTAGAAATCCCCGAGCGGTCCGTCAATCTCGCAACCGGCGTTCGACCAGGTACTCCACCGGGGGTGCTCTACGTGATATTCGATGGTTCCGCTGTCGCGCTGCGTGGTGTAGCCCCACGGTCGCTCGGAAAGGAACTCTTCATCCGAACCGGCCACGATCGGGTGTGGCTCTCCATCGACATGAAGCGCGAACCGGCACTCGTCGCCAGGTCCGCCGAATCGATACTCGACTGTTTGGAGCCCACCCTTCGTCTTTGCGATTCTGTGCCGGATCGGTACCGTGCGATACGGCTCGTTGTAGGTCAGCCGGGCAGCGGCCGCAACCAGAGGCAGCGACACCATCTCGCGGATGAATACGACTCCGCGCCGAGCTTCTCCAGCGACGCTCCGGCGAACGTAGAAGCGGAGATTTATCTCCTCGAAATCGCGATGGAGAAACGCGGGTACTCCGAGGACCCGGGTGTCGAGGAACAGGAATCCGACGAGGCTGATGAAATGCCTGCCTGAGCTGTTGTCGAGCTCGGTCCCTCTAGGCAGGAGCGGCGTAAGAACGGCCGGGTCAACCTCGAAATTGAGCAGCGCGAGATAGCGCCATTCTGCTGTGAGGAACACTCCCGCCATCGCGCGATCTCTAGCTACATCCCTCCACCCACTTCACCTCTGGCAACCGGCCCGACCGGAAACTCGAGACGTGCGCGCCGTCCGTCTCGAAGACGAGCGCCTTGCCGGCGCTGGCGCTGTCGCCCAACACAGTCATATAGTGCCCGCCGGTTATGAACTTGTGGGGCTCGATCGTCAGCTCGTCGCCGTAAACGCTTTTGACCTTGTCCTCGGTGTCACCGATCTTGACGCCATCCTCTGTGGTCACAGTGCCAGTGTCGACGTCAATGCGCGCGACCTTGCCGCGAATAACCATCACCCCAACGTCGGGCAATCCCGAGCCGACGGCCGGATACACGAAATCGCAGCGCGGATTCATGTTCGGATTCTCGTTGAGCAGACCCATGCTGACCGCGTCGTCGAGCGTCATTCCGATCTGAATCTGACCGAGTCCATCTTCGCTGAGCGCGATGTCGCTGACTGAGTCGTGACTGGCGGCCTTGGGCACGTTTGGGCCTTTGACCGCTGTGTCGTCGCCCTTGTTGCAGGCGGACGCCAGCGCCACGACCAGCATCGTTGCCGCAAATGAAGCGGCGATGGAACGCTGCGTGTTCATTTATCGTCCTCCGCCGCCGGCAGGTTCGCCGGAGCGCCGAATGATGTTATGTGCCGACCTGATGGAATCTCTCCTGGTAGCGGACGATCGATTCGTTGATCACTCGCGCCGCCACCTCGCTCTTGTGCCAGCCGATGATTTCCACCCGGCGACCCTCGAGGTCCTTGTAGATATGGAAGAAGTGCTCCACTTCCTTCAAATAGTGCTGTGAGATATCCGCGATGTCGAAATACTCGTGGTAATACGGATCGTGACACGGCACCGCCAGAATCTTGTCGTCCGGCTCGCCGCGGTCCAGCATCTTGAGGACGCCCAGCGGGCGGCAGTCGATCTGGCACCCCGGAAACGTCGGCTCGTTGAGATGCACCAGGACGTCGAGGGGGTCGCCGTCCTCATGCAGGGTGCGCGGAATGAACCCGTAATCGCCCGGATAGTGCACCGCGGAATAGAGCACCCGATCGAGACGGATCATGCCGCTCGTCTTGTCCAGCTCGTATTTATTGCGGCTGCCCCTGGGAATCTCGATCACGGCCGTGACGTTGTCAGGCGGATGAATCCCGGCGGGCAGCTCGTGCCAGAGATTGATCAAGCAGTAACCCGCTGCATCGTACCCTTGTAGCTCATCGCTTCCTCCTCTACGCCAAAATTGTGCGAGGCGAGCTCGGCCACGCGCCCCATCTGGGGTTTCGAGAGGTCCGGCTTGTCAGAGGCAGCCGCAAACTGCTCCAGCTGGTCGAGATCGTAGATGTTGGGGAGCGTCGTAACCACCGCCGGCTCGGCTAGCAGCCACTTGAGCGCAGCCTGACCAAGCGACATCTGGGTCGTGAGAAAATCGAGAGTGCGCACCTTTCTGATGCCGTTGGTAAGCCAGGAGCGCGGGCGATGCCGCCGGTGATCGTTGGCGGGGAAAACCGTGTCCTCGGTGTACTTGCCCTCCAGCATCCCCGACGCGTGGGTGACTCGAATGTTGAAGCAGCATCCCGGCGCGGTCTCGCGCGCCGCCTCTATCATCGCGGTGCCCGGATGCTGTTCCAGGATGTTCCAGATCATCTGGATGGTGCCGATGTCGCCCTCACGCTCGCACAGCTCCACCGCCTCGTAAAGCCAGCCGATCGCCGGTCCAAAGGCGGCGCCCCAGGCGCCGATCAGCCCCTCCTCTTTCATTTCGCGCAGCGTTTGCCAGATCGCCGCGTCCCGGACGTGCTCCATTTTAATGTTGTGGAGCTGGAGAACATCGATGTGGTCGGTCTCCAGCCGTTCCAGACATTTATCCAGAGCGAACCGCATGTAATCGCGATCGAATTTCTGCGGGAGCTCGCTCTGACCGCGGCGCGCTGATTGCGCGGTGGAATCGTAGATGTCGTAGCCGATTTTGGTGGAGTAGACGACAGAGTCGCGGCGGCCACGAAATGCGTCCGCCAGCTGGCGCTCGCCGCGGCCGTTTCCGTAGGTATCGGCGGTGTCGAAAAAATTGACGCCGTACTTTGCGTTGGCAACGCGAAGCATCTCCACGGCTTCTTCGTCCGTCTTTTCCCCCCACCAGCCGGTGGAGAGCGTCCACGTGCCGAAGCCGATCTCGCTCACCTTGATGTCGGTCCCGGGGAACTGCCTATAGCGCATTTTCAGCGTTGGTGTGGTGTTGCTGCAAGTTAACCGCGCAAGAGCCGAGTGGCTGCTTCGGTAGCGAAGTATGTCACGATGAAGTCGGCGCCCGCTCGTCGGATGCCGAGCAGCGACTCCATCATCACACGGTCCTTTTCGATCCAGCCGCGCTCGGCGGCGGCGCAGATCATCGCGTACTCGCCGCTCACCTGATAGGCCGCGACCGGATAGCCCGTTTCCATTTTCACGCGTGAGACAATGTCGAGGTACGGCCCAGCCGGCTTTACCATCACCGCGTCGGCTCCTTCCTCGATGTCCGCGCGAACTTCGCGCAGGGCTTCTTCAGCGTTGCCCGGGTCCATCTGGTAGCCGCGGCGATCGCCACTCTTTGGCGTCGACTCCGCCGCTTCGCGAAACGGACCGTAATACGCGGACGCGTACTTAGCGGCGTAGCTGAGAATCGAGACCGCGGAAAACCCATTCTGATCGAGCGTCGATCGAATGGCCCCGACTCGACCATCCATCATGTCGCTGGGGGCGACGATGTCGGCGCCGGCGGCGGCGTGAGAGAGAGCGGCGCGCGAGAGGAGCTCCAGCGTCGCGTCGTTGTCGACTTCGCCATCCCTGAAGATCCCGCAGTGTCCATGATCGGTGTACTCGCACATGCAGACGTCAGTGATGACGACGAGATCGGGAAGTTCTTTCTTGAGCGCCCGCACCGCGAGCTGGACGGCGCCCTTCTCGTCCCACGCCGATGAGCCCGTCGAGTCCTTGGTCTCTGGCACTCCAAAGAGGATGATCCCGCCGACCTTTGCGTTGGCCGCGGCTTCCGCGTCGCGGAGCATCTCGTCGACCGAAGTCTGATTGATGCCCGGCATCGACTCGACGGGTTTGCGCAGCTTTTTTCCGTCCCGAACGAAAACGGGAAGCACCAGCTGGGCTGGGGCCAGGTGGGTTTCACGAACGAGGTTGCGGAGCGCGGCTGTGCGGCGGAGGCGGCGAGGCCGATAGCTGGGAAAACTGGACATCTATTCGGGTTGGGGAGCGGGAACCTTTGAAAGTTGACGGAGCTCGACGAGGAGACTGGCTCCGCCGCGCGCCCTGATTTCGGCGGCCAGAGCTTCGCCCGTTGATTCCGGGTCGAGCGGATCCAGGACGCGCGATCCGCGCACGATATGCCGCCCGGTCAGGTCGGCGAGCATACCATATAATGTAGGCGTTCCGTTGATTGCGCTGACGAGCGCCCCGATCGGCACTTGACACCCGCCTTCCAGTGCGGCCAGGAATGCACGCTCGGCGCGCGTCGCCATCGAGGTCCGCTCGTCGTTGAGCGGCTCAAGGAGCGCTTTCATTCGTTCGTCCTCGCCGCGGACCTGAACTGCGATCGCCCCTTGACCGGCGGCGGGGAGCCAATCGGGCGGCTCGAGAAACATTGTGATTCTGCGCTGGACTTCGAGTCGAATCAGTCCGGCCGCCGCGAGCACGGCGGCGTGAACGCTTCCCTGCTCCACTTTGCTCAATCGAGTCGGAACGTTACCCCGCAGCTCCACCACTTCGAGATCCGGACGTCGCGCCAGCAGTAGCGCGCGCCGGCGGAGACTGGACGTTCCGACCCGCGAGCCGGCGGGCAGCTCATCGAGGCCCTCGACCCCCAGTTGACGATTGACCACCAGCACGTCGCGAGGATCTTCGCGCTCGAGCAGCGCGGCGATCTCCAACCCTTCGGTCGACTCCGACGGCAGATCCTTCAGCGAATGCACGGCGCAGTCGATCTTGCTCTTCGACAGTGCGACCTCGAGCTCGCGCGTGAAAAGTCCCTTGGCGCCGATCTCGGAGAGGGGCTGATCGAGCTTCTTGTCGCCGGTCGTCTTGAAAGTCACCAGCTCGGCGGTGATGCCGCGCGCCAGCAAAGCGCTTTCCACCAGGCGAGCCTGCCGCTGGGCCAGCTCGGA
>DASYIM010000020.1:0-10339 GCA_035997625.1 Gemmatimonadaceae bacterium
GCGCGGCAACGGTGTCGCTGTTGCCCGGACGAACCGCGTACTTCTCGATCGCAGCACCGAGTGCGTCCAAATACGAACTGACGATTGCGCTCGGCGTCCGGCCCCGCGCCGAATCGATCGACGCGCGCAACGCTCGCTGAGTGAACGGCCGCTCCAGAACTGCGAGCTCGTGCATCTGCCCGCGCGCCATCAACGCATCCACGTACATGTAAGCGACATCGTCGAGCGGCACATAAGCCGACGCCTGCGCGAGCACCACCCGCGGCCCCGCCAGGATGCAGAGCCCCACAACCGCCTTTAGGAGGCCCGTCCTGGATCGTCTGAAGAAAACCTCCCAACCGCGAGGCGGTCCAAAGTTGCAGTTCCCTGACCGCCTAAAGAAAAGCTCCCCGCTAAAAAGCTGCCCAAGCTTCCAGCTCCCTGCTTCGGTATTGAACCAAGCCAGTCGAATCACGCGACCTCGACGCCGAGATGCTGCGATCACTTGTACCAGGAATCAAATTTTAGCTTCGGCGTCAACTCCAGCGCCGGTGCCGGGAACCGATAATAGCTGAGCGCCCGCTTCACCGTTCGCCACATCGGCCAGTCCCCGGGCAGTTTGTCCGGGTCGAAATCGAGCGAGAGTACGATTTTGCGCTGTGCACGTTGCACGTTGCCCGTCGTGGGGTCGACCCAATCCGTAATGGAGTGCCCGACCGAGAACCGAATGTATGAGGGCCAATAGCGCTTGGCATCATCCGGCAGCAGCTGCTCCACATCAGTCGAGAACCAATAAGTCTGTCCCGAGTAATCGAGAGACGGGCGAAGCTCTCCCGGGATGGTGCCGTTCTCGGTGTTCTTCAACGCCTGGGTCTTGTGATATGAGAACGTCGGCTTGACGACCTTCCACGACGGGTGCAGCTCCTGCATCACCGCCAGCGCCTGGCCGGTGGTGTTGGCAATCATGTCCGCGTACGAGAACCCGTATTTCTCGAAGTGCCCGTCGAAAATCTCGATCTGCAGCTGAAACGCGGCCGCGTACGCAGCGGCCCAGAACAGCGCTTTCTTCTGGCTGACACACGCCTCTCTCAATCCCGCATAACCGACGCGCGTGAGGTGGAAGCCGCCGAACATGTGGCCGAACTTGTCCTGATCCCGGAACCACTGATCCCAATCGGCGTGGAAAAAGAAATGATCGGATTTCGTTCCCGACCACCACGCATTCTTGAAGTAGTGATACAGATACGCGTTGACGCCGACGAAGGCCGTGGCAACTCCGGCTCGCACCGCGGTCAGCTCACTCGCCGTTAGTGGACAGGACGGATTCGGCAACGCGACGTGCGCCTCGAGCGCGGGATCCGCCTCGACGCCGGTCGTCACCACCAATCCCGCCGGTAGGTCGGGCGGCGTTTCCTGCGCCACGCCCACCCGGTGTACCGCAGCCGCGCACACCAATAGCGTGGCGAAGCTTCGTCTTATGTGGTGCAATACTTCTCCTGGTCGGATGATCGCTACGCCGTCGGCGCTTCGGCCGTCCCGGCGGCATCGAACAGGTCGTAGGCCTCCACGACCTCGTCGATGCTTACGGTAGCGGCGCCAAGCTTCGCAACCTCTACGCCCGCGGCGAAATTGGCGATGACCGCCGCCTCGGCGGGGGTCGCTCCAGCCGCCAGCATTGTCGCGAGGTACGCCGTCACGGTGTCGCCGGCCCCCACTACATCGTAAACCTCGCGCGCGGTGGTCGGTACTCTCCCGACCTCGCCATCAACAGAAATTAGCGCCATCCCCGCTTCCCCCAGCGTGAGAAGCAGATGCTCGACGCCCAAACGCCGGATCGATTCAGGCAGGGCCTCCGGGTGTTCGATGTCGACCGCCGCGCCCAGCGCGGATTCCAGCTCGCGGCGGTTGGGCTTGAAGATCGTGGCACCCTTGTACGCAAAAAAATTCCTGTACTTGGGATCGACTACCACCGGAATTTCCCGCCGCTTCGCGGTCTCCATCGCCGGAGCGATGAGCGTCGGGGTAAGCACGCCCTTGTTGTAATCCTCGAACACCACCGCGTCGGCGTTGTCGATTGCGCGCAGAGTCGCCTCGAGCAGGCCGGCGACCTCATCGCCGCTGATGTCGGCGTCCTCTTCCTCGTCGAACCGGACCACTTGCTGCGACCGCGCCAGCACCCGCGTCTTGGTGGTCGTCCTCCTTCCGACGGTGACGATCGACCGCGGCTCCGAACCGATGTCGCGCAGCATTGTCTTGACTACCTGGCCCTCCGCATCCGCGCCAACGGCGCACACCAGGTCGCACTCAGCGCCGATCGCGGCCACGTTCTGGGCGACATTTGCCGCGCCGCCCAGCGCCAGCTCCTTGTCACGGATGCGGACCACGGGAACGGGAGCCTCCGGCGAAATGCGATCGACGTCGCCCCGCAGATACACATCCAGCATCGCGTCGCCGATGATCGCGATCCGCTTGCTTGCGCCTGACTCGAGAAGATCCAACAGCCGATCACGGGAAATCGTTTCTATCATTTGGTAGGAAGATGAAGTCCGGACTACTCACTAACTGCTGCGTGATTGGGCGACCAACCGAAACTGCTGATCAACGACTGATTGCGGATTGGGACTAGCTGCGCATTACGGACAGGTCGCGCACAGTCCGCAATCCGCAATCCGAGTATAAGTCAGCAGTCCGCAGTGAGTTCCCCCAATCCGCAATCAGTCGATCGCGATCAGCAGTAGCCGTTGGTCCCCCAATCCGCAATCGCTCCCAGAGAAGTTAAGCTCGCAAAAATGCTATAACAAAGGGGCATACCCCTTGCCCAACCGGGATTGCGGGGGATACGCTCCGCACTCTCAATGACGCCCATCATTTGATCTTCGAAAGATTCAACGACGCGGCGAAGCGAAGTATTTATTCCCTTCAGGAATTTTTCGTCCTGGCAGGGAAGGCGCTTGGCTTCATCTTCGTCAAGCCATTCTACGCCTCCGATCTCTTCCAGCAGATGGACGCCATCGGCGTCGGCTCGCTCGGGATCGTGCTCCTCACCGGTTTTTTCACCGGCATGGTGCTCGCACTTCAGTCTTCGGTGCAGCTCGCGACCTTCGGTGCCACCGACTACATCGGACGACTGATCGCAGGATCGATGATCAGGGAGCTCGGTCCCGTGCTCGCCGGACTGATGGTGGCGGGTCGAGTGGGGTCGGGAATCGCCGCCCAGCTCGGCTCGATGCGCGTCACCGAGCAGATCGACGCCCTCAACACCCTCGGCACCGACCCCATCAAAAAGCTGGTGACGCCGCGCGTGCTCGCTTCTCTGATCATGGTGCCAGTCCTGACTGTCATCAATGACTTCGTCGGCATCCTTGGTGGCAACGTCATCGCCAAATTCTACCTCGGCAAACCGTCGGCGCTTTACTGGAAGACGGTGTTTGAGCAGATGCTGTCCGGCGGGTTTACGCTGCATTTCATCCCCAACGACTTCATCCAGGGCCTTAGCAAACCGTTCGTCTTCGGCGGCATCATCTCGCTGGTTGGCTGCTACTACGGGCTCAAGACGAGTGGCGGCACCGAGGGAGTCGGCATCGCCACCACACGGACCGTCGTGACTGCCAGCATCCTCATCCTGGTCGTCGACTATTTCCTGACCCAGGTCCTTCTCGTGTTGTTCTAGCCATGACGGACGAAGAAGATCGGCGCGGGCAGGGGGGCGAGAGGCGGCATCCGAGCGAGAAGGATGAGACCGCGATGCCAAGGCGCGCCCGCGACTCCAGCCGTGTACGCGCGGCGATTCGGACCGAGCTGGAGGAGATCGCCGAGGAATCGCCCGGCAGTCAGACCGCAACGCGGCCGGTGCAAAGGGTCATCAGCGTGGAAAACGTCTATCTGGCTTTCGAGTCACCGATTCTGGAGAACGTCACGTTCGGCGCCCGCGCCGGTGAAACCATCGTCGTCGTCGGTGAATCCGGCACCGGGAAATCGACCATTCTCAAGCTGCTTCTTCGACTGCTCGTTCCCGACCAGGGCCGCGTGGCGATCGATGGGGAAGACATCACCCATCTCACCTTCGACGACGCGTTGAAAGTGCGCCAGAAGATGGGAATGGTCTTTCAGGGTGCGGCGCTATTCGATTCGATGACGGTATACGAGAACGTCGCGTATCCGCTCCGGGAACACACCACCCTGCCCGAGGATGAAATCGAGGCGCGGGTTCGTGAAAAGCTTAGTTTCGTCGATCTGGACCCGGATCGGGTGATGGACCAGCTGCCGTCGGAGCTCTCTGGTGGAATGAAAAAGCGCGTCGGCGTCGCCCGCGGCCTCGCCAACAATCCGGAGATCATGCTGTACGACGAGCCCACCTCTGGTCTCGATCCGCTGACAACCGCGACGATCACCTACCTCATTCTCAAGCTTCAACGCGAGCTGGGCGTGACAAGCGTGGTAGTCTCGCACGATATTCGGTCCGCCTTCCGCATGGCGAGCAAGATTGCGTTGCTGGCAAACCGTCGCATCGGCTTCTTCGGCACCCCCGAGGAGATGACCGGGAGCGATGATCCCTATATTCGCGAATTCCTTGGCGGATTCTGAACGCATGTTGGATACTTACTAGCCGATGAGACGATCTTCGTTCATAACGTGGGACCAGCTGAAGGTGGGCGCACTCATTTTCGTCGCCATCATCGTGCTCGGCATTGCCGTTCTCAAGCTGGGACAAGCGGGGAATCTGTTCGGCAAGCGCTATCAGCTTGTCAGCTTCGTCGGGAATGCCAGCGGACTGCGCGTTGGTGGGCCCGTCACTGTCGCCGGCCAGCTCGCGGGAAGCATCAAAGACATCCAGTTCCTCCCGCCCGACCCCGACACGACGCGGAATCTCAAACTGATCGTCGAGGTGAACTACAGCCTCCGCGATCAGGTGCGACAGGATTCGAGAGCGAAGATCAAGACGTTGGGACTCCTCGGCGACAAGGTCTATGACATTTCTGTCGGAACCCCGCGCTACCGCATTCTGCGCGACGGCGACACGCTGGCCATCGTTCCCGCGATGGACTACGAAGCAGTCGTCGTCCAGGCATCCCAGGCGATCGCCGAGGTCAACGGCCTCACCCGCGACCTCAAGCGTGTCACCAATGGCATCTCGCGCGGAGAGGGAACACTGGGACAGTTGGTCACCAACCGGCAGCTTTACGACCAGCTGAACTCGACGCTCACGCGCACCAGCGGCCTGATGGCGCGGCTGGAGAATCCGCGCGGCACTATCGGTCGTCTGCTGGACGACCCTTCGCTCTACAACAGTCTCAACCGCGCGATCGCGTCGGCCGACACGGTCATCTCACAGATCAATCGATCGGACGGAACCGTTGGACGGCTGCTGCGCGATGACACCCTCTACGTCCATCTGGTGGGCGTGGTCGCACGAGCCGACTCGCTGGTGGGCTCGATGTCGGGCGGCAAGGGGACGATGCAGAAGCTGTTCACCGACCAACAGCTCTATGATCAGCTGGTGAAAACCGTCACTGAATTGAACAACGTGCTGATCGACGTGCGTCGCGATCCCAGACGGTACACAAAGGACATGATACAGGTTAAGCTATTCTAGAGACTGGCAACGGAGCCGCGTACGGTAGCATACAGCAGGGAAAAAAGCGCGAAAGAAAATCAGCTCTTTATCAGCTCTGGCCTTCGGGTGCAATGAATACCTACGACCTCGATGTCTCCGTCACCCGCGGCGACTTCACGGAGTCGATCCATCGCGTCCACGCGGCGATTGTCAGTGAAGGCGACAAGCTGCTCGGTGCCGCGCGCGATCCGGACTCGTTCACGTATTGGCGATCCTGCGCCAAACCATTCCAGATAATTCCATTCCTCAGCTCCGGCGGGTTCGACGCGCTGGGATGGGGTGATGAGGAGCTGGCGGTTTCGTGCGCGTCTCACGGCGGGGAGCCGGAGCACGTCGCCATCGTCGAGCGCATGCTCCGCGACATCGGGCTCGAGGGTGGAGACCTGGCCTGCGGCCCGCACGATCCGTCTTCGCAGCGCGGCGCCAAGATCGTGCGCGAGTCTGGTGGACGGCCGACGCGGCTCCACAACAATTGCTCGGGTAAGCACACCGCAATGCTGGCGCTGGCGTACAGGAAGGGGTGGCCGACGCGCGGCTACGAGCGACGCGACCACAACGTTCAGCGTACGATTCTGCACGAGATCTCGCTGTGGACGGATGTCCCGTGCGGGAAGATTACGCAGGCCGTCGATGGTTGCGGTGTGGTGGTCTTCGGAATGACTCTGGAGCGAATGGCGCGCGCATATTCCCGCTTTGCCGTTGGTGCGGCCAGAGGAGAGGAGTATCCGCTGCGCGTCGTCAGCGCGATGAGTAAGCACCCATTTCTTGTCGGCGGATCAGACAGGTTCGACTCCGCGCTGATCGAGGAGACGGAAGGCCGAGTCGTCTCGAAAGTGGGGGCGGAGGGAGTCCACTGCGCCCTTCTCCCCGAGCGTGGAATCGGGATTGCGCTCAAGGTCGAGGACGGAGCCCAGCGCGCACAGTGGCCGGCGCTGCTGCGCCTGTTGCAGGAGCTCGAAGCTCTCCCGGATCCTTTGCCGCCCAAGCTGCGCGAGTGGATGCACAAGCCGGTCAAGAACACACGCGGCGAGTGCGTCGGCGAGATCGCGATGAGAGCGGACGTCGCCTGAGTCGCGGTCCAGTCCGGCGCGGATTGCGAGGAAGGTCGGCATTGCGGCGTTCTTCCATCCCGGCGAATTGATCAAACCCGCGACAAGCCGATGACGACCGGGGCTTCTGCCCGTGATACCGTTGCTCCTCTGGATTCCGGCCTCAGACACCTGGTAAGGATTGCCGGGGCGATCGCCGGCTCCCCGGAGGGTCAGATGAGAGCGACGATGTCGGAAGCAGTTGAAGAGGTCGATCAGGCGGCTGTAGAGGAGATCATTCTGCAGTCATACCTGTTCGCCGGCTTCCCCCGCACGCTGAACGCGGCTCGTGCCTGGCGCGCCGTCTCAGAGCGGAAAGCGCCGGCAGAAGACGACGACGCATCAGCAGCGGATCTCACGACCTGGCGGGAGCGTGGGGAGGAGACCTGCGCCATTGTGTATGGCGATCACTACGAAAAACTTCGGAAGAACATTCGCGCTCTACACCCGGCCCTGGATGACTGGATGATCGTCGATGGGTACGGAAAGGTTCTGTCGCGGCCGGGCGTCGATTTGCGCACCCGCGAGCTGTGCGTGGTTGCCGCCTGCGCCGTTTCAGGCCAGCAACGCCAGTTACATTCACACTTCCATGGCGCGCTGAACGCGGGCGCTTCCGCCGGTGAGCTGGCGGCGGTCCTCGACGCCCTCGCCGATCTCATCTCGCGAGACGACCTCTCCCGCTACCGGCAGCTATTACAGAAAATCGATGTTCATCGACAAAGCGATAATCACAGTTGAGGGCGGGACCGGCGGGTCGGGGTGCACTTCGTTCCGGCGCGAATGGCGCACGCCCATGGGCGGCCCCGACGGCGGCGATGGTGGCCGCGGCGGAAGCGTCATCGTGCGCGGCGACTCCAACCTCGCCACCCTTCTCGACTACTCCTATCGGGACAAATGGGTGGCCGATCGGGGCGAGCACGGGATGGGGGCGAACAAGAGCGGGCGTTCCGGGGCGGATGTCATCATGCTTGTGCCGCCTGGAACAGTGTTGCGGGATTCTCGGACCGGCGAGATCGTCGCCGAGATCCTGGAGGACGGCCAGGAAGTCGTAATCGCGCAGGGCGGCCGGGGTGGAAAGGGAAATGCTTTTTTTGCCACGGCCACCCATCAGTCGCCGCGGGAATGGCAGCCGGGCGAGGAAGGGATCGTTCGGCGGATCGAGATGGAGCTCAAGCTCATCGCCGATGTGGGTCTGGTCGGCCAGCCAAACGCCGGCAAGTCCACCCTCCTTTCTGTGATCTCGGCGGCGCGTCCCAAAATCGCCGACTACCCATTCACGACCCTCCAGCCGAATCTCGGTGTCGTCCAGCTCACCGATCATCGGACCTTCGTAGTCGCCGACATCCCGGGAATTATCGAAGGCGCGCACGAGGGGAAGGGGTTGGGTCTCCAGTTTCTGCGGCACATCGAGCGGACCAGAATTCTGGCTTTCCTGATCCCGATTGACGCCATGGATTGGCAGGCGGAGTACGATCAGTTGAGGGGTGAGATTGCCGAGTATTCTCCAGATCTGGCGAGCAAGCCCCACTGCGTAGTGTTCACAAAGATGGACCTCCTCGGCGAGCCATATGCCCCGCCGATAAATGCGCCCGGAGCGTTTGGCCTTTTCGCGATCAGCGCCGCTGCAAGAGAGGGCCTCGACGCGCTGACAGCAGCGTGGTGGACCGAGCTTTTGCGCCTAAAGCAAAACGTAAACCCAGAAGACGTAATCGTAAGTCTGCCCTAGGCTTGAATGCTCTCACTTCAAGCGACCCCGATTCCCCGTCAGTTGATCCAGTCATGGGCGAAAGGCGACGGCGAGTACCCCATCGAGCTGCTCGATCTGGCGCTGCCGCCGCGTGAGCTTTTCGCGATCGGCCGGGGGTCAGCCCTTTCAAAGCTACGGATCGCAATTGTCGGAACCCGCAACTCGACTAGGTATGGGGAGCGGGCGACCCGCACCCTCACTCGTGCGCTGGTCAGGGCGGGCGTGTCGGTGATCAGCGGAATGGCTCGCGGGATCGACGGCGCCGCTCATCGGACCGCCATCGAGGAAGGCGGCGACACCGTCGCCGTTCTGGGAACGGGAGTCGACGTTCCGTATCCGGTCGGTCATCGCCAGTTGCACGGCGCCATCGCTGAGAAGGGCCTGGTCTTGTCAGAGAACCCGCCAGGAACCAGGGCTCAAAAGGGCTCCTTTCCCAAACGAAATCGAATCATCGCTGCGCTCGCTCCGGTGACCATCGTCGTCGAGGCGGGCTTTCGAAGCGGCGCCCTCAACACCGCGTCCCAGGCGTTGGAGCTTGGCCGGACGGTAGCTGCCGTGCCCGGTCCTATTGACTCCGACCAGAGCCGAGGCTCGAACCAGCTCCTTCGCGACGGCGCAGTCTTCATCGCCGCCCCGGAGGACGCCCTCGCCCTCCTCGGAATCTCCGCTCCCCTGGAGAAGGCTCCGCCGCCGTTGCTGCCCGACTCGGAGCAAAAAATCTGGGACGCGATCGAAGGCGGATTCACCCACATCGACTCGCTCCCTTCAGCCACGCGCCTCACCCTCGCCGAATGCCTGGCCGCGATTACGTCGCTGGAGATCATGGGCCTGGTCGAATGCAGCCTCGCCGGCGAAATCCGCCGCCGTTAGAGAGCCCGACCGAGGGATCAGTCCGCGCGACCCGAGTAATAGGTCCGCGCGACCGTATATTGAGTACGTGCCGGTTCCTCACCTCTATATTCACGTTCCCTTCTGCGCGCGTCGGTGCTCTTACTGCGACTTCTCGATCGCGGTACGGCAGGAAACCCCCATCGACGAGTATCTGGGGGCGATCCGGACAGAGCTGGACGGACTCCGTTATGACCTCGACGGCTCCATCCTCGACACCATCTACATGGGTGGCGGAACACCTTCCCGACTCGGGGGAGGAGGGGTGGCCGGCCTGCTCGACACGGTCAGGCGGCGGGTGGAGATCAGCCGTGGCGCAGAGATCACCGTCGAGGCGAATCCCGACGACGTCAACGACCTGGGCGTCGCCAACTGGGTTGTCGCCGGCGTCAACCGTGTCTCCCTCGGATCGCAGAGCTTCGACCGCCGGGCGCTGGAGTGGATGCACCGAACCCACGACGCCGGCCAGATTGGCACCGCCGTCGCGACGCTGCGGCGCGGGGGCATCTCCAACATCTCGCTCGACCTGATCTTCGCGCTTCCCGCTCATCTCCGCCGCGTGTGGAAGCAGGATCTGGAACAGGCCCTCGAGCTCGCGCCAAATCACCTTTCACTGTACGGTCTTACTGTCGAAGCGCAGACTCCCATTGCCCGTTGGGCAGATCGCGGGGCGACCGTCCAGGGAAGCGAAGAGGAATACGAGGAGGAATTTCTCGAGGCCCACACGACTCTTACCGACGCGGGCTTCGAGCACTACGAAGTCTCCAACTTTGCGCGCCCGGGATTCACATCCCACCACAACTCTGCCTATTGGACTGGTGCTCCATACGTCGGTATTGGCCCATCCGCGCACTCCTTCGATGGCTCCGTCCGGCGTTGGAACGTTTCGGCCTACTCCGAATGGATTCGGCGTCTCTCCAGCGGGCAGCAAGTGATAGCTGGTGTGGAGTCGCTGACCACGGAAAACCGGGATACCGAGGAAGTGTATTTGGGATTGCGCACCAAACGCGGCCTGACTGTTTC
>DASYIM010000021.1:0-19853 GCA_035997625.1 Gemmatimonadaceae bacterium
GCTGCCGTCCGCGTTTGGCGTGGTGCCGCGGAGCCGGCCGTTCGAAACATTGAATAGCGAATCGGGAACCGTAATCGCGATGCGCTGGCTATCCGGCTCGTCCGAAAGCAAATCCTTGTTCGGCCACCAGACGCTGGCGCCGAGGCCTTCGTTGGCGGTGACGACCCATTTGTGACCGAGAGTGTCGGTGGCCCAGACAAATCCTCCATCCCACGGCGCGCGCACGGCGACGGTCGGCTTCCCGTGGTAGTAGATGGAGATGGTTTTCCTGGCCTTTGCCCGTTGCGGTGCGATCAGGGTGACGAAGAACGCATTCCCATCACGACGCGCGCCCAGCTCCAATCCGTCCTGCACGATACTGTCGACGACGAGCGGCATCTGAAGATCGATCTGCATCTCGCGCGCTGGCTTGAGGACGCGATAGGTGATCGCGTTGTAGCCCGAGATGCTGCTGTCGGTCGGATTTACTTTGACGTGCAGATCGTAGAAGGCGGCATCCCACCAGGAGCGCTGCGCAGTGTTCGAGCCGCGGATTGAGTCGGCATGGGTGAATACACTCTGCGTTTGGGCAGAAATCGAAGTGGCGGCCAGAAGGCATAGGCCACATACGACTACCAGCCAGAGGCCGTGCGCGGGTCCGCCGGCGGCTGTGGGCGATTTCTTCAAGCGTTTGGTAGCAAGCCCGCCGCCGCCAGCCGACCCGCCCATCGCCGCAAGCCGGTAGTCGTAAGTTGCAGTTCCCATCATCGGCTTCCCCCGATCTGGTACTCCTTCGGCGGCTCCGCTCCAAGAAGATTCTTGACGAAGTAATCCCAGCGGCGGCGGACCATATAGGGCTCGTTGCCGAATCCATGGGCGCGGTTCGGGAGCAGGAGCAGATCGAAATCCTTGTTCGCCCTGATCAGCTCGGTGACGACGAGCAGAGTGTTGTACGGAGGGACGTTGTCATCCGTCGTACCATGCGCCAGCAGCAGCTTCCCCTTCAGGTTCCTGGCGTAGACCTGATTCGCCTCGGGTCCGTAGTTGTCGGACCCGTCGGGATTGCGAACCAGCAATCCATGATAGCGCTCGCCCCAATCGTCCTCGTACTCGCGCTGGTCGTGATTGCCTGCTTCCGAAATTCCGACCTTGAAGAAATCCGGATAACGGAACATCGCATCGGCGGCCGCGAATCCACCGCCCGAATGTCCGTAGACTCCGGCGCGATTGATGTCGATGTAGGGAAAGCGCTGGGCGAGCTCCCTCATTCCCGCGACCTGATCGGGCAAGGTGTTGTCGCCCATTTTGCCGTAATACGCGTCGTGAAACGACTTGGATCGCCACGGCGTCCCCATGCCGTCGATCTCGACGACCACGAAGCCGAGCTCGGCGAGCGCCTGTGCATCGCCGCGCGCGGGAGAGAAGCTCCGTCCGCCCACACTGCCGGTCTGCGGGCCCGGGTAGATGTGATTGACGATCGGATATTTCCTGGATGGATCGAGATTGGTCGGGATGTACATCAGGCCGTATAGATCTGTCTTACCGTCGCGCGCCTTGACCGTGATCGGCATCGGCGGCTTCCAGCCGGTGGCAGTCAGGCGCGAGATGTCGGCGGTCTCCAGAGTCGCCAATCGCTTGCCGTTGAGATCGCGAACTACAGTTACCGGCGGCACCTCGGGTCGCGAGTACGCGTCGAGGAAGTACTGGCCGGACGGCGCCAACGAAATGTCATGATCGGCGTCCTCGGGAGTCAGCAGTGTCAACCCGCTTCCGTCCATGCGGATCTTGTAGAAATGGCGGAAATACGGATCCCGTCCGCGCTCCCTGGCGTTGCCGACGAAGTAGATGGTTCTCGTTTTTTCGTCGACGCGCCGGAGCTGAGCGACGTTGCCTTCGCCGCTGGTGATCCTGGTCTTGAGCTGGCCGGTGGTCAGATCGTAGAGATAGAGCTGACCCCAGTCGTCACGCTCGGAGAACCAGATCGCCTCGTTGGAGGCGGGAAGAACGCGCCAGTTGGCCATCCCGTTTCCGGACTCGTACTGGGTGGCGACGTCTTCGCGCAGCACGTCTCGCACGGCGCCTGTCGTCGCGTCGGCCACACGGAGGACCTCGTGCTTGTGGTCGCGCGATGTCGAGACGAACGCCAGACGCGATCCGTCGGGATACCACTGAACATCGGCCCAGCCTTCTCCGTTCCGACAGACGACGTGGTCGCAGAGTGTCGACCGATGCGCGTCGGGCGGCATTTGCAGCCGGACTACCCGGGGCGCATCGACGTCGATGACGACGCGGTGGATCATGGAGATTACGCTGTCCCCAGGGAGCGGATACTTCCACGCCTGCAGCTCGGGATGACCGACTTTGGTCGTAACCAGGTACATCTCGCCGACATGGCGATCGTCCTGCTGGAACGTCGCGATCTTTCGCGAGTCAGGCGACCACACCATGACGGGTCGATCGCTTCTGATCCAGCCGGCGTTGTCGGTGGCGTAGCCGAAATCCTTGACTCCGTCACTGGTGAGCTGTGTCTCCCGCCCGCTGGCTGCATCGCGCATCCACAGGTTGTAGGCGCGAATGAACGCCGCCTTTTTTCCGTCCGGCGATATCGACTCGGGTCGTGCCCCAGCCGCGCGCTGCTGGGGCAGCAGCCGGGTGACCTCGCGAGGGTCGAGAGCGCCGCCGCAACGGTCGGTCTCGGGGCTGCAGACCAGCCGACTTCCCTTTGCCGGGTCGACGAGAATGAATTGGCTTCCCCCGCCGCGGGCCGTACTGCGATAGCCGAGGCGATCACCACTCAGCCACATCGGCTGGCTGACAACTCCCGACACGAGCGGGGCGACGCTCTCGCGCAGGAATTTCTCCGCGCGCGCATAGTCGGCGGTGGTGACTGTGACTGGTTGCTGAGCCGCGACGCTAGAGGAGCCGGCAGCGATGACAATCGCAAGAGTGGAAAGCCCAACGATTCCCGATGCTCGCATGATCAGTTACCCGCTGGTGTTTTGGGGGCCGGCTGGCTTCGCGGCCACACGTTGTCTGCCGCGTTCCTGTCAGGGAACCTGTCGTTCGGATCGAGCGTGATTTTCGCGACCGCCCGCGACCCGAAGTCCAGGTTCGCCACGAAGGTGCGGCTTCCGGCAAACCATACATCGACCGGATATGTCACGATCGCCGTATTGGCGTCGATCATCTTGCTGTTGGCCATTGGGCGAATCACGGCATTACCCGGCCCGAACTCGACTTTCAGAATCACGGGCGACGGCATCTCGCCATCCTGGCGAACGGTTACCGATGTACGCCCGCCGGCAGTTCGAACGTTCTGGATCGATTCGTCCACGCGCTCCGTCGTGAACAGCCAGTAATTCCAGAACCAGCCCAGATCCTGTCGCAGCGCGTTGTTCATGAAAAACGCGTAATCCCACGGAGATGGATGCTTGAACCGCCAGGCCTGTGCGTACTCGCTCATCGCCCGCCAGACGGCGGTATCACCGACCACCCCACCCAGCGCGGACAACATGAGCGGAGCCTTTCCATACGCCTGGAAGCCGTACATCGGCCCGGCATAGTTGCCGTCCCACATCAACGGTGGCTCCTCCTCGTTGCCGCTGATCGCACCGTACGACATCCCGAGGCTGTCGAGCGTATACGGCTTGCCCACAATGTCGGCATCGGAGAGAATGTTCATGTACTGATTGAAGCCCTCGTCCATCCAGCCGTACCACGTCTCGTTGACGCCGACCATCATCGGCCACCATTCGTGGCCGACCTCGTGGTCGGCAGCGAACACCGCCGACATGATGAACATCGGATACTCCATTCCCAGTTCCGGGCCATCCACCATCGTGAGCTGCGGAAACGTGTACGGCATCCAGAGCTTCGAGTAATACTCGAGAGCATGCCGTACGACGTGGGGTCCTTCGGCGAAAGTCTGGGTATGGCCCGGCAGGTACATGACGTTGAACGGCACCGCGCCGCGCGTCGGAATACTGGCGTGACCGGCATCCCACACGAATTGGTTGGCGGTGGCCCACGCAAAATCCGCGACGCTGTCAGCGACAAAGTGCCAGACGAGCCTGCCGTTCGTACCAGCGGCAGTCGCTTTCCCCGGTCCACGCTCGGCGGCGGTGACGACTCTCACCGTCGAATCCGAGTCCAGGACGTGGGACAGGCGCTCGCGCGCGGTTGGCGTAAGAACGTCGCCGGGATTCTGCAGCACGCCGGTCGCCCCGACTATCCATCCCGCCGGCACGTCGATGCTCACATCGAAATGCCCGAAATTGTTGTAGAACTCTCCGTCGCCGAGGTACGGGTCGGTGTCCCATCCCCGCAGATCGTCGAACACGGCGAGACGGGGATACCATTGAGCTACCTGGTAAAGTGAATCCGCCCAGCGTCCCATCCGATAACCGCGTCCTTCGAAGCGAGGAACCTTGAAGCTCCAGTCAGCCTCGATCGTTCCGCTCGCATGCGGGGGAATCGGCGCCGGCAGGCGGATGCGCGCCGAGGTCTCGCGCAGAACGGACGACAGCGGAGTGGTGCGGCGGCGAGAGTTGGGTATCGAATCCCCGAGTGTGTCATTCACCGCCAGCGGCCTCCCGTTGACGACCAGTCGCGACACGATCATGCCGGGGGTGACATCCTCGATCCGGGGCGGGACGCGTGGAGCGTCGGCCCTGAAGATGTTCTGATCGAGCCGCAGTACTACCGACGTCATGGCGCTGTCGCTGTTGTTGCGAAACGTCATGACCTCGCGGCCGGTGACGGTGGAACGGGCGGTGTCGAGCCGCGCGCTGATCTTGTAGTCGGTCCACAGCTGCCAATAGCTCCGACCAGGCCGACCGGTGGAATCCCTCGTCCCCGCGGCGAAGGCGCGCCGAATCATGTTGGTCATCGGTATGTCCCGTCTCACGGCTCGCTCCGGCAATCTGGCAGCGCTTCCGGTCTGAGCCCGCGTGCTCAGGGGCGGCGCGGTCGCGGTAGCCTGTGCCAGCGAATGGTTGGACGACAAAGCGATCAGCAACAGCGGCGCGACCGCGATCAGAATTCGTGCTTTCATTCTTGCTCCAGGGGGGACGCGAGCATTGTTGGCCGGATGGGGCTCGCCGAAGATACGGGCGAGACAGAAAAGTAGTTGAGGGAGGCCCGGTAGCGTATCATTCGACGAGGCGGGCGCACATGGAGAGGAAGCATGGAATTCGACCTCGAAGAAGCTATTCCGATTCTCGAACGGACGCCTTCGGTGATATCGAAGCTGCTCTGCGACCTACCGGAAAGGTGGACGCGCGTTGACGAAGGACCGGACACCTGGAGCCCGCGCCAGGTCGTCGCGCATCTCATAAATGGAGAACAGACGGACTGGATTCCGCGCGCCCGGATAATTCTCAAGCAGGAAAAGTATCGCCGATTCGATCCGTTCGATCGGTTCGCCGACATCAAGACGCCGCGTCCGTTGCGGGATCTGCTTTCTGAGCTCGAGACGTTGCGCGCCCAGAACGTCGCCACTCTGCGCGGCTGGAACCTCAAGGACAGGGACATGGAGCTGACTGGCGAGCATCCGGAGCTCGGGAACGTGACGATGCGTCAGCTGCTGGCGACCTGGGTGGTGCACGATCTGTCGCACATCGCGCAGATCGCGCGGACGATGACACGGGCGTACACCGAGGCGGTGGGCCCGTGGACGGCTTACTTTCGCGTACTTCAAAGAGACATCCGACAGTAGCTACCGGGCCAACCATTCATGAGGCGTAACAAAACTCAATGCGCTATGTGATGAGTCAGAAGTTCTTCTCGCTGGCAGATTCGTTCTCGATCAAGGACGAAAACGAGAACGACGCCTATTACGTCAAAGGGAAGCTGCTCAGTTTTGGGGACAAGCTCTCCTTCCAGGACCCTCAGGGGAACGAGCTCGTTTACATCGATCAGCGACTCCTTAACTGGAGTCCCACCTACGAATTGTGGCGCGGCGCCGATCTACTCGCGGTCGTCAAGCGCGAGCTGTTCTCGTTTATCCACCACCGCTTCACCGTCGATGTGCCGGGACCGGATGACCTCGAGGCAGAAGGGGATTTCCTGGATCATGAGTACACCTTCACGCGCGGCGATCGAGTGGTGGCCACGGTCTCCAAGAAATGGTTCAGCTGGACCGACACCTACGGAATAGACGTCGCGGAGGGCGAAGATCCTGTTCTCGTACTCGCCAGTGCGGTTGTAGTCGACATGGTTTGCCACGGCGACAACAAGCGCCGCTAGCTTCGGCGACCAATCGCCTGGATGCGAGAACCCCCGTGAAGAGGGCTGTCTCCACGGGGGCCGCGTGTAGGAAGAGCGTCTGCGATCGCTCGAGGGTGCGCTAGTATCCGGCACGAGGCCGTTTTCCTAAAGAACTTGGTCCAGCTGCTACCCTTTCCACTTTACCGTACGCATCGCACTGACAAAAGTTGCAGCACGGCTGATGATACCCGCACGGCGGTGATCGTCATTGAGACACCCGCAGGCGGAAAACGGTTTACCTTTTCAGCATGCCTGCGCAGTTTCCCTACTCCACGCACCTCGATGTGCGGTACCCGCCTCTCGAGGTCGTTGATGTCCCTGCGTTAATCAACGCCGTTCGGGACAAGTGGTACAACCAGACCTTGTGCAAGGTCAACGACTCCGTCGTCCGACTGGGCGTCGTGGAAGGCGAGTACCACTGGCACAAGCACGACGACCTGGACGAGTTCTTCTATGTCGTCGAAGGCACCTTCCTCATCGACCTCGAGGATCGGACCGTCGAGCTTTCCGAACGAGAGGGCTTCGTGGTGCCGAAAGGGGTCGTTCATCGCACCCGCGCGCCAAAGCGCGCGATCATTCTGATGGTGGAAGGAACCGGGATCGTTCCGACGGGAGACTGAGCGGCGAGCTATCTCGCTCCAAAACGGAAGTCGTGCTCCAATACAAGACTGGGGGGTACGACGAGCTGTTCTTCGAGCGTGCTACGCCTTGCCAACCCGACCTTCGCCGTTATCTGGGCCCCGCGAGTCAGCCCGCACATCAGATAGGAGCCGTCGCTGTTGGTATTCGCCTCGACCGTGCGCTGCTGATTCGTCGATACCAGGCGACCGTTCTGCTCGACCCACGTGATCTGCCACGACGCCCATACGTGCGCTCCGGCGATGGGCTTCCCGGAGGCATCTGTTACGTATCCGGCCATCAGACCTTGCGCCTCCGTGCCCATCTCGTTGCGCCCGCAGAGTCGCCCCCGCAAAGTCGCGTACGACGGAACCAGTACCGATGCCTGACCGCGCCCACCGGCCGGCAGCGAAATGACCTGCACACGTTCGGCGATGTGGAACAGCCGGAGGCGCGGATGCTCGAACACCAGCGTGTCGTTCACCGGCCCGTCGATCGCCAGCTCGTAGCGGCCCCCGGAGTTGGTGAGCGTTCTGTACTTCCCACGAGCCGAGATCTGCACGTCACCCAATGCCCTGCTGCTGGTGCTGTCGAACACCACCCCAACGATCACCGACTGACTCTCTGAAGGTGAATCGACTCCGGTCAGATTCTCGCCGGCTCCGGCTGACGCGTTTCGCGCCGTCGGTGTGCTCCCGGCTGGGCGGGACGCGCCGCCAACTTCCTGATAGCCGAGGAGACTGTCCCGCGCTGGCGAGCGCGGATCGTTGGCGACTACGCGCCCGACGCGTGGCATTCTGATATACCAGCGCGGCACGATCCATTGGCCGCTCGGGAGCTGCTGAAACTCGACGCGACCTGAGGTCCGGGCAACCCGCAATGGAATCGGCAGGTTGACGTAATCGAAATTGAGAGATCGCAGCGTGTTCACCCTCGGATCGAGCCAGAGCACCCCGGTGAGCTCGGGCAACCCGGCCACGCGCGCCGGTTTGAACTCGAGGCCTGTCAGCCCGGTCTCGGCGCCGTAACCGCGAATCGCGGCGTAGCAGTGTGACTTGACGAACTGGTCCGAAAGGAGCGTCGCCGCGTCGGGCGTGCGATACACGTCATTGCTGGCGGCATCGCCGCGACGCGCGGTATCGACCTGATCCCAGGAAATTCCAAGCGCCGGCCGGCGGGAGATCCGCGGCCGCTGTTCAACGTGCTCGGCGACGATGCCAAGATTGCGATCGAGAACTCGCTCATAGACGTCGACGTCGAGCGGCACGAGACCTTGCGCTTCCGTCAGCGCACTGGCGGTGAGCGCTTTCTTGATCTCGACCCACAGATCGCCGGCTGCCGTTCCCGCACCGGTGAGCTGTTGGCAGGCTGTCTCGTTGCGCGCAACCAGCGGTGCGGGAGTCCTGGACGGCGCCATCGCGGCGCGGACCAGCACCGTTTTCTCCCCCAACACGAGCTGCACCGACGTCCATGTATCGTAGCCGACTTTGTCCGCTTTCAATCGATACGAACCGCGTCCCGGGCCTCTCAGATCGGCGCGACCACCCTGATCGCTGAATCCTCCGCCGAAGGGAATGGTGCCGGCGGAATCGTATAGCGAGACGTTCGCGCCAACTATTGGCTTGCCTGTGCCGGCTTCGAATACTTCGATGCGCACATCCTGCGCGCCGGCGCGTGCGCCGGCTACGATGAGGGCCGCAATTAGTGGAATTGACCGCAGGTGCATGGCTCGAGCGATTGAGGGACTCTTAGCCCGCATTGGACGGGCTTAACTAAAGGACGCTCGATCGGTCTGCCGGGTGACGTGAAAAACCGCCGCGCGACCGTCGTACTTGCTTCTCAGGTTTCATCCGGAAGGAAGAGAAATTGAGTGACCGGTAGAGCTTCGGCTTCGT
This sequence comes from Gemmatimonadaceae bacterium, assembly GCA_035997625.1. Classification (GTDB taxonomy): domain Bacteria; phylum Gemmatimonadota; class Gemmatimonadetes; order Gemmatimonadales; family Gemmatimonadaceae; genus UBA4720. Next base: position 8,760 of record DASYIM010000021.1, read on the forward strand.
CAATTCGGAGTCATGAGCTCTGAATCGGGAATGGGGAGGGGGAAGTTGCTGTCCAAAGCCGCGTGGTCTGTCGCGTTTCTCGCTTTGGCGGGCTGCGCCGCTACCAGAGAACCCTACATCGTTGGAGCCGCCGGTCCCTGGAAGCAGGGGTACGGTCTCCAGAACCTGCAGGGCATTCAGCTCGCCATCGAAGAGATCAACAAGGCGGGCGGGATCAACGGGCATCAGCTGCGGCTCATCAGCCGGGACGACGAGGGTGACGGCACGGTCGCAGCCAAGATCGCGCAGGACTTCGTCGCCACGCGGTCGATCTCGGCGGTCATCGGGCATGTGAATTCGTCCGGCATGCTCTCGGCCGCTCCCGTCTACGACGGGCATATGCCGGCCGTCGCGACAAGCGCGACGTCTCCGGATCTCAGCGGCATCTCCAGCTGGGTTTTCCGCATCATCTCCAGCGATTCACTAAACGGTATCGCCCTCGCCAACTTCGCGTCGCGCTTCGGCCAGCGCTCTCAGACGAGCGTTGCCGTTCTCTACGAGAACAACACCTACGGTCGTGGACTCGCCGATTCGTTCCGCCGGTCGTTTCACGGCGACATCATGAGCCTCGATCCGATCAACGCTGATCTGCCGACGGCGGAGCCCTACATAGCCTACCTCAAGACCCGCAAGCCGCGAATTGTTTTCGTCGCCGGGCGCGTGGCGTCAGGCCTCAAGATTCTACAGGAAGCCAAGCGTCAGGGATTCAATCCGGTTTTCGTGGGCGGCGACGGTTGGCAGGGTATTCTGACCGACACAGCGACGTCCGAAGGCGCTTACATCGGCATGTCGTTCTCGCCGGAGGATCCGAGTCCGCTGGCGCGGGCGTTCGTCGCAGCGTTTACCAGGAAATTCAATACGCCACCGGACGCGCACGCCGCGCTCGCCTACGACGCGACCAAACTGATCGCGCAGGCGCTCAAGGAGAAGGGTCCCGACCGTCGCGCAATCCGTGACTACTTGAGGTCGCTCAATCGGGAAACAGCGTATGATGGCCTCACCGGACCTGCCTACTTCGAGGACACCGGTGACCCCGTTGGAATGCGCTTCAAGGTCTTCCGGGCGCACGAAGGAGAGCTGACCGTGGCGGACGCGAAATGAAGGCGCCCTTCAGGTTCCAGACGATCCGCCAGGTCCTGACCGTCGGATTTTCATTCCTCATCATCCTGATGCTCGCTGCCGGAGCGGTGGGTTGGTTCTCGATGAACCGGATGGCAGATCAGGTCACCAAGACCCTCACCGACGCGCAGCAGGACGCGAAACAGGCATCCGACTTCTCGAATGTCGTGACGCAGGAGATTCAGGCCGCCAACACCTACCTCAGCGATCAGGACGCGAAATCCGACGGCGATTTTCGTCGCCTCGGCTGGGAAGCGCACCGGCTGCACCGGACTTTCAGCGTTGGCCAGGATGCAATGGCCGAGCAGATCAGACGGACCGTAGCCATCGACACGACGCTCGCTCGCGTCGAAGCGTCCTTTGCGTTGTCGCACAGGTTGACCGACCTCGGCCGCCTGGATGAAGCACACGCCGAGGCGCAGCGGGCGCGCAAGATGGTGCCCGGGCTACTCGAGCAGCTGACTGGTCTCGAGCATTCGCGCGCACAGCAGCTGGCGGGGATGTCGGCAGAGCTGCGCGGCCAGGCCGCGGCACGCTCCCGGATTCTCGTCTCGGTCGTCGTCGTCGCGACGCTGTTGGCGATCATGATCGTGGCTCGCACAGGACGCGCGGTTGGTCGCCCGCTTCGCCTGCTGGTGAGGCACGCGATTCAGCTCAGTCACGGTGACCTCCAGCAGCGTACCGAAGGTGAGATGCCCGGCGAGTTCCGTACGCTGGCCGACGCCATGAATCACGCGACGATGGCTTTGTCGCGGATAGCCTCGGGCGCGGCAAAGACTGCCGACGAAGTCGCGCAATCAGCCAGCGACCTCGCCTCGGCATCGAAGCAGATCTCGGCGTCCGCCGGCGAAGTCGCCGACGCGGTGGAAGAAGTGTCGCACGGCGCCGAGTCGCAGGTGGCGCAGCTGCGCCAGATCAATGAAGCGCTCGACGGAATCCGTACCCGCGGTGACAATCTCGTCGGCGGCGCGCAGGAAGTGCACGGGCTGGCCAGCGCGATCGAAGCCGAAGCCGAGTCGAAACGCATCGAGATCGACCGCGCGCTGAAGATTCTCTTCGACGTACGCACGATCGTCGAGCAGGCGGCAGCCCAGGTGCGCGAGCTCAGTACCAGCGCCAGCGAGATCAACAAGTTCGTCGTCTCGGTGAGTCGTATCGCCGAGCAGACGAATCTGCTCTCGCTCAACGCCGCGATAGAAGCGGCACGCGCGGGTGAGGCAGGCCGGGGATTCTCGGTGGTGGCGGGGGAAGTAAGAAAGCTGGCTGACCAGACTCAGGCGGCGGCCGACGATGTAGTGAAGATGACGGACAGCGTGACGACTCGCGTCGCAGCGACATCGAAGGCGATGGAGCAGGGCGTGTCGCATGTGGGCGAGATCGAGCGCGTCAGCCGCGAGTTGGATAGCGCGCTGTCGACGATTCTCGCCGCCGCCGAGCGGACGCGCGCCGCCGCCTCCGCGGTAACGACCGCGGCGACGGAGAACGCCCGCGCCGTCGACTCGGCTGCCGTCAACCTTGGCCTGGTCGCCCGCACGGCCGAGAGCCACGCGACGGCGGCGATGCAGGTGAGCGCGTCAACCGAAGAGCAGAGCGCCGCCTGCGAGCAAATGAGCATGGCGTCGACGCAGCTCTTTCACGGAAGCCATGCGTTAAAGGATCTCGTTGGCGAGCTCAAGACCGCCGACACTCCCGCGACGACCGAGATGCAGGTGCCCGTTGAAGCGGCCGCCCCGGAGTCCCCGCATCCTCGATTCACGCCGCCGAATCCGCAGCCACCGTTCGTGAAAAAAGTCGCGTAAGCGACTTTTTTTTCGCCCGCTCGGGGCGCGCGGCGCTTTGATCTGTCGTGCGGTCGGTCGGCCCGGGGGTCCTCTTCGGCGCTACGCTCGCTTGGTCGGAGCCGCTAACTACGCTCCCTCGCTCCGCTCGCTCGCGCGTCTCCTCCACGCGCTCACTTTGCAAAGCGCCTACGAGGACCCCCGAGCCTCCCTCCCCTGCGGCTAAGTCTCAAACGCGCGCACCCAGGCGTGCCAACAGTCCGATCGCGGGCAAACTGACCGAGGTGCGGCGGCGTGGCCCGTAGTTCACTTCGCACGAGCTCAAGCCGTTCGTGCTCTCTCCGCGTTTTGCTCTCGCGCCCGGGATCCAACCCGTCCGCGCGACAGGACGGGAAGCAGCGGCCGCAGATCGTCGTGCCGGCCCCATTGGACAGATGCCGGACAGGGAAGGAGGCGGGGGTCCTCGTAGGCGCTTTGCAAAGTGAGCGCGTGGAGGAGACGCGCGAGCGAGCGGAGCGAGGGAGCGTAGTTAGCGGCTCCGACCAAGCGAGCGCGGGTGCCCGCGGAGCGGGCGGGTCCGAAGAGGACCCCCGCCGACTGACCCGGGCCGCGATCTCGAACAATAAGACCCCGGTGCGACTAGAAAGCGTTACTGCACGCAAGCCCCGCGCGGGTCGGGCTTGGGCTTATCGACCGCGACGCGGTGATCGAGATTGCCGACGTTGAGAGCGACGTCGTGGACGAGCTGAGCAACGTCGCGCATGTGAACGTAATCGATGTACTTCGGCTCATCGCTGAGCTGATGGTAGTCCATGTGCAAACCGGTGGTGAAGAACGTGATCGGAATGCCGTAGCGCGCATAGTTGTAGTGATCGCTGCGGCAGTAGATCCGCTCCGGATGACCGTTGGCGTCGAGTGAGTAATCGAAGTTCATGGGTCTCGACTCGGTTCGATTGACGGCTTCGACGATATCGCCGAGCTCCGTCGACAGCCGTCGCGATCCAACCAGCTGCAGATACGTGGGGCTACCGCCGACAATGTCGAACGCGCCACCGCGGCCGATCATGTCCATGTTCAGCTGCGCCACGATCGAATCGCGGGGAACAGTGGGATTGTCGGCGAAATAGCGCGAGCCGAGCAGCCCGGCTTCTTCCCCGGTGTGCCACACGAAAATCAGCGAGCGACGCGGCCTCACACCTGATTTCGCGAACGCCTCCGCGATCTCCAGCACGCCGACCGAGCCCGATCCATCGTCATCGGCGCCGTTGTAGATGGAGTCTCTGCGCGCGGGGCGGACTCGGTGAAGACTGTCGACATTGACGTGAATCGACGCCCGCTCGGCGGTGGTCAGGCCGCCACCCGGGGTGCCCGGAGTCTGGTGGGTCCGGGCTTCGACGATTCTGTTCGCGATGATGTTGTATTCGCGAACCGAATCCGCATCGAGCGGCCCGCCGAAGCGAATTCCCAGGTGATCGTTGTGCGCGCCTATCGCGACGTACTCGCCGCGCAGCGCCGGATCGCTGCCGGGAATGATCCCGATGACGTTGCGGGCGGGAGCGGACGAGCGGGTAAAGCCGATGGAAGAAAAACGAATCGATTTGCCGGCGGTTCCCGGTGAAAGAGTCAACGGGTCGGCGCCGAACAATCTCGCGGCAACAGCCGGAGAAACGACGAAGTTCACCCGCGCCGGCGTGGTGTCGGTTGAAACCGTAATCGCGTACGGGCGCACGGTACGCAGATCGTTCACCGCCAGCATTGCCCGCGCTCCCGAATAGCGCGCGATGATCGCTGCCGGATTTCGCTGCAGCGGGGTGCGAATTGAGAGCAGTAACGCCTTCCCTGCCGCCTGGTCAGGCGGGATAAGCGTCGTCGTGTCAGACAGATCGCCGCCGTAGACGGTTGGTAGACTGTCGACGACAATCGCGCGACCCGATGCCGGGAAGCTGGTGATGAAATCGGTGCCCATCGTCAGGGGTGCGCCGTCGACATACAGCTGGGCGCTGCGGACGGGAGCCACGCGAAATGCCGGCACATCCTGGAAATAGGTCCCACCGGTTCCGCCCGGCTGGACACCCATTCTGGCCAGCTCGTTGGCGATGTACTGAGTGCCTTTGAGATTCCCTTCCGTCCCGAACTGTCTGCCCATCATCGAATCGTCGGCGAAGATGTAAAGCCGGGTGATAAGGTCTTTCGCCGTGATCGCGGCGGTCGTCGCGGCGGCGGTGCCGGCGGGGCCGGTTTGCATGGCGCTGGTGCAGCCGATTGTCATTATCGTCGCCACCGCCAGAAGCGTTCTCGCAGTACGCACGTGCACTCCCCAGGAATTTCGCGTTGGATGATGGGCTCACCGCATTTACGAGCCAGCCCCTGTTGGCGCTGTATGCTGAATCTGCCTGCCCCTCCAGCCGGCAGCAATTACGGCCAGCTGGGTTGTACCTTTCACCAGGACAAGTGACTCCAGCCCATAATAATTCCGACAGCTCCGGGCCGAGCGCCGTCATTCTTCTCAGTGGCGGCCTGGACTCGACCACCGTTCTCGCGATCGCGAAGAGCGAGGGCTTTGCGGTGCACGCCCTCAGCTTTCGGTACGGCCAGCGTCATTCAGTAGAAATCGAGGCCGCGCGCCGAATCGCCCAGCGGGCCGGCGTCGCGAAGCACTACATCGTCGATATCGATCTGACGATGTTCGGCGGGTCGGCGCTCACCGCGGACATCCCCGTCCCGAAAGACCGGGACATCTCTTCATCGGCGGCAGACGCGAAGGAGATCCCCGTCACCTACGTGCCGGCGCGAAACACGATCTTTCTCTCTTATGCGGTCGCTCTCGCCGAGGTTACTGGAGCGTCGAACATCTTCATCGGAGTCAACGCGCTCGACTACAGCGGCTATCCGGACTGCCGGCCGGAGTATATCCGTGCTTTCGAGAAGATGGCGAACCTCGCCACGCGCGCGGGCGTAGAAGGACAGACGAAGCTGCTGATTTGTACTCCCCTCATCTCTCTTTCCAAGGCCGCGATAATCACCCTCGGCGCGTCGCTCGGGGTGGACTACTCGGAGACTACGAGCTGCTACGATCCGGCGCCGGCTGGCGAAGCGTGCGGCAGGTGCGACGCCTGCCAGCTTCGATTGAAGGGATTCAGGGAAGCAGGGTTCGAGGACCCAGTTCCCTACGTCACGGAGAGGGCGGCTTCCCGATGACGTACACGGTCAAGGAAATCTTTTACACACTCCAGGGCGAAGGTGCCCAGACCGGTCGCGCGGCGGTTTTTTGCCGGTTCTCGGGGTGCAACCTGTGGACGGGACGCGAGGAGGACCGCTCTCGCGCCGTTTGCCAGTTTTGCGATACCGATTTCGTCGGCACCGGACCCGACGGCGGCAGATTCAAAACGGCGAATGAGCTTGCTGACGCGATAAATCGGTGCTGGGAAGGAAAAGAATCCTCCTCCAGCCGGCGCGAACCGGGTCCGGCGAAATACGTCGTTTGCACCGGCGGGGAGCCGCTGCTCCAGGTCGACGAAGAGTTGATTGACGCGCTGCACGAGCGTGCCTTCGAGGTCGCCGTCGAGACCAATGGAACGCGGCCGGCGCCCGCGTCGCTCGACTGGGTTTGCGTCAGTCCCAAAGCGGGCGCCCCACTCGTGCAGACCAGCGGCAGCGAGCTCAAACTCGTTTATCCGCAGGAGAACGCGCCGCCCGAAAACTTCGAGAGCCTCGCCTTCAGCCACTTCTTCCTGCAGCCAATGGACGGAACCGAGACCCAGCTCAACACGCAACGCGCTATCGATTACTGCCTGCGACACCCACGCTGGCGCCTGAGCATCCAGACGCACAAGCTCGTCGGACTGCGGTAGCCGTACCGGCTACGTGCGGAGCGCGGGACCCAGTGCGCTCTTTTTCCGCTCGCGGGGCGTCCTTGACTTGAGCTCGTCGTCGAAGGCATCGAGGTACTTGATCCCGGACGCCGTATTGAAAAGGACCACCCGCTCATCGGGCTTCACCTTGCCCCGCTCGATCAGCTTTCGCAGCGCGGGTACGCATGCCCCACCCTCGGGAGCGGCGAAGATCCCTTCTCTGCGCGCCATCTCCCGCGCTCCGGCGATCAGCTCTTCATCAGTGACCGAGATCGCCGCGCCGTCCGATTGACGGATCGCATCCAGAATCAGAAAGTCGCCGATGGCTTTCGGGACGCGCAGTCCGGAAGCGATGGTCGAGGCGTCGGTGACTTCGGCCGCGAAACGCTCTCCTTTGTCGAAAGCGCGGACTATGGGCGCGCACCCGGCGGCTTGCACCGTGATCATGCGCGGCCGCTTGTCGCCGATCCATCCCAGCTCCTGCATCTCGTCGAACGCCTTCCACATTCCCACCAGGCCCGTGCCGCCTCCCGTCGGATAAATGATTACGTCGGGTAGAACCCAGCCTGATTGCTCGGCCAGCTCGTAGCCGAGGGTCTTCTTGCCCTCGACACGATACGGCTCCTTGAGTGTGGAAACGTCGAACCAGCCCTCGTCTTCTTTCCGGCGGGCCACTTCGGCGCCGCAATCGGTGATGAGACCATCGACGAGCGTGACGTGCGCGCCCGTCACTTCGCACTCGATGATGTTCGCTCGCGGCGTATCACGCGGCATGAAGAGATAGACCTGCAACCCGGCGCGCGCGCAGTACGCGGCGAGTGCGCCGGCGGCGTTGCCGGCTGAGGGCGCCGCCAGCTTCTGGAGGCCAAGCTCTTTCGCCATGGATACGGCGACCGACATCCCGCGCGCCTTGAAGCTCTGAGTAGGGTTGAGGGATTCGTCTTTCACATAGAGCTCGGCGATGCCTACCGCCGCCCCCAGGTTCCTGGCGTGATGGAGCGGAGTCCATCCTTCGCCGAGCGAGACGATATTCTCCTCACGACGCACCGGCAGTACTTCGCGGTAGCGCCAGAGATCAGCCCGGCGCGCGTACAGAGTCTGACGGGAAAGGATCTTCCCGATGCGCTTCAGATCATAGCGCACAAGCAGCGGCTTGCCGCACTCGGTGCAGACGTTATGAACCCGTCTGGCCTCGTATTCGCGTTGGCAGAATGCGCACTCGAGATTCTTGACGTGCATTCGGTGATTCGTTGAAAGGGCGGAGAGCGTTTTGCTGCGGTCGACTTACGGGGCGCTTACGAAAAGTTAATGACATTGTCGACCGACCACTTCTATTACGCCGCACGACTCGTGGCGGCTCTCCTCATCGCGACTTTGGTGCCTCTGCTGATCGACCGTCGGTCCCGCCGCTAGGTGTACATCGGTCACGTCGGTGCCGCGCTGGCGGCGAAGCGTCTGCGGGTCGGCATCGGTCTGTTACCGCTGCTCATCGCGACTTACACTCCCGACTGGATCGACACCGGTTTGTGCGTGGCGGGCAGATATGATCCGCGCGGAATGCTTTCCCACTCCATTCCGTCGGTTCTCATTTTCGCACTGGTTGGATTCGCATTGTACGGCGCTCTGACTCGCGACTGGACCGGCGGGCTGGTGGTGGCGGCGGTGATTCTCTCGCACATGTTCCTCGACTGGATCACCGGTTACAAGCCGACGTGGCCGGGAGGGCCGATGATCGGCCTCCACCTGTACGACCATCCGATCGCTGATTTCATCGCGGAGGGGCTGACGATTGCGGTCGGCACACTGCTGTACGCGCGTACCCTGCCTCGCCGCCAACGCCCGTGGGTCGATTTCTCGATCATGGTGGGCGCGTTGTTGGTGCTGCAGCTGACGATCGATGTTGCCCACCTGCTGCTGGCGAGGCTGCCCAAGTGCTGAGCGCTCCTCCGCCTGGCTTCCGTGACTCACTGGCGCGAGAGATCCCTGCCCTCGACAAATCGTCGGCTCGGGTTCATAGATTCTGATCATGAGCAACGGCCTGCCCTCGCGCGAGCAAACCCTCGCCCTGATGCACGAGTACACGGCGAGTGACTCGCTCCGCAAGCATATGCTCGCCGTCGAGGGCGCCATGCGCGCTTACGCGGGAAAGTTCGGCGAGGATGAGGAACGTTGGGGCACCGCCGGCCTCATTCACGATTTCGACTACGAGCGCTTCCCCAACAGCGCGCACTCGCCGACCGAGGAGCATCCTTCCGAGGGTGTGCGCGTTCTGCGCGTCCGCGGCTATCCCGAAGACATTCTCGACGCGATACTGGGCCACGCCCATTACACGAACACGCCGCGGCAATCGAAGCTGGCAAAGACGCTGTTTGCGGTCGATGAGCTCACTGGCCTGATTACCGCAACCGCGCTGGTGCGTCCGACGAAGAGCGTCCACGAGGTCGACGCGCGATCGGTGCGTAAGAAGATGAAGGACAAGGCGTTCGCCCGGGGCGTCAATCGCGACGACGTCGTCAACGGCGCGCAGGAGCTCGGAGTCGATCTCGACGAGCACATCGCGTTCGTAATCTCGGCCATGCAGGCGCGCTCGGCCGATCTCGGTCTCTCCGGCACATAGCGCCTTTTTACTACTGAGTTTTGGATCGGCGGCGCCGAGGTGCCCCGCTGCCTAGACATCCCTGTCTGGGTCGAGGCGAGAATGTCCTCTTCGCTCTGAGATCTCGCGCTGGGTCACCTCCAGTCGCGGTGAGGTTCCAAACAGTCGGGTAGTACCCGTTGGGTCGCCATCCGATTCGCTCGGTGGTCATCGCTGCGAGGACATTCTCGCCTCTCCCCCAGAGATCTCTAACCGCGGCGGCGCTCCGCGCCGCGGACGTGTCGTGCTGTAGTTGGCCCATGTACTGCGGAGACCGCCTCGACGCTTACCACGCCGGCTTTATGGGCTGTGTCATTGGCGCGAGCATGGAGTCGTTCGATTTGATCGATCACGCTACGCGATGGAGACTCGCGTTTCAGATGTCGGAGAGGAAGGAGGCGGGGGTCCTCGGAGCGGCTTTGCAAAGCGAGCGCGTGGAGGAGACCCGCGAGTGAGCGGAGCGAACGAGCGTAGTTGGGGGCTCCGACCAAGCGAGCGTAGCCGCGGAGGGGACCCCCACCGACTGACCCGCGCCGCGATCTGGAACTAACCGCCGCACTTACTCCATCGCGAAGACGCGATTGAAGATCACGTCGAACGCGAAGGTCTTGGGCTTGGACTTCTGCTCCATAATGTCGGCGATGCGCTCGAGACGGCTGGGAATTCCCATGATCTTTTCCTGCGCCTTCCGCCCCAGATCATTCAGACCGGCGAGCGATTCAATCGACCAGTACTTGATCAGCTCGTCGACGATCTTGAGATAATCGCGCGGGCCGTAGATGCCGGCCCGGCGCACCACATCGGCCAGCTCCCGGAAGTGCGGCATGTTGACGCCCGGCATGTCGATCGCCGGCATGATCTTCGCCGCGGCGATGAGCCCCTGATTCGGATCCCTCTCGAGAACGGCCTTGAACACCGAGCGGTAGAACGTGTAGTGGCGTGCTTCCTCCTTCGCCACGTTCTGAAGCACGGTTCCGATCGTCGGCTCGTACTGCGACGCGAATTTGCCGGTGTTGGCGTGTGACACCTGCGTCGCCCGCTCCTGCAGCGAAGTGTAGACGAAGACGCGGTACGGGTCCTTGTCCCACTCCGGCTCGAACCCGGCCTTGATGTAGTCGAACTGCATCTTCTCGATCACCACCGGATCGAAGACACCCGCGTCGCGCGTGTAGTCGTGGAGAATCGCCCCGTGCCTGTCCTCCTCGGCGGTCCACAGATTATTCCAGCGCGCCCAGATGCTGTCGGTGCCGAGATAAACGGCCAGCAATCGATGGAAGTGCGGAAGGCCTTCTTCGGTGAGAAGATTGAGAGCGAGAGCGACGCGCGCCGGGTCGCTGATGCCCCTCGCCCGCTCGCGCAGGTCTTTCAGGTGACGATCGGGGTCTTCGCCAGGAGGAGCCTCGAGCAGTTCCGCGGGGAACCACAACACCCGCTTTGCCTCGTGGGAGGCCATCAATTCCATCACCAGCGGCTCGAGGTCAGCGAGCACTTCGATCTTCGACAGCGTCTCGGCTTCGACTGGATTCACTGGCAACCTCGTAGTGTTTTACCGGGCTCTAATAACATAAACACTCACAGACATGTGAGAAGGGAAGAAATCCACATCCGAAACAGAAATGGGGAGATACCCCCTCCGGTGAATTTGCGGCCTGCCGCTTGCGCATCAAAATAG
>DASYIM010000022.1:0-2673 GCA_035997625.1 Gemmatimonadaceae bacterium
ACGCCCTGCTCGCGGAGACGGTCCGCGTCCTCCGCGTCGATGGCACCGACGCGATCCAGGGCGCGGTAAGCATCGCCCAGCAACGCGCGCGCGAACACCCCGCGGCGGCCCGATGACTCGGGGAGAGTAGCGCTGATCACGGCAACCGGGATCCCCGATGACGCCGCGTGCTCGGTGAGTGCCGGCCAGATATCCAGCTTGCTGAAAACGAGCGCGTCGGGGCGAAGAGCCGACACGATGGCTTTCGCGTGCACCGCCGTATCGAAAGGAAGGAAGTCGGTGAAGTCGGCTTTCACCGAGCGGGCAAACTGTTCGGCGCTCGGCGAGTAGTAGGTGTACGCGATCTGAATGTCGGCCCGGCGCGCGCACATCAGGTCGATGACAGGGAGCGCCTGCAATCCCTCGCCGACCGACGGAGCGTGAAACCAGACGAGCGGTCGCGCGCGGTCCCGGGATGACGTCCCCCACCGGGCGTATCGCTCGGTGAGACCGCGGCGCGCGCTCAGGCCGCGGCGAAACTTGGATTGACCAGCAGGAGTTACCTGAACGAATGCTTCAGTAACCAGGCCGGCAATGGCGTACGGAATTCGCAGCAGCGAATTCACTGCTGCCGATTTCTTACCATGGCGGAGTCGATCAGCTTGCGAAACTCCTCAAGCGGCTGGGCGCCGGCGATGAGCTTGTTGCCGATCATGAAAGTCGGCGTAGCGCTCGCTCCGGCGCGTTCAGCGCGATCATGGTCGGCCTCTATGAGCGCGCGCATTTTGCCCGACTTCATGCAGTCGCGCCAGCGCGTCATGTCCACCCCAGTGGATTGGGCCAGCGAGTCGAACACGGCGCCGGTTGCCCGGAGGTCTTCCCAGCCATGCTGCGTCGAGAAAAGCGCGTCGTGCATTTGCCAGAACTTGTCCTGGGCCCCGGCGCACATCGCCGCTTCAGCAGCCGGAAACGCGTGATTGTGCATGGCCAGCGGGAAATTCACGTAAGCCAGGCGAATTTTTCCTGTTTTGACGTACTGGTCGCGCAGCATCGGGTATGTTTCGTCGTGCCATTGCTTGCAGTAAGGGCACTGGAAGTCGCTGACCTCGATCACCCATAGCGGGGCAGTAGGGCTTCCCTGAATCCGGGCGAGGTCGGCTCGCGTAATATTAGAATCAGTCGGCGCGCGAGTAGCAGCAGCGACAGCAGCAGTCTCGGCGCGAACGACGGTGGTGCTTTCCGAATTTTGTTGCTTGCCATTTGCGGGGGTACACGCGAGGGCGAGCCACAGCACGGCGGCGCCGCAGGTGCGGTTGACTTGGGGTTGAGGCATCTGCTAAATAGACCTCCTGCCAAGCTATGAAATCAAGGGAGAGTAGGTGCCTGCTCAAACAAGGGGAGATTAGATACTTACTTCGGTTCTGATCGGCCTTCCTTCGACGGCGACGATGTTCGCCGCGCTGCGAGCCGCGTGGCTCCTCCTCCTTACACAAGGCATCCAGATCCCGCCGCCTACCGGGCTGGTGAACGACTTCGCGCACGTCCTGCAGCCGGACGCCGTGCAGCGGATGGAGCGGATCGCGGAAGATGTCCGGACGAAGTCTAAGGGTGAGATAGCGATCGTCACGCTGCCGGACATCGGCACCCGCGACGTTCAGGAAGTCTCCCTCCAAATTGGCCGGCAGTGGAAGGTCGGCAAGATCGGGAATCCGGGCGACCCGACCCGCAACGCCGGCGCCGTGATCCTTCTGGTTCCAAAGGAAACGAGCAAGGACGGGCGTGGCCACTGCTTCATCGCTACCGGCCGTGGAGCCGAGGGCTTCATCACCGATGCGGACGCGGGTGACATCTGCAGGGAGGCGACGCCGGCGTTCATCGATAAGGACTATAGCAGCGGCCTCGAGCTGGTTACCCTGCGAACTGCCCAGCGCTTCGCGAAAGAGTTCAACTTCACGCTCGATACGGCGCTTGCTCCGCCCCCGCTACCGGCTCGCCAGACCCAATATCCGTCCAATGGTGGGGGTGGAATTCCGCCGATTGCGATCTTCATAATCTTCATTGTCGTGCTCTTCATCCTCAGCAACGCGCGACGGAGAAATCGCGGCGGCTGCGCGGGGCCCGGCTGCCTTCCGATCATCATCCCGACCGGAGGATTCGGTGGCGGTGGCCGCAGCAGCGGCTGGGGCGGGGGAGGGGGAGGCGGTGGCTGGGGAGGTGGCGGAGGCGGAGGTTTCGGCGGGTTTGGTGGTGGGGGTGGATTTGGAGGCGGTGGTGGCGGCTCGAGCTGGTAGCGGAGGCTACATATGATGAAACTCGACGAATTGGTCAGGCAGCTACAGCTCGCATACGGTGGCGGACTGCGCTCGGTGGTGCTTTTTGGCTCGGCCGTCGCCGGCGAGCACAATCCGAAGAAGTCCGACTACAACGTGCTGGTGATAGTGGATTCTCTGCCGCTGGAAAAGCTGCGTGCGGTCGCCGCCGTTTCCAAGGCGTGGGCCGAAGATGGGAACCCGCCTCCGATGACTTTCACGTCGCGGGAATGGAAATCGTCTTCGGACATCTTCCCCATGGAGTACGCAGACATCCTGGAGCGCCACCAGGTGCTGTACGGTGACGCGCCTTTCAATGGAATACGCGTTTCGCCCTCGGATCTGCGGCTGCAGGTCGAGCAGCAGACGATGGGCAAGCTGTTGC
>DASYIM010000023.1:0-5062 GCA_035997625.1 Gemmatimonadaceae bacterium
CGGAAGATTCCGATAACGCTCGATCAGCATGTCTTGTCGCGTCTTCTCGTTGTATTCGCGGCCGCGGACAAAAACGTGCTCGGCGCGCGTTGTGAACTCGAACGGGTCACCGCTCCAGACGACGACGTTGCCTTCGCGCCCCGCCTGCAGGGAACCGACTCGATCGGCGACGCCAAATACTTCCGCCGGCGCCAGCGTAACCGCTCGCAGCGCGTCGTCCCAGGTCATCCCGTAGGCGACGGCATTTCCTGCTTCCTGCTTCAGGTTGCGGACGTTGAAGGCTTCCTCGTCGCCACCGCCGGCGTTGCCGATCAAGGCAACCGACACGCCAGCCTTACGCAGCAGTCCCGCACTCTCCTGTCGCTGTCCGAGGGACGCGAAACCGTTGGGGATGTTGTTCATGGCGCCGGTCAGAACCGGGATGCGCGCGGCGGCGAGCTTGTCGGCCATCATCCACGCCTCCGCGCCTCCGCCGATAATGAGCTTGACGTTGAACTCTTTCGCTACGCGCATCGCAGCGTCGATGTCGGACTCGCGATCGACGGTTACGAGCAGCGGCATGCGCCCTTCGATTACGGGAATCATCGATTCCAGATCGAGTCTGCTCGCTGAAAAGTTTCGGGTCTGCGCGCGATCGAACGCCTCACGGTGTGCCTGGAAGTACTTCGTGTCGTCGAGAATCTCGCGCAGCCTCACGATCAGCTCGCCACGCGAGCTGAGGCCCGCGGACTGCGCGTCGCCGATTTCCGCGACCATCGCCACCGGCGCCTTCACGATCATCTCGGTCGTCGTGCCGGGAACGACATCGACGAGCGCCGCCTGCCCGGCGACAAGCCCGCCCGTTGGAATGACGACGAAGCTGGTGATTCCTTCCTTGCGCGCAGGCGCGAGCATCACCGAGTTGGGATTCAGTCCCTCCCAGACCGTGAACGCGGCGGCGATGTTGTCCTTGCCGCGGGCGCTCATGTCACGGGTGTCGCCCACGGCGGAAATCTCCTGCACGCCAAGCTGAGTCGATGAGTTGACGAAGCCGGGTGTCACGATCTTGCCCGTGGCGTCGATGCGCTGAGCTCCCGCGGGTATCGGCACATTCGCGCCCACCGCCGAGATCTTTCCGTTGGTGATGACGACGGTGCCGTTTTCGATCACCGGCCCACTGACCGGATACACCTTCCCGCCGGTGATCGCGACCGTCTGTGCGCTCGCATTCGCGGCGAGGATGGCGGCGAGACCGATCGCAACGGCGATGGGCGTTCTCGAGATATATGAATTCATGGATTAGTTCCGGTTGAACGGTATGAAGCCGAGCTCGAAGTCCGTGCGCCACTGCTCGGAAGCGTCCAGACGATCGTAGAGAAGCGCGCCGTCGACCCAGACTTTCTCCGGCTTGGAGTAGACGCTGAACGGATCGCCCGTCCACAGTACGACGTCCGCGTTCTTGCCCGCCTCGAGTGAGCCGATCTTGTCATCGAGCCCGAGTGCCCACGCCGGATTGATCGTCAGCCACTTGATCGCCTGGGCTTCGCTGACCGGAAGCCCGATCTCGGCGCCCGCTTCCATCGCTTTCGCCGCTTCCTGATTCAGTCGCTGCGAGCCTGAGGGATCGTCCGAGTGCACAATGACTCGCGCGCCCGCGTGGTCTACCAGCGGCATGTTCGCCTTGATCGCATCGAGGGCTTCCATCTTGAAGCTCCCCCAATCGGCCCAGATCGATGCGCTGATTCCTTCCTTGGCGAGAAGATCGGCGATCTTGTAAGCCTCCACGCCGTGGTGGAATGAGCGGATCTTGTAGCCGAACTCATGGGCGATGTCGATCATCTGCGCCATCTCGTCGGCTCGATAGCAGTGGTTGTGGACGAGAATGTTTCCACGAAGCACCTCGGCGAGAGTCTCGTTCGCCAGATCGCGCGTCGGCGGATCACCCTTGTGATCGGCGTTCCACTTGTCCCACTTGCGACGGTACTCGAGCGCCTTGATCCACGCGGCGCGGTAACCGGCGACATTACCCATCCGGGTCGATGGCCCGCCACGCTGGCCGTAGACTCGCTTCGGATTCTCACCGCAGGCCATCTTGAGACCGTACTTCGCGCCCGGAAATTTCATGGCCTGGACGGTGCGCCCCGGGACGACCTTGAGAACCACGCTTCGTCCGCCAATCAGGTTCGCGGAGCCCGGCAGCACCTGCAGCGTCGTCACTCCGCCGGCGAGGTTTCTCGGGAATTGGGGGTCCTGCGGCCAAACCGAATGCTCGGCCCAGACCTGCGGCGTGGTTGGATTCGTCGCCTCGTTGCCGTCGCTCAGCGCGTTTCCCCCTGGAGCCGCATACACTCCGAGGTGGGAGTGGTCGTCGATGATTCCGGGCGTCACGAACTTCCCGCCGCCATCGATTACGAGGGCATCAGAAGGCGCGTCAACTGTCGCGCCGACCGCCGCGATCTTTCCGTTCTGCAGAAGTATGGCGCCGTTCCTGATCAGCGGCCCGGCGGCGGTGAGAAGATTGACGTTGCGGATGACCGTAGTGCGCGACGGAAACGGAACGTAGGTGCTGGGGAATGGGTCGGCGTTGGGTAATGACGACCCGCCGCGCGCGACATCGGCTTGCGCTGAATCACGCGTCGCAGGAGTGGACGTCGTTCGAGCGGATGCGGATGCGCAAGCACCGACTCCGATCAGCAGAAGACAACTTAAAGCTCGCATTTGAAGGATCTTCCTCCGAAGATGGGCTACTGGGCGCAATAAAATAGCGCAGTTACCACTTGAATGTGGCGAGCTCCGCGATGAGATCCGTGCAGATACCATCGACGCCGATTCGCCTCAGGGTTTCCCATTGTTCGGCGTCGTTGGCAGTCCAGGCGATTACGCGGGCGTTGATTGCGTGCGCGCGAGCCACGAGATCTTCATCGATGAACGAAACATCCTGCCAGAGATCCTGGGCTCCCGTTGCGACTAGAGCTGCGACCGGATCGACGTGACGAGCGACTTGCAGCACGCCGGTTCTGACGGCGGGAAAGATGCTTTTCACAGTCTTCACGATGCGGTGATCGAACGAGTGCACCGCACACGTCGCGGGGTGTTCCCGAATCTGGCGAACGACGAGCGGCTCGATTCCCTGAGCCTTGATCTCGACGTAGATGGTGACACCGGGCCTTACCGCGTCGAGCACTGCGGCGAGCGTCGGAATCTCGATTCCGTTTTCGAGCGGAAAATCGCGGACCTCAGCGGCGGACAGATCGGCGATTCGCCGGGACGGCTTATCGGGCGCATTCACTTCGCGATCGTGATGAACCACCAGCTCTCCATCTCTCGTTCCGTGCACATCGAGCTCGATCGCCTCGGCGCCAAGCTCTATCGCACGCAGAAACGCGGGAATCGAATTCTCCGGCAGCGTCTGGTGCGCCCCGCGGTGGGAGATCATCTGTGGCAGGCGGGGTTGAGCGGTCAGGCGTTCCTCCGGGTAGTAGCTTTGGTCACGATGAGCGCGAAGCTATGAATGTGAGCAAGCAAGGTCAATCGACCTTAACGCCAGCTGTCGGGAAGCGTCTACCAGACGAGGCTCCATGACGCCAGGCCCCGAACGACGGCTCGAAGAAACCGATATGGAGCTGATCAAACGCTGGAAGTCCGGCGATAGCCGGGCCGCCACGCGATTGGTGGGCCGGCACTCGCAGGCGCTGGCGCGGTTTGCTGCGAGCGCCGGCGAGCGGGAAGGGATCGAGGAGCTGGTGCAGGACACGTTCGTGAGGGCATTTGCTTCGCTCGACTCATTTCGCGGTGAAAGCTCACTCCGGACCTGGCTTTTTACGATTCAGCGCCGGCTGATGCTCGACCGGCGGAGGGCGGAGCGGCGGAGCAGGGAAACGGTTCCTGTGCAGGAGTCAGATCAGATCAGTGAATATGGAGCCCTCGACGGATTGATCGCCGAGGAGGCGCAGGAAAGGGTGAGAAAATCGCTCGAGGCTTTATCTCCAACGCAGCGCGAAGTATTCACCTTGAGGGTTCAGCAGGGTTTGTCGTACAAGGAGATCGCTGAAGTGGTTGGCAGCACCGAAGGCGCGGCACGGGTCCACTACCACAACGCGATCCAGACGGTAAAGGAGTATTTGAAAGATGAATAAGTGCATTGATAACGAAATCCAGGAAGTACTTCCTGATCTTCTCCATGAGTCTCTCGACGGCGCCACCAGGCAGCGCGTGGAAGCGCATCTGGCGACGTGCGAGAGCTGCAGAGAGGAGCTGGATGTCCTGCGCACCGTGAGAGGCGCGGCGGTCTTTGCCCCGGTGATCGACGCGGATCGCATCGTCCGTCAGATTCCTCCGTACCGCATCATCGTACCCGGCGTCGAACAGCCAAAGCGCACAAGAATGGTGTCCTGGCTCGTCGCCGCCGGATTTGCCGTGGCGGTAATCGGCGGAGGCGCGCTGGTGGTAACGAATCAGTCCCGCCCAAGCCGGTCGGTTGCCAGCTCCGCTTCGACGACACCTTCGCAGCCGAGCCAGCCGGAGACTGTCACGCCCGCGGACCCGATCGGAACGAATGCAGGCACAGTTGCCGACAACTCTGGTCAACCGCATGCGCTGGCGCTGGCCTCGGCCGCCGATCTGTCGGATCTCAGCGATGGCAATCTTGTCCAACTGATGAACGACATGAACAACTTCGATGCACTGCCAGGGTCGGAGGTCGAGCCGGTGATCGCCGTGGACAGCAGCGACAGCATTTGACCATGATTAACCCGATGACATCCGTCTTTCGCCTCACTATAGCTGGTCTCGTCCTGAGCGGATCCGCCGCGTTGGCGCAGCCCGTTCGCGCGCCGGCCGCAGCGGGAGACCGGCCGGCACTGGAGCAGCAATTCAGGCAACGTGTAGCCGCGCTGGCGAAGGAGCGGCTCGCACTCAATGACGCGCAGATGACGCAGCTCGAGCAGTCCAACGCGCGTTTCGGCCCGCGTCTCAATCAGATCGCCGCGCAGGAACGAGAGACGAGGCGCCAACTGCGGCTGGAGATGACAGCCACCGAGCCAAATCAGCAGCACGTCAGCAATCTTCTGGACACGTCTCTCCA
>DASYIM010000024.1:0-1723 GCA_035997625.1 Gemmatimonadaceae bacterium
GGCGTCATTGGACAACAACGGCTCGGCGGCCAGCACATCTATCTTTTTGCCACTCTCCTCGACCGCCTTCACCAGCCCGGAGGTCAGACCACCACCGCCAATGGGAGCGATTATGAAATCGAGGTCCAGGTCGAGGGCGAATAGCTCTTTCGCCAGGCTCGAGTTCCCTTCGATCACCAGGTCATCGTCGTACGGACTCGCTACGTAGGCCTCCGGAAATTGCTTCGCCAGCTCGCCGAGTCGTTCCAGCCGGCTCTTTTTGTCGACATCCACGAGGTCGACTTCAGCGCCGTACTCGCGTACCGCATCGACCTTTATCCGGGGAGCGCCCGAGGGCATCACCACTGTGCAGCGTTTTCCAAACAACTTGCAGGCGTAGGCAATCGCCTGGCCGAAATTGCCGGAGGAGGCGGTGATGATGTGCGACTGGTCCACATTCGAGGCTACGTGATAGGCCGCGCGAAACTTGAAGCTGCCGGTGTATTGAAGCGTTTCGCTTGCCAGGATCAGATCCACCCCGAGCTTGTTGGATAGGCGGGGAGCGTCAACGATCGTTGTAGGCCGGGGTGGCGTCGGGCTCGTCCGCGCCGTCACGAAAGGCCGCGCGGTTTGCGAGGCTTGAAGAATCTCAGAATGAGCGCGGCGAACAGGAACAGGATTCCGGCCCAGCGCAGCGCGCTGTCATCGGCCCGGATGCCCCACGCCAGGAGGATCGCCGCGATGAGCATCAGCGCGAGCTTGGCAATCGTGAATGGAGTCATTGTTGATCCTTCCTGCGATTTGTGAATCGTAATACGCCTTCGCGGAACGCCGTGGTGGCACGGGCGTCGGCGTTGGCGACGATTCCCGCGGATATTCCATCGAGAAACCCGAGTGTATCGAGCTTGTAGAAAAGAGTCTTCGTCGCCGCGACGGCGCTGGGCGGTGCCTGCGCCAGCTGATTGAGGATGCCGTTGGACACTTCGTCGAACCCGGCGTCGGCTACGACGCGTGACACGAGCCCGATCGCCTTCGCCTCGTCCGCTTTGACAATCCGGCCGGTGCTGATCAGATCGAACGCGATTTTCTCACCGACCGACCGGCGCAACAACGTCATCACCATCGCGGGGACAAATCCGATGGAGACTTCCGGATAAGCAAATCTTGCTTCCTCGTGGGCGAGCACGATATCGCAGGCCGTCGCCAATCCGGCTCCGCCGGCAAACGCGCGTCCTCTGACGACGGCGACGACCGGCTTCTCCATCCGGCGAATGGTGTGAAAGACGTGACCCAGGGCTTTGGCATCGTCGAGGTGCTGCTGCCGGGGGGCATCGAGCATTTCCTCGAGGGCAGCCAGGTCCGCGCCGGCGCAAAAGTCCGGACCCTCGCCATCTAGTGCAATGACGTGGACGGGTGATTCGCTCAGTGCGAAGAGAGCTTGAGCGAGCTCATCCGCCGTAACGCGATCGAGAGCGTTCTTTTTTTCCGGTCGCGCGAGGGTGATTCGGCCGATGCGGCCTTCAACGGTCACGCGGACGTTTTTCACCGGGCCTTTGCTCCAGTGGCAGCCTTCACGCCGGGAAGTCCGAATCTGGCCGCCTCGTCGTCGGGAACATCGA
Source organism: Gemmatimonadaceae bacterium (assembly GCA_035997625.1). Taxonomy (GTDB): domain Bacteria; phylum Gemmatimonadota; class Gemmatimonadetes; order Gemmatimonadales; family Gemmatimonadaceae; genus UBA4720. The sequence continues at coordinate 1,599 of DASYIM010000024.1, forward strand.
TCATCATCCGCAACAGCGCGGTCGAATACACTTTGCCCTGAGCGTCTGTCTTGAGCGACAAGGTACCGCCGCCGTCGAGAGCGCCATGCAGCAGAAAGTTGAGAGCGTTGAGGTTGGGTAGCTCG
>DASYIM010000025.1:0-3830 GCA_035997625.1 Gemmatimonadaceae bacterium
GCCACTTCAAAGAGCCGCGCCAGCGCGAAGAAGAGCAGCTCCAGCAGGAAAAACACGGCCAGGAAGAGCAGCTCCAGCAAGAAACGCTAGCTCGATGGTCACCTGAAGAAAGGGCCGCCCTCTGGCGGCCCTTTTTGTTTGACTCCGCTCGGGTGATTATTAGATACCAGGCAATCATGATGACCGACGACACCCCTTCAGCCCCGGCTTCTCTCGAGCCTTCAACCACGACCGGTATTGTGTCGGAGGATCAGGTGAAGCTCGCGTTGCGTCGCGTCAAGGATCCCGATCTCCAGCTGAACATCATCGATCTCGGACTCGTCTACGGCATCGCCGTAGATGGCACGACGGTTAAGGTCGACATGACCCTGACCTCACCGGCCTGTCCGTCCGGCCCCGAGCTGATGACCAACGCTGAGAACGAAGTGAAGACGCTTCCCGGCGTGGAGAAGGTGGAAGTGAATCTCGTCTGGATGCCCTTCTGGACACCCGAGAAGATGGAGCCGCGAGTGAGGGCATACCTCGGTTTCTAGTGACCGTGGCACGAGCTACGCCGAGGTCGTACTCGTGCGTCTTCCTTTCATCGCTGCCTTGCTGGCCGTCGTCCTGTGCGTGGACTCCTGCGCGGTAAATCCCACCGCAAAACCGGGCGTTTCCTCTTCACGACGCGCGGTGGCGGCGTGCCTCGACACGCTGCGCGCAACCGACTCGATCTCGAAGGTGGTGAAGATGTCGATCGAGTCCCTCGATACGAATACCGCTCTCCCGCCGGATTTCGAAGGCCTGCTGATTGAAGAATTCCGCCACGCGTTCAAGGCCCCTTCCCATCTTCTGCTCAGCGTGGTGATGGGCACGCCGCCCTGCGATTCCCTGGGAGGGCGGTGCATGGGTGCATCACTCAATCTCGCCGCTGTGGCCTACGCCACGGCTCATAACGACGGCCGGTTGTCGGACATCGCGGTGGTCGATGCTTCCCTGACGCCAACCCTCGCCGACAGCATCGCGTCGGCGCTGCAGACAGTATCGAAGGCGCGCGGAGGCCCGCCGACGGGAGAGGTCGAATCCATTCATCTGATGATGCAGATCGGTCCGGAGGAGAATCTCGATACCGTGCCGGCCCTGCAACGGATTTTGGTGGCAAAGATGCCGCGGTACGAATTGCCGTTCAGATACGCAACGATGCCCGCAACGGGAATCAACCCCAGCTATCCCTTTAAGGCGCGCCTGGCCGGGGTTGGCGATAGCGTCACGATTGCTTTCACCGTGGAGCCGGACGGAGCCGTCGCCAGCGAGTCGATGGAGCTGGTGCACGCCAACTATCGGGATTTCGTCAGCAGCGTGCTCGAAGCGCTTGGCAACACGCGTTATCACCCGGCGTACCTGGGGGACTGTCCAGTGGCAACACGCATGACGCAGAGATTCATGTTCAGGCTGCCGGACTGAGAACCGTCCGCCGCTTTCGAGTCACATTGCCGCGAGGAATCCCCCTCCCATTTCCTCGATTTGCCAGCGACGGAGATCAGGCACTTTTGCCAGATCGTCCGCGGTCTTCGCGCCACTGCGGGCGATGTTTTCCAGCCGCTCACGCGAGCACAGCACGCCGGGATCAAGCTCCAATCTGGTAGCCGCTTCGTCACGCACCGCTTTGAGACGCGCGACCCGATCGTCGAAGTCACGATCCTTGTTCCAGCGTTGGCCGCGCGGGAACTTGGGCAGCTCCGCCTCCGGCGCTTCCATTCCCCGGCGAACCGACGCGACAATGTCCCCGCCTCCCCGCTCGATCATTCCCTTCGGCATGCCCTTGATCGCGCTCAGTTCCGAAACGCTCCGCGGCGCGCGTCGAGCCAGCTCGAGCAGGACCTCGTTTCCCATGACGCGAAAGGTGGCGCGATCGAGCTGGGCAGCGACGGTATCGCGCCAGTTTGCAACCTCCCGCAGCACCGCCAGCTCGCGCCGGCTCAAGTCTCTTGCGCCCTTGAGGCGGAGAAATCCCTCCATGCTCTCTTCGGCTTCCCAGCGGGTGCCCTCCAGGCGGGCGAACTCCTCCTCCGCCCACTGCCAGCGGCCGCGTCGCTCGAGCTCGCTCTTCATCTGATCCCGGAGCTGGAGCAAAAAGCGAGTGTCCTGGGCGGCGTACTCCAGCATGTCCTGCGTCAATGGCCGCATCGACCAATCTGCGCGCTGATGTTTTTTGTCGAGCTTGACGTCGAAATATTGCTCGAGCAAAGCGGCAAGGCCGAATGACTTGATGCCCAGCAGCTGCGCGGCTACGCGGGTGTCGAAGATTTTCGTAACGTGCCAGCCGTAGTCCTGGTGGAGCAGTCTGAGGTCGTAGTCGGCGTCGTGAAAGACGACCTCGACCTTCGAGTCCTGGAGCAGATCACCGAGCTTCTGCGGCGATCCGATCGGCAGCGGATCGATGATCGCGCTCCGCTCGCGGGTGGAGATCTGAAGCAGATAAATACGGTCGAGAAAGCGATGAAAGCTCGCCCCCTCGGTGTCGAGGGCGAGCTCGGTCACATCTGATATTTGGTCGAGAAAGCGATCGACCTCGGACGACTGGTCGAGGTACTGCGCGCTCTCCGTATTCGCGGGAGGCATCACCCAAATCTAGTGCCTTAATGGTGCCACGCCCCCGGATCGTTAACTTTCGTCGCTGGGCTCACCACACTTTTCTCTATGGCAGAAGACTTCAAGGTTCACATCTATCCGAGCGACTGTGATTCCGTGGGCCATGTGAATCACGCGCACTTGCTGACCCTGCTGGAGCGAGCCCGCTGGTCCGCGCTGGAGCGGCACATGTCCTACGACGAATACATGAGAACCAGTTTGTGGGCGGTGGTGCGGAAGGTCGAAGCGTCTTACATGGCCCAAACCTTTCCCGGTGACGACCTCGGCATCCGCACCGGGCTGACATCGGTAGGCAATACCAGCTTCATCGTGCGACAGGTGGTCCGCAACCAGCGAGACGTCATTGTCTGCGACGCGTCGATCGTGTACGTAACGGTTTCACCCGACGGAAAGCCGATCCCGGTGCCCGATCAGTGGCGGACGCTGTTCCCGCCGTGGCAAGATGACAGCTGATCCAAACCGCGTCAGCGCGACGGAGCAATCCATATCCGCGCAAATAGGCGCGGTCCTTTTTCGTCATCGCGGCTGGCTGCCGCTTCTATTCCTGGGGATCCCTCTTGTAATGCCCGGATCGACCTCCCCGTTTCGCTGGGAGGTCGGACTCGCGCTGATAGTGATTGGAGAAGCCATCCGTCTCGCCGGCGTTGCTGCGGCGGGAACCGTCACCAGGCGACGGTCACGTAACGTGCAACGGCTAGTCACCTACGGAATTTTTGCCTGGGCGAGGAACCCGCTGTACATCGGCAACTTCCTCATCTGGATGGGATTCGTCACCATCTCCGGCGTGCTCTGGTTCCTGCCGGCGGCGATCCTGCTATTCGCCGTTGAGTACGAGTTGATCGTGCGCTACGAGGAGGGCGTGCTGGAGTCGATCTTCGGCCGTGACTACCTCGAATACAAGAACTCCACGCCGCGCTGGATTCCGCGGCCGCCGAAGGGAGAGACGCAAGTGGGCGAGTATCACTGGGGCGAGGCGTTCAAGAGCGAGATCAGCACGTTCCTGCAGTACGCGGTGCTACTGCTCGCGTTCTGGATCAAGAGTCAGATAATGGGAGGGAACGTCCAGGCGGGGGCGGCGGGGTTCATCAAACGTTTCTGATCGTCCCGAGAAAACTCAAAGCATCAACTTCAACTGAACGGGTGCGAGCTTCTCGCATCTCGACGCTCCAAACATCAACTGCAACTGAACGGGTGCGAGC
>DASYIM010000026.1:0-4082 GCA_035997625.1 Gemmatimonadaceae bacterium
GCATCCGGAAAATCCGCCTCGACGGTGGTCTTCTCCCACGCGTCAAAGTCCTGCTTCAAAGACTCGATCTTCCCCCGCGCGCCTTTGAGCGCCGCCCGACCGAGCAAGAGTCTCAACGGCGGATTCCGCGATTCCACGGCGGCGATGATCGCGGCGGCAGCGCGCACCGGGTCGCCGGGCTGCCTGCCGCTGTACTCGCGCAGGGTCGCGAGGTTCCGCCCCGCCGTGGGCGCATAGTCGGCGATTGGGTTCGCTCGCTCGCCGGCTGACCGTCCAGCCCAATCGGTGCGGAATCCGCTGGGCTCGACGATCGTCACCTTTATTCCGAGTGGCCCGGTCTCGATCGCCAGGGACTCGGAGAATCCTTCGACGGCGTACTTCGTCGCATTGTAGTAGGCAAGCGCCGGGAAACTCTTCAGCCCGCCGATCGACGAGATGTTCACGATGTGCCCGCTGCGCTGGCGTCTCATGATGGGAAGAACGGCACGGGTCATCCGCGACAGACCGAAGAAGTTGATCTCGAACATCCGCCGCACGTCCCCCTCGTCGCTCTCCTCAACCGCGCCGAAGTATCCGATGCCGGCGTTGTTCACCAGCACGTCGATACGACCGAAGCGCTTCTCGGCGCTCTTCGTCGCCGCTTCGACTTCGACCGGGTCGGTGACATCCAGCTCTAGAACGAGTGAGCGATCCTCGCTGCCCTTCGCGATATCCTCGGCTTTGGCAGGATCTCGCGCGGTGACGACGGCCAGGTAGCCGCGGTCGAGCACCAGTTTCGCCAGCTCGCGGCCGAAGCCCGTCGAGCAGCCCGTTATGAACCACACCTTTTCATTTGCCACGTTCGTCGCCTCCCGGCATTCCCTACATTATGCGCAAATTCTGCCTCTAACGTTGAAAGGCTCACCACAAGCGCTAAAGACTGAACCACCTGCTGGGCGCTAACCGCCGCATGCTTGTCGCTGACCGCTGCAAACGACGAGACAGACTCCCTTGGCACTACGGTGAACCAACCCGTTTCCCAAAACGCCGAGCGATTCTGTCCCGTCTTACGCAGCAGTAAGCAGTCAGCGCTGCAGCGGTCAGCGCCCAGCAGGTGATTGGAGTCCGCGCCCAGCAGGTGGTCGGAGTCCGCGACGCCCAGCGGGTGTTAGGTCGCAGTCAGTAGTTCGCGTTTTGTCCTGCTCTGCCTACTTTCAATGACGGTGTCATTCTCCTTCGCCATCGCCGCCACCGCCGGCCCCGCACGGGCCGGCGTTTTCTCGACGCCGCACGGCAACGTCGAGACACCGGCGTTCATGCCGGTCGGCACATTGGCGACGGTGAAGTCGCTCGATCCCGACGACCTCGTCCGAATGGGCGCGTCGATGATACTCGGCAACGCCTACCATCTCCATCTCCGGCCGGGTGACGAGGTGGTGCGGGAGATGGGCGGGCTGCATCGCTTCATGCGCTGGGACGGGCCGATCCTCACCGACTCCGGCGGATTCCAGGTTTTTTCCCTGGCGCAGCTCCGCACCGTCAACGAAGAGGGAGTCGAGTTCCAGTCGCACATCGACGGGTCGCGCCGATTCTTCACCCCCGAGGTCGTGATGCAGATCGAGCGCAACCTCGGCGCCGACGTCATCATGCAGTTCGATCACGTGATCCCCGGGCAGTCCGACGAGGTATCGGCGCGCGATGCCAGTGAGCGCAGCATCCGCTGGCTGGCCAGGTGCCTGGCGGAAGTCGAGCGCCTCGAGCAGAGCCAGCCGCTCGAGGATCCGCCGCGAGAGGAGCGACCCGCCGATAATCCGAAAAATCACCAGGCGCTGTTTCCGATAGTACAGGGCGGGATTCACGCCGACCTGCGTCGCGAAGCCGCCGAGAAGATCAGGTCGATGCACGACTGGGCGGGGTTCGGGATCGGAGGACTATCAGTCGGTGAAGAGAAAGACGCCATGTACGAAATGATCGAGGTCGTCGACGAAGCGCTGCCCAGAACCCATCCCCGCTATCTGATGGGCGTCGGCTTTCCCGAGGATCTGGTGGAGGGGATTCGCCGCGGCGTCGACCTGTTCGACTGCGTCGCGCCGACGAGAATGGGAAGGAACGGAGCGGTTTTCACCCGCGACGGCAGGCTCAACATCAAGCGCGCGGAGTATCGCACCGACCCGAAGCCGCTCGATCCTGACTGCGACTGCGCCGCCTGCACGCGATTCACGCGAGCCTACATCAGACATCTGTTCGTATCCGACGAGATACTCGGGCTCCGCCTACTCTCCCTGCACAATGTACATTTCCTGCTGTCGGTGGCGCGCGCCGCGCGTCAGGCGATACTGAACGGCGATCTCGATTCCTGGACCCGCGACTGGCTCGCGCGCTATCGCAGCGCGGCTCCGCTCGCAGTCTGATTTCGTCACACTCTTCGATTTGAAACAATGCCTAGCAATCCAATCCTCGGCTCCATTTTCATGTATGGAGCGATCTTCGCGATCTTCTATTTCATTCTCATTCGTCCGCAGGCCACTCAGCGAAAGAAGCACGACGAGCTGGTGCGCAACCTGAAAAAGGGTGATGAGATCGTGACCAACGGCGGGCTCGTCGGCGAGGTCCTGTTCATCAAGGAGAAGGGCGGCGACGACTCGAGCAGCGGGATGGATGATCGCGTCACCATCAAGTCCGGCGACACCCGAGTCATCATCGAACGCGGCAGGATCGCCAAGATCAACCGGCCCGCATCGGCCTCCAACATCAGCGCTGGGTGAGCATCCTCGACATCCGGGTGCTGGGTGACCCGGTACTTCGCAAGCCGACCAAGCCCGTCTCCGACATCACCGACGAGCTCAAGCAGCTCATCGCCGACATGTTCGAGACGATGTACGCCGCCGAGGGGATCGGACTCGCTGCCCCGCAGGTGGGGCGGACCGAGCGGCTGGCAGTGGTCGATGTCGACGGAGCGAAATTCGTCCTCATCAATCCGTCGATCGTGACAAGCGAGGGGCCGGCGGACAAGGCCGAAGAAGGCTGCCTGTCGATCCCCGAAATCTATGGAGATGTCGAGCGGCCGGGCACGGTCACCATCCGCGCCACCGGCGAAAACGGGGATGAGTACGAGGCGACAGGAGCCGAGCTGCTCGGCCGCTGCTTTCAGCACGAGATCGACCATCTCGACGGCAAGCTGTTCATCGACTACCTGAGCCCACTCAAGCGCCGGGCGGCGATGTCCAAGTGGGAGAAGGGGAAGAGCGACTATCCCGGATTCATCAGGAAAGTACGCACCGAGGTGAAGGGCGAGCACCATCACGAGACGGAGATGTAGTGCGGGTCGTATTCTGGGGAACGCCGGACTTCGCCGCTCCTGCTTTGCGCGCGCTCATTGGTGAAGCATTCGAAGTCGTCGGTGTGGTCACCCAACCGGACAAGCCACAGGGCCGGGCGCGCCAGATAATCCCGTCGCCGATCAAGCAGATTGCGCTCGACGAAGAGATTCCCCTCTTTCAACCAAAAAACGCAAAGGATCCGGAGCTCTACGGGAAACTGTCGGAGCTCAAGCCGGACATTTCGGTGGTGGTGGCCTACGGCCACATCCTGCCGCAGAAGATCATCGACCTCCCCGGAATGGGGACGCTCAACATACACGCGTCTCTGCTGCCCACGCTTCGTGGCGCGGCGCCGATTCAGGCGGCGATCACCCAGGGATTTACGGAGACAGGAGTGACGGTGATGCGAGTGGTGCCGGCGCTCGATGCGGGTCCGATGATTCTCCAGGCCGAGGTGCCGATCCTCGAGGATGAGACTTACGGCGAGCTGCGGCTGCGGCTTTCGGAGCTGGGCGCGCTGACGCTCATCGAGGCGCTCACGCTCATTTCCATCGGCGAGTGCAAGGAAACGCCCCAGGACGATGCTCGCGCCACTTACGCGCCGAAGCTCACGCGCGAATCGTCGCGCATCGACTGGCGGAGCAGCGCGATCGAGATCTCGCGGCTCATTCGCGCGTCAGATCCCAGGCCCGGGGCATTCACGAAGACAGCGAAGGGCGACGTGAAGATGTTCGGCCCGAAAGTCATGGACGGTATCAAGGGCAAGCCGGGCGAGGTGCTCAA
>DASYIM010000027.1:0-7087 GCA_035997625.1 Gemmatimonadaceae bacterium
CGCTCGACGACTCGATCGACGCGGCGATGATCGACGGCGCCATCAAGTCGGAGCTGCAGGACGAGGAACTGCTCGCCAACTGGAAAAAGAATCCGATGAACTACGTCGGGCTGCCAGGCAACGCCGTCGACCTGCTCATGAAGCGCAACTTCGCGCCTCCGGTCGATCGATTGAAATCGGTGACTGCCCGGCTGCGCGGTGTGCCGGCGGTGCTGGCCGTGATGCGCCAGAACGTGGTGAATCCGCCGAGGGAGTTTACCGATCTCGCGATGCGCATCGCGGCCGGCTCGGTCGGCTTCTTCAAGGACGACGTCGCCAAGTGGGCGAAAGGCGCGGCGGGAAATGATACCGCAACACTGCGGGAGTTCACGCGGGTGAACGACTCGGTTGCGACATCGATGCAGGGCGCCGCCGACTGGCTGAAAAACGGGCTCCTCCCCAAATCGAACGGGAAGTTCGCCATCGGCTCGAAAGCGTTCGCCGACAAGCTGCGCTACGATGAGATGGTGGACACTCCGCTGCCCGAGCTGCTGAAGGTCGGCGAGGCGCAGCTCGACAAGGATTACAAAGCGTTCGTGGCGACAGCTCGCGAAGTCGCGCCTGGCAAGACTCCCGAGCAGGCGATGGAAACGCTGAACGCCGAGCATCCTACAGCGGACAGTCTCATCCCATCGGCGAGATCGACGGTTGACGGCCTGCGGCAGTTCCTGGTGGATCACAAGATCGTAGACATCCCGTCGAACGTCCGTCCGATCGTAACCGAGACGCCGCCGTACGCGCGGAGCGGAACCTTCGCCAGCATGGACACGCCCGGCGCCTACGAGACGAAGGCCACGGAAGCGTTCTACTACGTGACGCCGCCGGAGAAGAACTGGGACGCGAAGCACGTCGAGGAGCACCTCAAGCTTTACAACAAGAGCGTGATGAACATCATCACGGTGCACGAAGTTTTTCCCGGGCACTTTCTCCAGTTCATCTACGCCCCGCAGTTCCCCACCAAGACCCGCAAGCTCCTTGGCGCGTCGAGTAACGCCGAGGGATGGGCGCACTACGGCGAGCAGATGATGGTCGAGGAAGGATTCGGAAACAACGATCCAAAGACGCGTCTCGCCCAGCTATCCGAGGCTTTGCTGCGCGACTGTCGCTGGGTGGTGGGGATGCGGGAGCACACTCTCGGCCTGAGCGTGCAGCAGGGCGCTGACGATTATTTCACGAAGAAGTGCTTCCAGCAGCCGGCCAACGCGTACGAGGAAGCGCGCCGCGGCGCGTACAACCCCACGTATCTCTATTACACGCTGGGCAAGCTGCAGATTTACAAGCTGCGCGCGGACTATCAGAAGGCGCGCGGATCGAGTTATTCACTCCGCGAGTTTCACGACGCGTTCGTGAAACAGGGATTCCCGCCGATCAGGATGGTGAGAAGGGTGCTGCTGCCGAACGATACAAGCTCGCTGCTGTAGCGGAGCGACAATTCATTTTGTTCCAAGTTCCATCAACCAGATATCCGCTTCCTGGCGGCCGAGCGTGAAGTAGATCGTTTTCCCGTCGGTGGAAAAGAAGGGATTGAATGGACGTTTTTCAGGATCGTCGAAGCGAACCAGGGTCGTTTGCTCACTGCCATCGATCGAAGACTCGGCGATGTTGCGATCCCCATTCGGAGAGATCACGCGAAAGTAGAGTCTTTTGCCGTCGGCACTCCACGCTTCTATCGCGACCAGTTGGCCGAGTAATGCCGAGACCGGAATTGTTCGCACCGTTCCGCCTGACACCGGAATGATCCGCAGCGGCGCCTGATATGGAATACCGGGAGTATTCGTCGCCGTTACGGTATAGGCGATGTACTTCCCGTCCGGCGACCACCGCGCCAGACTCCCGCCGCCAGTGGTGAGTCTCCGCACCTCGCCACCCTTTGCCGAGGCGACGTAGATCTCGATCTGGCCGCTGCGGTCGGAATCGAACGCGATCTGACTTCCGTCGGGCGAGAACGTCCCCGAGTACTCGTGCGCGGGACCGGACGCGATGACCCTCTCCGCGGATCCATCGGCGGCGATCACATAAGAATCCCGATTGCCGCTGCGCCACGAATGAAAGGCGATCTCCCGACCGTCGGGCGACCACGAGGGTCGAAAGTCGTCGGCGGTGTCGTGGGTCAGCTGCTGCAGGCCTGTTCCATCAATCCTCATTTTATAGATATCCATGTTGCCGGAACGATCCGAGTCGAAAGCGAGCCACTGGCCATCGGGACTCAGTCGCACCACCTCGATGCTCTCGGTGGTGGACATGATCGGATGCGCTGTCGAAACCGAGACTGATCCCGAGCGCGGGAATGGCAGCGACCAGATGCCGACGTTGGTGGTCCACGCGGAATACGCGATCCGGCCATCCGCGGTCGCGGCGATTCCGTGAATCTTGAGGCCCGAAGTCAACCGCTGTGGAACATTGTCCGCTTTGGTGCCGCGCAGGCGTTGATGGTAGAGATCTCTGCTGCCACGAGCGTTCGAGATATAGAAGACTCCGTCGCCGTCGGCCGACCAGACGGGACTGACGCTTTGATGCAGTGAGTCCGTCAGCAGTGTCGCGCCCTTTCCATCTCTGTTCGCGACCCACACCGTCGATGGGGCGAGGTTTCCGAACTGCACGCCAGAGTAGACGAACAGCAGATTGCCCTCGACGAAAGCCAGCCTGTCGTCGTTGGGGGACCAGGAGATTGCGTTCGGCTCGTTGGCATCGCGCATCTTGCGCGGCTCGCTGCCATCCGCGTTCGCTATCCATATCGATCCAAACCCGCCGATGGCGCGCACCTGGGCGTACGCGAGGGACTTTCCGTCGTGCGACCACGCCGGGCTCGCCACGTATTGTTTCTCGGGATTCGGGATGAGTCGCTGCGGCGTTCCGCCCAGGACCGGCACCATCGCGATTCCCGCGCTGTCGACGTACACCAGCTTCGAGCCATCGGGCGACCATTGCGGGGCGAGGCCGTTGGCGAGGCGAATCGCGTCGCCACCGTTGATCTGCCGCACCATGATGCTCGTCCTGCCCGGCTGCCCCGCCGCGTACGCCAGCATCTTGCCGTCTGGAGAGAACGCGGGCGTGATCTCGAGCCCCGATTCGTTGGTCAGCTGTCGGGTGGTGGCGATCTCGAACTCCGGCGCGCCGCGGGTGAGGTAGCGGCTCGCGATCAGGCTCCCGACGAGCAGCACGGCCGCGATCCCCACCAGCGCCAGCGTTTTTCCGCGCTTCCTGGGCACGGATGCCGGGATCGATGGGTGAGTCGGCGTCGGAATGGCTTCGACCAGAACAGTCGGTCTCCAGGCACTCGTCGCGGAGACCGTTTGGGCGGGGACGATTGGCGTGGGCGTCCCGCCGCCCGGCGTGCTCACCGTCTCCAGCTCGTCACGGAAATCCCTGGCAGTCTGGAATCTGTTCTTTGGTTGTTTCTCCAGGCAGCGCATGATCGCCACGGCCAGCGACGGCGGCAGATCCGGCCGGTACTTGGAAAGCGGCGGGGGCATCTCGGCGACGTGCGCGGTCAACACCTGCTGCGGAGTAGTGCCGAAGAATGGGGTCATTCCCGCCAGCAGCTCGTAGCCAACGACCCCGAGCGAGTAGATATCTGCGCGCTGATCGGTCGTCGGATCGCCGAGTGCCTGCTCGGGGGACATGTACGTCGGCGTGCCGATGGCGATGCCGGCCGATGTCATGCCGGCGTCATCGGTGGCCGCACTCAAGGCTTTGGCGATCCCGAAATCGGTGACGAGGGCGTGGTTCCCCGAAAGGAGAATATTTTCCGGCTTGATGTCGCGGTGCACAACGCCCTGCCGGTGCGCGTAGTCGATGGCGTCGGCGACGTCGCGAAGTATCCTGACCGTCTCGCTGACCGGAACCTCACCGGACCGCTGCAATCGTGCGCGCAGCGTCTCGCCTTCGACGCGCGGCATTGCGTAATAAAGGAGGTCGTCTTTCGAACCGGCGAAGAGGACGGGAACGATGTGCGGATGCTGCAGTCGCGCCGCCAGCTGAATCTCGCGGCGGAAGCGGCCGATATTGAGCCCGGCACCAAGTTCTGGCGGAAGGACTTTGACGACGATATCCCGGCCGAGCGCGACTTCGTGGACGACGAAGACGCGCGCCATGCCACCGCCCAGGTCCTCGACGACTTTGTACCCATCGCCGAGCGCCCGTTGGAGGCGCTCGGATAGATCTTCGAGCGGTTGTTGATTCAGGCGATCTCCACGAGGGGAAGGAGTGCTGGAAAATAGCATTCGCCGCGCGGAGCCGTGAGCCAGCAGCGCCCGGTGTAGAGAGAAGTCCGAGGGCTCTAACCAACGGCATCGATACGGCCCCTGGGTCCTCCAGCCCCTACCCTTCCGGGCAGCCTATCCTTCACTGTAGAATGAGGTAGCGAGGGAGGGGAAGCTCGTGACGAATTCCATTAAGAACATCAGGACCATCGCGCTCGTCGGTCAGGCGGGCAGCGGTAAGACGAGCTTGGCTGAGGCCCTGCTCGCAAAGGCGGGAGCCGTTCCTACCGGTGGCAGTGTGGAACGCGGCAGCACAGTCTGCGACTACACCCAGCTCGAAAAACAGCTCCGACATTCGCTGAAGCTTGGGGTGGCGAGTTTCCAGGCCAAGGCCGGCGATGAGTCGGCAACTATTCACCTCCTCGATACGCCGGGCTATCCGGACTTCCTCGGCCACGCCCTTCCCGCGCTGGCGGCGGTCGAGACGGCGGCAGTCGTCATCAATGCGCAGAACGGCATCGAGATGATGACCGGCCGCTTCATGCAACAGGCGCAGAAGCGCGGGCTCGACCGCATGATCATCGTCAACAAGATCGACGGCGAAAACGTCGACTGCGAGGTTCTCCTCGATCGCATCCAGCAGACGTTTGGGAAGGAATGCCTGCCGCTCAATCTGCCAGCGTCCCATCGCGGCAAGGTCTCCGACTGCTTCTTCACCCCTTCCGGCGAGGCGGATTTCTCGTCGGTGGAGGAAGCGCACCGCCGGCTTGTAGAGCAGGTCGTCGAGGTCGATGAAAACCTGATGACCCAATACCTCGAAAAAGGCGAGGTCACACCGGAAGAACTACATGAGCCCCTCGAGCGAGCACTGCGCGAGGGGCATTTGATTCCCGTGGTCTTCACTTCCGCCAAGACCGGGGCAGGAATCCCCGAGCTGCTCGAGGTCATAGTCAAGCTGCTGGCGAATCCGACGGAGGGAAATCCGCCGGTGTATGTCAGCACGCCCATCGGCGATGGGGAGCCGACGGAGATCACAGCGATTCCCGACTCCACCAAGCACGCTCTGGCGCACGTCTTCAAGATCGAGACTGATCCCTACATTGGGCGCATCGCGGTATTTCGCGTTCACCAGGGGCGACTGACGCCGAACATGCAGCTCTATATCGGCGATGGCCGCAAGCCGATCAGACCCGCGCACATCTATATGCTGCGAGGGAAAACGCAGACGGAGGTGCAGGAAGCTCTTCCTGGAGACATCTGCGCCATCGCCAGGGTCGAGGAAATCGGATTCGACCACATCCTGCACGACTCCGCCGACGACGCGCATCTCCACGCGCGTCCGCTCGATCTGCCGACTCCCGTGTTCGGGCTGGCGGTGACGGCGAAGAATCGAAAGGATGAGCAGAAGATGGCCGACGTGCTGCACAAGATCGTGGCCGAGGACCCGTGCTTCCGCATCGGACACGACTCGCAAGCGAACGAGATGGTGATGCGGGGGCTGGGCGAGATGCACCTGAAGGTGATCCTCGACAAGATGTCGTCGCAGTACAAGATCGAGCTCGACACGCGGCCGCCGTCTATCCCCTTCCGCGAGACAATTGTCGCCAAGGCAGAAGGCCATTGCCGCCACAAGAAGCAGACGGGTGGCGCCGGACAATTTGGGGAGGTTTTCCTCAGGGTCGAGCCGCTGCCTCGCGGCAAAGGCTTCGAGTTCGTCGACGCCGTGAAAGGCGGAACGATCCCGAGGCAGTTCATCCCCTCAGTGGAGAAAGGCGTGCGGCAGGTGCTCGAGTCCGGATTCATCGCCGGCTACCCGCTGCAGGACGTGCGAGTGATCGTCTACGACGGCAAGACCCATCCAGTGGACTCGAAGGACGTCGCTTTCATGTCCGCGGGTCGCAAGGCATTCCTCGATGCGCTGGCCAAAGCGCGGCCTATCGTGCTGGAGCCGATCGTCGATGTGGAAATCGACGCGCCTGAGGACAAGATGGGAGATATCGCGGGCGAGCTCTCCGGACATCGGGGACAGATCAAGGGCTCCGACTCACCACGGCCGGGGTTTGTGCAGATGACGGCGCAAGCGCCGTTGTCAGAGCTGGAGCAGTTTCCGGTGCGGCTGAAGTCGATTACTGCGGGAAGAGGGTCGTACAATCTGGAGTTCAGTCATTACGAGCCGGCGCCGCCGCAGCTGCAGCAGAAGTTGCAGGCGGCGCATCGACCGCAGGCGGAAGCTGAATAAAGAGCAACTGAAGAGTGCCAGCTAGGAGCTTTGGGCGGAGCGGCTGGCGGCGCCGAGCTATTGTTGGAGTGCATCGGGGGCTTGGCCCGAAGTCGCCGGTGTTGTTTACCCGGATATTCCTGCTGCTGGGATTGTCCTCTTCGCTGGCGGGGGCGCAGAATCCCGCTCCGCGCGACTCGGCGGCAATTCCCCAACTCGATACGGTCGTCGTAACCCCCGCCCGCTCGGCTACCAGCATTCGCTCCTCCACTGTCGCAGTGAGCGCGGTTCCTGGCTCGCTGATCCGCGCGCTCCCCTTTCGCTCGGTTGGCACCGCTCTCGCCGTCGTACCGGGAATCGCGGTCGTCGATGTCAGCTCCCTCGGTGGAAATCCGCGGATCATCGCCCGCGGTTTTTATGGTGGCGGTGAGACGGACTACGTTCCCGCCCAGATCGATGGCGTCCCGCTCGCTTCGCTCGGCTCCGGCACAGTCGACTGGAGCATGCTTCCACTCGGCGCGTTCAGCCGGCTCGAGGTCGTGCGCGGCGCGACATCGTACCTGCACGGCGACGCCGCACTGGGTGGCACACTCAACGCGCTGATTCCCGTCGCTCCGGCAGAATTGTC